>CACMUP010000004.1 GCA_902616905.1 uncultured Bacteroidota bacterium
ATTCAATTGTGAAGTTAAAGTCAAAAAATCTTCTGTTGAGTTAGTCACCCTCCAAAAAAAAAGAACTATAAACATACCCCAAGAAATTAATATTAATAAAGAAACTTTATTTGAGATTAACGAAAACTATTTATTTCTTTTTGATAAAAACCTTCACATAATTGATTTAAAATCTGAGCGATTTATACTTAATGTAACTTCTGGTGATGACTACTTAGATGGTAAAATATCTTCGATAAAATTAATCGATGATTTTTTATATATGTCCACAGGGAATGGAATAGTTAGACTCAATATTAGTCCAAAAAGTAATGTAAAAAAACAGATTAAAGAAAACTTAAAAAATTATGAGTATAACGAACTCTTTAACAATAAGGTTCCCAAGTCATTTTCTGATATTGAAAAAGTTAAAAATTATTTTTATGTAGGAAGTGAAAATGAAGGTTTATCACTGTATAAAAATAACTTAGAAAATCTTATACATAGATTTGATTACAAAAAAGGAGACAATAAAACCCTTTCATCAAAATCAATTGTAAAAATATTTCATGATGACATTGACAAATCTTTACTTCTAGCAACAAGAGGGAGTGGATTATTTCGATTAAATCTTAAAGACAGCATTTTTATTTGTTATAAATTATTGGTTTGTTCAATAGCAAGTGGTCTTATTATTGAGTTTTGCCAACCAGCAAAATTATAATTTGCCAAATAATTAAATAATTCCTCGCTCCTTTTATTATTGCCATTAGCTTTTTTAGCTAGAGCGTAAAAATATAATTGATAATTATCTTCCTCAAGGAGTTCCTTTGGAATTTGCTCATAGAACGAAATGGATTGTTGAATGTTACCTTCCATTAAATTTAAATAACCAGATAATTTGTAAAATCCAACCATAGCCTTAGAATCATATGTTAAATATTCACTAGATAGAATAGTGTAATCTTTTAATAATTGTCTAGCAGTTTGATATTCACCGAATAAAATTGAATACCAAATTCTATTGAATTTATCATTTGATTCGATTTGTAGTTCAATATTTCTCTTTTCAGAATCTGATTTAATTTTAGCCAAAATAATTTTTTTCCTTTCTTTATTTAAATTAATCATATCATCGATACTTTTTAGTGCCTCTTCTTTCATTTGACTATGTCCATAGGCTACAAACTTTTCAAAGGCACAAGAATAAAGTAAATTTTTCTTTGTTAGTGGCTCTAAATCATAATTTTCAAAATCCTTTTGTATTTCATCAATAGCCAAGATTGAGTTGTTATATTTTTTTTCATAAAGATATGTATTAGACAGCCATAGTCTTGTAAAAGATTCAAAGTTTGGGTTATCATAATACTTTAAAGACTCTAAATAAAATTGTCTAGCTTTATCGTATTCACCTTTAAAAAGGTAAACATGACCACTTATTAAAAATAGTTGGGCATATCTAAAACCTTTTTTATCTTCACTAAGATCAATTGATTTTTTATACGATTCTAGCGAAGAATCAAATTCCCCTTTAACTCTGTAAATATTACCTAAAAGTCTCTGAGCTTCAGGATTTTCTGGCTCTGATTGCTCAACTTCTTTTATAATATTTGTTGCATATAATAAATCTATCTCATCTTTTTCAAGACGATAAAATCCTGGGGTTGTTACAAAGTGTAATTGAGCTAAAAGTAATTTTGCAATATTGGCTTTAGGATTTACTTCTAAAGCTCTATTCCAATTTATTTGAGCTTCTTTTGGATTTTTCATTATTGTGTTTTGGAAAAACCCGTTGTAAACTCCAATATAATAATACTCAGGATATTTTTCGAAAATTTCATTTAATGCACTTGCAGCTTTTACCTTATTCCCTTCTATTTTATTATAATAGATTGATTCTATAAAAGCTTTTTCAATTTCAGATACATTTTCAGAGTTACTGTATGCAGATTCTATGTATGACCTCCTATCGCTATTTTTTAAATTATTTGGAATATCACCATAAATAGCTTTCGCAAATTCAAAATTAGGATCAATTTTTAAAGCTTTTTCTAATGCTTCAACAAGTTCACTTGTGTAGATCCTCGCATCTGTAAATCCTTCTTTGAAAAATAAAGCTGATGAAACAATATTTGATGCTTCAATAGAGTTAGATGTCAATGGAATCTCTAAGGTTTTGACATCATTTGAACAGGAAATGATGAAAAGGCTTATTAAAATGTAAATTTTGTTTTTCATAAAATACTTATTAAAATTTATTCTTTTGGCTTGAAATATGTAAATACTACAAGAGAAAACATAACAATATCTATTGCGAAATCTTCTATTCCCATATTAGTTAAAGGAGAATTCATCATAGTATAAAAAGCAAAAAATAATGGTAAATAAGCAATTATAACTGCTAATAAAATATTTTTTGCATCTTGAATTGGTAAGTTTCTTGATAAAAACTGCATAAGCCCAATCATTAAAAAGGCTGGTGTAATGGCATATTGAAATAGTACAGCCAATTGTTGTGCTTCGTCACCAGTATTAAACATAATAGAAGATGCAGTTTCAGCAAAAATTGTATAACCAAGGGCTTGTAAAATATTTATTATACCAATAATGCTTAAAGTTAATTTGGTTTTCATAATAATCTCATTGCGTTTCAATATAAAATTAAACAAATTATATATGTACATCTAATTATTTATTGTTGAATCTTTTTTTCTTCGATTTTCAACTAATTCTAAAAATATTTTCCCATACCTTGATTTTTTAACCTTTTCAGTTAGCTTTTCTTCTATTGCTTCTAAAATTTTGATTTTTGCATCAGCAATTTTTTTAACTCCTAAATAAGGAGCTATTTCTGAATCTGAATTGTTAATTGCAAAATTGGCTGTATATAAATAGCTTTTATATTGTAATACTTCTAAAAGTTTTTGTATTGAATCTAATCTTTCAACGTCATTGATTTCTATGAAAATTTTTCTTTTATCATTTAATTCATCTCTTTTTGACATGAACTGTTTTTCAAAAATTTTAAATTCCTCCATAAGTTCTATGTTTTTTTTGCCTCTAACTTCAAAACTCCTTTTAAAACCTCCTAAAGAATTTGAACTTAAAATAGTGTTTACTTCAATCACACCTGCCGCACCTTGGGAACCGTATTTTGATGCCTCAGAATATTTCAAAACATTTACTTCCCTAATTTGATCAGCGATAGACCTGACAGATGACGGTGGTCTACTAGTTCGCACTCCGTCTATAACCCAAAGCGGTCCAGGTTGTTCAGATCCAAGAGAAACTACTCCATAGAGAACAGGTAATCCATCTGAAGTGGTTGCTGTTTGCTTTCCCCTTAGGTAACCCCTTAAAGCTTGAGCCCATGTAGTTGCATTAAGATCAATTCCATATTCGTTTAGCCCCATTCTTATAAACCTTTCTTTTTTTTGATTTAATCTAGTAAGCTTTGAATTTTTTTTAAAAACTATCTCACCGTTAATTAGTTGAGGTGAATAAATGACCCCATCATCATTAACATTTTGAACAACTTCAATATTATCAAGTTGAATAGTTTTTGTAGTCTCCTCATTAAAACTAATGGGACTTAGTGACTGCTCTTTTTTAATTTTTACCTCAAAATCCGCTAGTGTTTTTATTCTTTTTGACTTATTTTTTCTGTTATATTCAGTATCAATGGGCAGGTCTGATTTGATTTTTATTAAGGTTACCGGTCTTACTTCAGTGGTTGTTTTTAAAATGAATTCCCCTATATCTACTTGTGTGGTAAGAGGTTCCATGTTTTTTAAAGTATCTCTCGCAGAAATTATCCGAATTCTCTTAGAATTATCTAATAGATTATTAATCGCTTTAAAAGTTTTAAATAAATGTCTTTGAGTCAACTCATTATCATTTATAAATATTCTTACTTGTCCCTCATTCTCATAAGTATATTTTTTCCCTGTCTCGTAATCCTCAAGATTCAAAGAAAACTTGAATGATTTTAACCAAAAGGTTGACCTTAACAGTTCTGCCATAATATCGTCTCTATCCCTCATTGCGTAAAGGAAGTTGTCTATTTCGATTTTTGGAATAACAGCTGCAGTATTTACTACTTCTTTTAAATCGATATTTTTCCCTTGTTGATTAAAGCCAATAATAGGTAAGACTAGAAGTAAAATTGTCAAAATTTTCTTCACTCTGAACGAATTAGTTATTGATTATTCACTAAAATATAAATTTATTCTATGTTGAGCCTCATAGTAATTGTTTCAAAAGAAAATCCAGATTTTTTGTATGCTTTTATAGCACTTTCATTTTGTGCATATACCGTTAATTGAAATTCATTAAGACCTTTATTTTTCCCCCAAGCAATAAGATAGTCCAGAATTTTTTTATTTATCCCTTTGCCTCTATACTCTGGGATCACATACATAAACCCTAAAAAGATTAATTTATCCGGTATCTTATATAATTTATTGTCTCTTATTAATGCATATCCTGAAGCAATTAATTTATTTTTTTCTTCTGCAACAACAACCGAAACCTCTGAATTTGCAATATAAGATTTTAAATTGTAGTAGTTAAAATCACTTTTTTTGAGATTTGGTGTAAATTTCCTTTCATATTCAATTAACTTTTTTTCGAATTCTAAAAGTATTGATAAATCATCAAGGGTAGCTTCTCTTAATAAGATCATAATATTTCAAAGATAAAATTCCTTAAAAATTAATAAAAGACATTAAGTGTTTTATATATTTGAGAAAAAAAATGACTTCAGGCGGTGTAGGGGTGATCGTAGTTATAACTATGATTATAGTTTTAATTTTTCTTTTCAGTGATATTTTAAAAAGTAAGTAATGATAAATAAAAACATTTTGTTTTTAATGTTATTTATTTGTATTTCATGTTCTGAAGAAAATATCGATCAAAGTCATTTGTTAGATAGGTTAAACGATATTGTTTGGACAAGAGGAACAAACTATAAAATATTTAAGAGTAATCCATTTAAACTTATACTTGTTGAAGATGGTGTTTGCATGGAATTTACAGAAAATCCGAAAGACATAAGAGGTAATAAATTTCAATATACTCTTTTAGAAAATGGAATAAATACTTTAAAATTAGGTTACAACGTAACTGGAATAACAATTAATCACTGTGGAACTTTCACTTATTATTTAGATAATCAAGGTGAACTGATTAGAAATTATAAAGAGTGTAATTCAATTTTTGATTCCGCTAATCTTTCTACATTTTTCATAACGAATAAGGAACTTAAAAGTCTTTGCCCAGAAATTCAATAATTTATCACTTATTTTTTCCAAGTCCCTCCATAGCGGTATTTTGTGTTATCTTTTTTTACAACCAAAAGACAATTCTCACATAAGAAAATCCATTTTTTTGGAATTTGGTAGGTTACTCTAAATAAAGTTGAGAACTCTTTTTTACAAGATTCACAATATTTTTTTCTCACCTCTTAAAATTAATTCAAAAAATTGATGACCTCACTTATAAAATTAAATTTTTAAATTTGAAATAGTCACCATAATTAAAAATTAATTTGAGTAAGCTAAAAAATATAGACATTGAGGATTATTGGAATATAATCAATTACAATTATAGCCAAATTCAATTTGCAGAAGTAAAAGCTACAGCTGTAATTTCTATTTATAGTCTAATTTTCGGTTTAGGATATACGCTAGATATTTTAGACGAAGAAAATGTATATTCATTTAACTTTAGCTTTGGAGATGCCATACATTTAATCTTGTTAGGCGTTTCTTTATTTTTTGTTATTTCCTCTGTTAGGAGGTGTGTAATGTGTATTTTACCAAGATTCAACTTTTCAGTAAAAAAATCTCCTCTTTTTTTCGGAGATATAAACAAATATAAAGACTTTGATACTTTCTTTGAGTCTCTAAATGAGATATTAAATGATGAAAACAATTATAGAAAGCATCTCACTCAATCTGTCTATGCTACAGCTAATATTGCTTCAATTAAATTTTTTAATGTTAATAAGGGTTTAAGACACTTACTAAAGTCTATTATTTTTTTGTCCCTTTTTTTTATAAGTATCTATGCGGTTTAAAATTAATATATGTATTTCCAATTTTTTACTGGTTTTGTTTTTCCCTTTAGAATTAAATCATCATTTGGATTAAACCCGTTTTTATTTTTCAATGAATTATATACGCTGTCTGATATTATAATTTCTCCTGGTTTCGCAGCAGAACATAGTCTTGAAGCCAAATTGACAGTGTCTCCAATTACAGTATAATTCATTTGCTGCTCTGAACCTATATTACCGCAGATCACTTTACCATAATTTATTCCAATACCAATGTTCAATTTTGGAAACCCATCATCTTTCATTTTTTCATTAAAATTCTCAAGTGTGGTAAACATTTCTTTTGCCGTATCAACTGCATTCAAAATATCATCAGTTTTTTTTAGTGGAGCCCCATACAAAACCATTAATTCATCTCCTATAATTTTATCTAGAGTGCCATTATATTTAAAGACTACATCAATCATCTTATCAAAAAAACTATTCAAAAGGGTAACTACTTTAGAAGCCTCCATTTGCTCTGACATTGAGGTAAAGCCTCTAATATCTGAAAAAAGAACACAAACTTCTTGTTCTACACCTCCAAGCTCTAGAGAATCTTCATTTAGCAATAACTCATCAACTATATTTTCGGATACATATTTTTTAAAAGTTGATTTAACTTTATTTATATCAGATAAATCCTCTAAAGATATTACTGATCCTGAATTTACCCCATCATCGAAAACAGGCGATATTGTAAGATTGATGTTTGTTTCTTTATTGTCTTGTTTTTTTACTTTTAGGTTTTCCTCATAAAGAATGTGATTTCTGCTTTCTGCAAATTCAATTAACTCAACCAGATCAGGATTTCCCTCAAAAATAATCGCATAATGATTATCAAGTAGCATTGATTTATCAAGCTGAAAAATTTCTATTGCGGAGTCATTAATGTATTCGATTTCACCCATTAGATTAATTTTTACTATTCCTGTAGATATTGAAGACATAATATTGTCAATAAGTTTTTTGGATTTATTTACATTATCTAACAATATTATATTGTTATATGACAAAGAAATTTTTTTAACAACAGAATTAAAAAATCTTAAGTCATATTGATCAAAATCAACAAATCCTTTTCTGCTTTCTTTATCATATAAAATTATGCAACCATTAAGATTTTTACCGTTTAATAAGGGACCAACCAATGAATTTTTTTTAGAAAAAGATAACAGAGGTAGATCCTCTAAGAAATTGAGAAGTAATGATTTTTTTTCTTTTCTTAATATAGATAAAACCCCCTTATTATCTCTAAAGATTTTTTTGTCTAAATCATCATTAATTCCTAATGTTGCTTTTAAATCATATATTCCTGAATTTGGTTCTTTAGAAAGGATTACTCCTTTTGAGGCGTTCATCGTAAATACAAGATATTCTAGAAGGTTTTGAAATAAAATTTCTGATTCACTTGTTCCGCTCAATAGCTCTGATATATCAATAAATGACTCTATTTCTAATTTTTTATCTCTTAAATCTGACGTGTTTTTCCTTAGCTTTTTTCTCAAGAGCAATTCTCCAATATTTGATTGAACCAAATGCTTAAAATATTGAATTATTGAGGTCAATTCTTGATTATCAACTTTAGAATTCCATAGATAAAATGCACCAATATAAGAGGACTTCACTTTAAGTCCGGTAATGAGTCCATCAAAATTATTTGGTAAATAATTATTTACATCAAATAAGTTAATATGAAAATATTTAGAAATTTTGGAATAAGGAAGAAGATTTTTTTTTGAAAATAGACTTGAAAAATCTACGCTTTCCATCTTAACAAAGGCTGACTTTTTTAATTTTAAAGTAGAGTTTTTATTGTCTAAAAAAAATTTTACTTGAAAATCATTTTTTTCAAGCCAATCTACGATTAATTCTAATTTTTTACTTGGAAGTTTCTCTTTATCATAAATTTTTGAAAAAGAGTAAAGATCAAGTTGCATTTTAAGCAAGTTTGGCTATGGCTGCGTCTTCATTTTCAAAAGTTTCACAATACTTTGTTAGTCCCATAATCTTGAAGGTTTTTGCAATAATAGGAGCTAAATTGCAGAAATTTAATGATCCATCCATAGACTGAAGATCTTCAATTATTTCAATCAAAATAGAAGCCCCGATACTATTTACAATTTTTGAATTTTCAAGGTTAATTAAAAAGCTTTTATGGCCATTTTTTATTTCTTCATCGGCTACAGATTTTAAAGCTTCACCTAAATCCTTGTTAAAATAACCTTCCGTCGAAATAATTACAATTCCATCCCTAATACTCTTGCCTGTAATACTACTCATCGGTTTTTTTATTTTTAGTCATTGTTAATGTCGTTCCAGTATTGTCGGATTCATAGTCAACTTTATCCATTAGCTCTTTGATTAGCATTAGGCCCCAGCCTCTTTTTCTTTCGTCGGTTAACTTTTGATCAATGTTAGGTAATTCTATAGCAGAAGCATCAAAACCGACACCTCTATCTATAACCTTAATTGTGAGATTTTCATCGCTTATAATAAAATGAATATAAATATCCTCTTTTGTTTCAGAATGCTCAAAAGCATTAATACAAGCTTCTATAAGCGCCATAGAAATTTCAGCAGATTTTTCTTCAGATAATTTCATATGCTTAGCCACAACATCAGATGTGTGCGTTGCAACTAGCTCCATGTCCTTTAAAATGGGTAGTTTAAGTTCGACAGTGGGGTTTTTCTTCATCTTAAAAATTGGTTTATGAAAACTTGGAACTAATTTATATAAAATTTATATTTATAGAAAATTAATCATAAATCATTTGTGTGATGAATAGCTTCAAACAAATAAATAATCAATCTAAATATTTTGATGCTATATTTAAGTGTTACGGATCTTTTCTTGAAATTATAAAGAAAACTGTAATTAATATCCCAACAACTATTAAGAAAAAAATCACTCCCAGGTTATATACACCTGAAAATTATCATCAGATTCTACAAACTAAAAATCCTTATTAATTATGAAATTCAAACTATATTTTATTCTTGCCTATTTATTTGTAACACTTGGTTGTGTAGAAGAAAAAAATTTAACAGTCAAAGACAAGATAGAGGGTTTATGGAATAGAGTTGGTACTATACAAATTGTTAATGATATCCCAGTTGATACTGTATTTTTAAGTGACGCTAACGAAGACTATCGACAAATTAAATTTTTTAACAATGGACATATAATTTGGATAGACAATGACTTCGATTCGCTTAGAATAGATAAAGCGGGTAAAGGCCTTTATGGAAAATATAAGATCGAGACTGACTCATTAACTGAGAGTATTTCACATGGTACTGGAGGTTCTATGAACTGGTTGTTATCCTTTAAGGATAGTCTAAATGTTGACAAAGTTCCTTTTAAATTTGGAATCTCAATAAATGGTAATATGTTAACACAATATACCAATTTAGATGTTGGAGCTCAGTTTGAAAAAGGAGAAAACATTAGGTACGCTGAGCTTTGGGAACGTATGCCTCCTGCAACAAAAGAAACAAAAATTGATGGGGTTTGGAAACGTGTATATGAGATTAGTTATGTAAATAATATTCCAATTGATACTATTGGAGTTCCAACAGATGGAATTTTAGATGTTCACTTTAGATTAAATGGAAGATTTATATATCAAGTTGATAGACATGAAATGTTTACTCCAGAGGATAGAGAATTTTACGGCTGGGGAGGATATGGCCAGTACGAATTTGTTGAAGAGAATAAGATTATGGAATATCACGAATTCAATTCAGGCCCTGGTCCTTTTAAAGGAGCGGCAATTAATAAACCCCCAAAAACAGATGGCGGATTAATTGAATTAGAATTTTATAATGACGAACTATTCCAACAAGTACAAATTGACTCATCGGGGAATAAGTATAGAGGTGTAGTTTATCAAAAAATTTAATTACTTATATGATATTAAATAAAAAATTTACATCTGCTTCAATTATTCTATTATTGATTCTAATGAGTTGCAAAACAGATAATGCAGTTTCATCATCATCTAAAAGCAAGACCGACGCTTTTGCAAAAATCGATAAAAAGTCTAAAAAACTATTTACAAAAGATGATAGAATAAATAATTATAAAAAATCTGTTTCGCAATCAGAAAATCTAAAAAAGTCATTAAATAAGAACACCACCTATAGTGGGTATGGATCAGTTAATAATTCTACTAATGACGTTTTAAAAGATGAACCCAATAAAAATTTAACCCAAAATAATAAACCAAAAACCAAATACAAGTATAATAAATCTAATAAAACAAATGTTTACTCAGCATATTCAACAAATTAGTGTAGATTGTTTAGCTGGTATTTTTAACTATTACTAAAGTAACATCATCTTCAGGTATTCCATTTGAAATCCATTTATTAAGATTATTGAAAATTATATTTTTTATATCTTCTGTGCTTTTATTATGATTTGACTCAATTATTTTTTTGATTCTGGGATAATCAAACATTTCGCCTTCATTATTTGATGCTTCTGGTAGTCCGTCTGAAATCATAACTAACAAATCCCCTGATTCAAATGATCGATTTAATACTCCGAATTTTTCATCTTTTAACCCGCCTAATGGAAGGCCTTCAATCATTATTTCTTCACACTCCTTTTTTTTATTTTTAAAAAGGTAAGTAGGGGGCATTGCAGCAGCACTTATTTGAATTTGATTATTATCAATTTTTGCAACATTTAAACTCATCCTTAATCTACCCAAATTAATTTTCTTAACAATATTATTTAACCTCTCGAGTATTTCGTTAACAGGAAGATTTGGAAGCCCATTAAGAGCAGATTTGATTATTGAGACCATCATGCCTGCAGCAGTCCCATGACCGGTTGCATCGCCACAAATTACATGTATACTTTTATTTTTATCTGTACTTTCGAAAAAATCATAATAATCACCTCCAACTTCTGTGGAAGTAATAAGACCAGCTGTTATGCTTAAACCTTCAATTTGTGGGTATGATTTAGGAAGCATACTTTCCTGGATTTGTTTTGCTTCCTCTAGATCTTTTTCTCTTCTTTCATTTTCAGCTTTAACCAATGATCGTTTAGCTTGGTATTTTCCAAAAAACCATATTAAACCAGCAATGAAAATTACATAGATAAAATAGGCTAAAAATGATCTGTACCAAGGCGGGCTAATTGAGAAGAAGTAGCTTTGGACTTCACTTTCATTAAAGTTTGCATTTAAAGCTTGTACTTCAAAAATATAGTCCCCTTCATAAAGATTAGTAAATATACCTTCTGTTGATGAAGACCAATCTGTCCAATTTTCATTTAAACCAATTAGTCTGTATCTGAAAAGATTTTCTTCGACTTTTTCAAGTGAAGGAAAACTAAAATCTATTTTAATATTTCTTGAATCATTATAAGAAAAATCATTTTGAAATAAGTTTACAATTTGACCATCAAAAGAAGCACTATTTATAATTGGTTTAACTTTTATTTTTTTTTCATTTAAATACTTATTTGGGAGATAGCTGATTAATTTTGAATCTTTGGAACCCAACCACAAAAGATTTTCTGAACCAATATTATCTGCAAAAATAGCTCCAGACAATTCATTTATATCTATAACTCCATATGTATATTCCCCAATAATATCATATTTCCCATCTTCTTTAAAATTTACTTCAATTATACCCTGGCTGGAAAGAAACCAGTTATTTTTTGTTAATGGATTTATAGAAGTAAATTGTTGCCTTCCAGATATATTAGCAAGTCTAGTTATTGGATCAAAATTTGTAAGATTTTTTTCAAAAATAGAGAGCAAGTTTTCTTCGGTTGAACTTAAATCAAAATCTTCAGTAAAACTATATAAATCTAAATTTTGGTCAAAAATGAAAAACCCTGCACCTGTATTAATTAAATTTAACTCCAATGGAACAAAATATTCTTCTTGATCTATTTGTGAATTAAATATTTGATCATTTGGAAAATTCTCAGAATTAAAAACCATTTGATTATCCGGAGTTAGTAATCTTTTTGACTTTATATTACCTCTATTATCATAAATACATATAAATGACCCTTCATTATTTATAGTTTCAACAAATAAAACTCCATTTGCAATTTCCTTGATACCTAAAACTCCTTGTTGATTCAGTATCTTGCTGCTTTTAATTTTAATTATCCTATTATCATTGAGTCGTTTAAAGAAAATAATACCTTCAATGGGATGAGCCATAATTAAGAGCCTATCATCCAACATGCTTTTTAATGGAGATTCTAAAAGTCTATCATTAGATACTAAACTTTTATTTTGCTTTCGAATAAGTAAAGAGTTTAGATTATTTACTGATAAAATATTTCCGCCAAATGATATGAAGTCTTTGGGGATATCATTTATTTGAAGATCTACAATTTTGTTATTATTTAGTGACGATTTGCTTTCATCAACACGATAAATATCCTCTGTAGTACTAAAATAAATCTTGTTATCAATTTTTTTAATTTTCTGAACAAGACCTTTTATACCGTTGGATTCTGTAAAACTAGTTACAGAATTACTTAACTTTATTTTAGATGCAGATAAAAGACTCGTTGAATATATATCATCATTTTGATCTACATAAATCGAGGTAATTGTATTGGAAAGTAATCCGTCGCTCTGATCAATCAAATCAACTACATCTAAATTTTTATTGAGTACCAAAACTCCTCCCTCAAAAGAAATTAAGGGTATTTTCCCATCAGAAAGTTTTTTTACCTCTGATACATTATATATAAGTTTTTCTTTAAGCCACTTATTTACTTGTTTTTTATTGAGTAGTTTAAAGTTATTGAGGCCATCAAAAATTACAACACCTAGCTTACTGCTGAATATACCAATTTTATTATCATCCAAAGAGACCATTGACTCAATTCTGTTTGATGAAAAAAGCTCTGAATTTTCTATAAATTTAAAGTTATCATTTACTAATTCGAAAAGACCAATCCCCCAAACCCTTGCAAAAATTCTTTCATTAACTTTTATTAATGTTTGGATTGAGCCGTAAGAATCAACACCTTCTTCTCTATCTGAAATCTTAAATATTTTATCAAATTCTTGTCCATCATATTTAAAAATCAAATCTCGGGTATACAGATAAATGTCATTTTCTTTGTTAACACCTCCCCAAAAAACTTGGATATATGGATTGATCGTATCAGGAATTTTTTCCATCAATGAAACATATTCGGATCCACCAAAATCACTATCTATAATTTTCCCAAAAAATCCTCCCCCTGCAGCATAAATATTTTTGTTTTGATCCTCCAATAAAGTTCTTGTGAATGATGTTCTAATTTCATTTTCTATTAGACCGCCAATTTCAATTGATTTTACATTTATTCCATCGTATTCGAGAACTCCCCCATAGGTTCCATAAAATATTTTTTTTGACTCACTAGAACGTAACACTGACCATACTGACTCTGGCCTTTCTAAAAATTTGTTTGTATAATTTTTAATTTCAAGGTTACCTAGTTTTTTATCGTTAACATTAGAGGTAAACTTTTCTTGGCCATCAACAAAAAATAATGAGAGAAAAAGGTATAACGATAGGTTTATGGTCAGCCTCATTATAAATTAATTTGAATAATTTTGACACATAAATATAATCAAATTTGATTCTTAATAAATATTAATTTAACCAATTGTTATCTGTCATACAATCTAAATTATAATCAAACCAAATTAGAAATAAATGGAAAATTTTTTAGAATTGGGTCTATTAGGGCTTTTTATTTCAAGTTTTATTGCTGCTACTGTAATACCCTTTAGTTCTGAATTAGTCTTAAGCATTCTAATTGCAAATCAATATCCACTTGCAACGTGTCTAATTATTGCAACACTGGGAAACTGGCTCGGAGGAATAAGTAGTTATGGTTTGGGAAGACTAGGAGAATGGACTTACATAAAATATTTTACAGGCTTGAATAAAATAAAAATTGGAAAAGTTAAAGGAAAGGTTGATAAATGGAAAAGTCCTTTGGCATTTTTCTGTTGGTTACCCATAGTAGGTGATATTTTTGCTGTTGGCCTAGGATTTTATAAAATTAATTTTTTAAAGGTTAGTCTATGGATGTTGATAGGTAAAATGATAAGATATTTCCTTTGGGCCTTAATCACTATTTTAGGTTATAATTTTTTCTTTTAACATTTAATAGTTTAATAAAATGAAAAAAAACGCAATTGAAGTATTTGGACAATGGGCTGATTCAGATAAGGATTTTGGCATGGAAAAAAACCACAAAGATTCAGTAATTAACATGATTGATTATTCAACAAAAAATTTAAATCATTTTACATTTATAGATGCTGGTTGCGGAAACGGTTGGGTAATAAGGAAAGTTTCTGAAAATAAAAAGTGTGAAAAAGCTATTGGGGTAGATGGCTCAAAAAAAATGATTGCAAAAGCAAAAAAAATACTTCCTGGATACGAATATCATTGTGCAGACTTAATGACTTGGAGACCACACGAAAAGGTAAACGTAGTTCATTCGATGGAGGTTATATACTATGTTGAAGATCCCAAAAAATTAATAAATGATATTTTTAACTTTTGGCTAAAACCTAATGGTAGGTTAATTATTGGTATTGATTTCTATTTTGAAAATACAATTTCTCACAGCTGGCCTGTAAGTTGTGGGATAAAAGATATGAAGTTATTTAGAGAAAAAGACTGGATAAATTTTTTTAAAAGTGCGGGATATAATGACATTAAATCATGGAGATATGGTGAAAATGAAGATTGGAAAGGAACACTGATTGTTACTGGAATTAAATAAACTATGTTTTCTCATATCGCCCAGGAGCTAATCTTTTACTGAAAAACCAAAATAAAGATTGAGGCATTAACTTTACCAAAAAAACTATTATTTTAAAAGTTAAAGTTGGTACATAAACTTTTTTACCTTTTAATGTTTCTGCGACTGCCTCTTCAGCAATACGGGAAGCCTTTTTTTTCATAAATGAAGGAACACGATCTATTTCAGTCTGGACACCACTTGCGATGTGAAAATTTGTTATGGTATAACCAGGACATATTGCGGTTGAAGTAATTCCAACCGAATTATATGAAAGATTTAACCCTTCACTAAATCTATTTATAAATGTTTTTACGGGGCCATAAAGTGATTGAATAGACGATGGAGGTGTAAACGCAGCCACAGAAGAAATCATCATGATTTTACCTTTTTTTTCTCTTATCATATCTTTGATAAATAACTTTGTTAGTGCTACTACTGAAATACCTAAAACACGAAGAAATTTCTCCTCATCTTCCATTGGAGTTTCATGAAATGGTTTTGGTAAAGCATAACCTGCATTATTTACTAACAAATTGACAAAATATCCCTTGCCTTTACAAAAATTATAAATTAAATCAGGTGTTTCTTCATCTTCTAGATCAGCAGGAATTATATCTACTTTAACTTTAAATTCATTAATTAGATCATCTCTAATCTCTTCTAGTCTTTGCTTTCTCCGTGAAACAAGAATTAATGAATAGCCTCTTACTGCCAAACATTTTGAAATCTCAAGTCCTATTCCTGAGGACGCTCCAGTTACTAATGCATATTGATTTGTCATGTAAATCCTTTATCTTTTTCAATTTAAAAAAATAAGTTTTGAGTTTATATTTAAAAAATAAATTATTAAACTTCTTTATCTTTGTAGTAGCCATAACATAATAGATGAAATATTCTTGTTTAATTACAATTTTTTGTTTTTTATCTTTTTCTGACTCATCCGCACAAAATCTTTTTAAATCATTTTTTTTTCAAATGCCAATAGATGATGCAAAAGCCATTTTAAAAAAAGATTCAAAAATATTGAAAAAATTATCATTCGGTGGTGGGACCAATTACGCATTTAGAAATAGATCTTTTGTTGAGAGAGACAAGAAACTAATAAGCATAAATATTTGGAGTAAACAAAATTTAACACTTCTGGAAGCCACAAATTATTTAAAAAAAACTAGATCATATTTTGAGTCACAAAACTATAAAGTTGTTTACGCTCAAGATAATTGGTCAAATCCAAATTTAATTATGAAAAATCTTCCAGGAGTTCGATTTATAGATGAAGATAAAACGGTTTTAATTGAATTATATCCTAGGGGACAAGGAACTGTTTACAACGTATTTGTTACATTTTACAATTACGATTGGTTTATCAAAAGAGCTCGTGGCCAGTAAAAATCTATAAATCGATATTTATTCCAAGACCAAGTAATTCTCTTACTTGTAAGTCTCCAATTAAATCGTCATCATAAAGTAAGTGAAGTACAAAGTTTCCTGAAATCTGATTATTTACTTTAAATCTAATATTAGAGTTCCAGTCGAAATCCACATTTTTAGTTTTTTCTAGATAATTGACATATACGCTATAATTATTTTCCCAAATTACATTTTTCATTATCTGTTTTCTGTAATATCCAGATATTAAAGCCCCGAAGAAATATTTTATGCTCCTATTTTTATCAACACCAAAATATTGTGCCCCTTCTGATAGAACACTTGTAAAATTTTTAGATACTATAATAGCTCTTGCAGAGAGTGGAGAAAGATTTAATCTAAAATCTGCACTCCTTTTATAGTATAATCCTAACCCAGTTTGTATAATCCCAGGGGATAAAAATTGAGAAACTTTTTCTCTAGCCTCAATACCATTTTCAAAGTAATATCTATATCCTGGAAGTAATTGAGTTTTAATATTAAATAATGAAGAATAACTCCAAAATTGATTTATTTGTTTACCCAAAAGAGAAGATATTTCAATTCTATCGTCCGCTTTTTTTAAAAATTTATTACCTGATATGTAGGTGGTTCCTAGTGAAAATAAAATATTAGTATCCCAAACAAGACCTGTTCTGTTTGAATAATTGAAATTGTAATTTAGTCTATATAGGACTGTCAGAGAACTTTCACCACCTGAAATCCAATTTGAAAAATAAGCCTGGTTGAAATTTAAACTTGTATTACCATAAAATTTTACTCTCTTTCCACCCATTTCAGATTGTATAACTGCATCAAAAGGAATGTTATCTTCATTTGCATCTTCCTCCTCTTGAGAATAAATCGAGAGTGTTTGCCCTAAAAAAAATAAAGAAATTAGAATTATACGTTTAGAAAACATAAATAGCCAAGTCTTGAAAACAAGTATTAGTACTGGAATTAAAGATATGGAGATTTATTTAATTGATTAAAATGAATATATTCATAATTTTATAACCAATCCAAAGATTATAATGACTCGAGTAATTTTAATTTATAAGTTTTTCTTATTTACTCATATATTATGTTTCTCTCAAGAATTTGAAAAAAATGTAGAATCATCGTTTGATCAAAAAATTGATAGTATCATCAATGATGGAATTCGGAAAATGGCATTCCCAGGGGCTCAGTTATTAATTTATAAAAGAGATTCTATTCTTATTAGAAAATCTTATGGGCATCATACATATGATTCTTTGATCCCAGTTAAATCAAATGATCTTTTCGATTTAGCATCGGTAACAAAAATTTTAGCAAGTACACTCGCTTTAATGAAGCTCTATGAACTCTATAATATTGACTTGGAAGCTCCATTTTCAAATTTGTTCCCTTTTCTTAAAAGAAGTAATAAAAAAAATCATAGCCTAAAACAAATTTTGAGTCATAGTGCTGGTTGGATTCCTTATATCTCTCATCAAAATCTTGTATTCAATAAAAAAGGAAAATTTAGACATAATACCCTTTCCTTCAATAAAAGCGTTCGTTTTCCAGGTCTAGTAAGTGATTCTATATTTGTTCATAGAGGATATCAAAAAAAAATCTTTAAAAGAATAAAAAAAACAGAACTTCTTGAAGGTAATAAAATGGTTTACTCTGGTTTGTTTTATTTTTTTATACCTGAGTTGGTTGAACAGTTAAGTGGAAAAAGCCTTATTGAATTTTTAAATTATTATTTCTATAAACCAATGAATTTGGAAAGAATATGTTTTTTGCCTTTAAAAAAATTCCCAAAAAAAGAGTTAGTCCCAACAGAGATGGACTCACTCTTTAGAAAACAATTAGTTCATGGTTGGGTTCATGATGAGGCAGCATCACTAATGGGCGGTATATCAGGAAATGCAGGTCTTTTTGCTAATGCTGAATCTATTTCTCCACTTCTTCAAATGTTACTTCAAAATGGACGTTACAATGGCAAACAATATTTAAAACCAAAAACAATAAATAGATTTGTTCAAAGAACTTTCCCTGAAAGCTCTAACCCAAGAGGACTTGGATTTGATAAGCCAAGCTTAGAAAAAGAACAAAATAGATATCCATCGAATTTAGTTAGTGATGAAGCTTTTGGTCATACTGGTTTTACAGGAACAATGATATGGGTAGATCCAACAAATAACTTTTTTGTCATCTTGTTAACCAATAGAGTCTATCCTAATAGAAATCAAAAAGGTTTATATAATCTAAATATTAGACCTCAACTTCTTGATTATGTTTATAAATATTAAAACTTTATCCGTATTTTTTTTCATTTCTTATAATTTATCAGGACAAATACTCCCTGAGGGCTTTGTTTTCTTAGATAAAGAAATTCCAAATATTAAAGTTGAACTCAGATACGCAACTAAAAATAATTTTACTGGAAAGATAGTAGAGGGTTATCACTCAAACCAAAGTGCAATTGGAACTATAGCTTTGTCCAAAGCCTTAAGTAAAATTCAAAAAAAATTAAATTCTAAAGGTCTAGGTATTAAAATATATGACGCATATCGCCCTCAACGAGCAGTAAATGAATTTATTTCTTGGTCTAAAAATCCTAAAGACACAATTAATAAACAAAAATACTTCCCAGAATTAGCCAAAGAAAGATTATTTGAATTAGGCTATATAGCTACTAATAGTGGACATAGTCGAGGAAGTACAGTAGATTTGACTTTAATTAGGTTAAAAGGGGATGCTTTGGATATGGGAGGAGAATGGGATTATTTTGGAGAAAAGTCTCACTTTAATTTTAAAAATTTAAGCAAAACCCAAAGAAATAACAGAAGACTTCTTAGGAAAATAATGAAATCAGAAAACTTTATTCCATATGATAATGAATGGTGGCATTTTACTTTAAAAGATGAACCTTTCCCTAATAAATATTTTGATTTTGTATTAAAGCAGTAAGATTAATTTGTTCTCTTTTAATTAAATTTTTCTGGAAAGTTATTTAAATTAATCTCCCATAATATTGGAAGAAAAAAGTAAACCATGACTGCGATAAGAATAATTGAGAAAACATTTAATACGATCCCTCTAGAAACCATATCTGGAATTTTAAGATAGCCTGAACCAAATACAATTGCATTCGGTGGAGTTGCTACAGGGAGCATAAAAGCACATGATGCGGCAACTGCAGCACCAATCATAATTCCAAATGGATGAACTCCGATCTCAAAAGCTAAAGAAGCTAACACCGGTAATATCATGGCAGTTGTTGCTAAATTCGAGGTAATTTCTGTTAAAAAGTTTACTGCTGCTATCAAAACAATGATCAAAATAAATAAAGGTAATGCATCTAATCTAGTCATAAGTTCTCCTAACCAAATAGCTGAGCCGCTAATTTCAAAAGCTTTTGCTATTGCCATTCCTCCTCCAAAAAGTATTATAACTCCCCAAGGTAATTGAATTGTATCTTTCCAGTTTAATAGGGTGTTAGTTTTTGCTTTTGATGGTAATACAAAAAGAATTAATCCAAAAGAAATTGCTATAATTGTATCATCTATAGCAGGTATAATACTTTGTAAAAAAAAAGATCTTGTTATCCAACAAAATCCGGCTGAAGCAAAAATTATAGCTATAATTTTTTCTTCATAAGAAATAGGCCCTAAATCATTTTTAAGCCTATTAATTTCTGACTTTCCGCCAGGAAATTCTTTTTGGTTAAAAACATATGCAACTCTTGTTATGTAATACCAGCAAAAGAAAAGTAATATAATGGAAATTGGAAATCCAAATATAAACCACTTAAAGAATGTGATTTCATAATTATATATTTCTGAAATTACTCCTGCCATTACTAAATTTGGTGGTGTTCCAATAAGTGTAGCAATACCACCAATGGATGCACTGTATGCAATCCCTAACATAAGTGCTTTCCCAAAAATCGTGTTTTCATTTTCCAAAGATGCAGGACTGTCTTTTAGTTGCTTAATTATAGCAATTCCTATAGGCAGCATCATAACAGAAGTTGCAGTATTTGATATCCACATAGACAAAAAAGCGGTTGCAATCATAAAACCAAGTATGACCTTACGTACATCAGACCCTATAAATGAAATGATATTTATTGCTATTCTTTTATGTAAATTCCATTTTTCAATTCCAATTGCAATTAGGAATCCCCCCCAAATAAAGAAATACATATTTGTGTCCATAAGATTCTGTAGTAGTAGAAAGTTCCATTCCCTCTGAAAGGGGGAAGAGAATTATTGGGAGTAAAGCTGTTGCAGCAATAGGTATCGCCTCAGTTACCCACCATATAGCTATCCATAATGTAGAGGCCAAAACCGACTGCCCAGAGTTTGATAAACCTTCAAATTGTCCAAAAATTAAAAAAATAACAAAGGCCAAAGGGCCTAAAATGAGACCAATTTTTTTTTTCATTAAATCATTTTGAGCTAGAAGTATGATCCGAAATTATATACCATTGTTTCTTAATTTTAATCCAATTTAGAGTGAAATATCCTGAAGCGTCTTCAATAGTCCTTGTTAAGTAAAACTTTCCTTGTAATTGAATAACATTAGGGCTTAGACCTATCATATTTAAAATATCAAATTTCAATTTTCCCATTTTTTCCCGATTTGAATAAGTTTTTTTATAACGATCCCGTGTAGCCTCCCACCCATAAATTGGACCATTAGATCCTGAGAAAACCAGCCTTTGAGATTTCAAATAACCTCCCATGAACGCATCAATATCTCCTATATTCCAATCTCTTTGCTGTTTGTATAGAATATTTGTTATTTCTAAAGAATCACTAATACTTATTTTTTGTTGAGAAAAAATTAACCCATTGAATAAAAACAATAATAATAAAAATAACAATGCTTTCATTTAATCTTTATTTAAGAGTTGGATATTTCACTCCCAACTGTTCTAAATAAGTGTCATATTTTGTTTCATCGTAATAAAACTTTTCTAGTTCTTTTCTAAATTTTCCCTGAGTTTCTTTATTTAAAAAAATTGGGGGAGGTGCATCATCTGGAATTAGTTGTACATATTTGTCATTCTTTTTTTGAACATTCTCAAAGTAATCTTTTGCTTTAATTAACAGTGAGGGTTTTGTTAAAAAGTCAATTACAGTAGCTGCAACAACTTTTGCTCCAGCAGTGCCCCCTTTGTGAGCAATAGGAGTTGCCATAGTAATTGAGTTTGACCAATGATGACCCTGCAAGCCTGGCATATTTGATGGGAAGCGTAAGGTTACTGTTGGAACTTTCCATGAAACTTCTCCAATATCGTCTGATCCTCCACTTTTTGGCTCCTTTCTTGGTTTCCCTAATTCTGATAGAACTGTAGAAAGACCTGTTGTTATCTTGGAATTTACTTCCTTTTGAACAGCTTTAGCAAGCATTTGATCTTCTTTAGACCACTTTGGAAGTCCAACTTCTTTGATATTTTCATACATGGTCTCAGCAATCACTTTATTAAAGTGTCTTGGTGAAGCAGCTCCAAGGATTTTAGACGTAACTTTTGTGTCTGTCATAAGTGCTGCCCCTTTAGAGATATTATTAGCATCATTATACATGTCTAATATACCTTCAGAGGTTATATCCCTTAGATAATACCAAATAGATGCTTTTGATGGAACAACATTCGGCTGGTCTCCAGCATCCGTAAATATTGAATGTGATCTCATTAGTGGGTGAAGATGCTCTCTTTTATAATTCCATCCAATATTCATAAGTTCAGCTGCATCTAGAGCACTTTTACCTCGCCAGGGAGACCCTCCTGCATGGGCTGAAACTCCTTCAAAAGTATACTCAACAGAAATCAGACCAGTACCTGTCGCCTGACCCCATGATACAGCCATATTACTACTTACATGAGTAAAAATACACATATCAACATTATCAAAATAACCATCTTTTACGTACCAGGCTTTGGCTGCAAGCTGTTCTTCAGCTATTCCTGGCCAAATGATAAGTGTCCCTTTTAAATTATTTTTTTTCATCTGTTGTTGAAGAACCAAAGCAGACGTAATAATTACAGGTAGTCCAGAATTATGACCTTCTCCATGCCCTGGCGCTCCCTCTACCATTGGCTTGTGATATGCTACACCAGGATATTGAGAAGCTTTTGGAATTCCATCTACATCGCTACCAAGAGCAATTTTTGGACCTTCTCCATTATTCCATCTTGCCATCCAGGCTGTTGGGATACCTGAAATTCCATATTCAATTTCAAATCCAGCTTTATTTAATATCCCTGTTAAATATTTTGATGTTTCATATTCTTGGTGACCCAATTCAGCGAAACTAAATACTTTATCAATCATTATTTGAGTCATCTTATGTTTCGCCTGAACTAAATCTACTGTTTCAGATTTAAGTTTCTGAATTCGTTTATTAGAAAATTTTTGTTGTGCATTGGATATAGTAAATTGAAAAATTAAAAGTAATCCAATTGGTTTGAATATATTTATTGTAAATCGCATGTTCTTAATTATTTAATTCTAATTTACAAAAAATTATAAGAGAGAATTTTTTAGTTTTCTAACTTTTATAGTGTTTATAGCTTTTTTTAATTTGGATTTAACAAAGAAAAATTAACTATAAAAAAATACTTACAAAAAGTATTAATACCATTGGAGTAAGTAAAAAAATGGGGAAAAATAAGATTAGTTAGTTATAATTAATAAAGAAAGTTTTTTAAAAATAATATCTTTTGAACGCTTCCATGGCTGCATAGTCTGCTAGGCCCATAGCCCTATATTTATTAGCAGTTTCTTCATTACGTTCTTCAGCACGAACCCAAAATTCTCTGTTATCATTTCCTTGAAACATAACTCCATCTTTTTGGGATTGATGATAAAAAATTGCTTTACGTTTTCTTAGAACTTGATCAGGACTCATTGGAACAGCCATTTCTATTTCATGTATTTCCCACTCGTGCCAAGCTCCTCTGTAAAGCCAAACCCAACAATCATTCATGAATTTTTTAGTTTTCAATTGCTTTAGTGCCTCAAAAATAATATCTAAACAAACCTTATGAGTGCCGTGAGGATCCGCTAAATCACCAGCTGCATAAATTTGATGTGGTTTTATTGTTTCGATTAATTTAAATGTTTTTTCAATGTCTTTATTAGAAATTGGATTTTTTTTAATCGTTCCAGTTTCATAAAAAGGGAGATTCATAAAGTGAACTTGAGAGTCAGGGATTCCAATATATCTGGTAGCTCCGTATGATTCACCTTTTCGTATGCTCCCTTTCAGTTTACACACCAAACGGGAAGCTGGTTTTTTAGAATCATCACTTTCAATTGAAGCTTTTAGCTCTTTGATAATTTTTTTTTCTTTATCTCCAATAACATCAATACCTACTTCAATATATTTTAGAGCATCCTCGTCTGAAACTGCAATATTACCAGATGTCTGATAAGCCACGTGTACCTCATGACCTTGCGAAACTAAACGATCAAATGTACCCCCCATAGAAATTACATCGTCATCAGGATGAGGGCTAAAAATAATTACCCTTTTTTTTTCAGGATTTTTACGTTCTGGTCTATTTGTGTCGTCAGCGTTAGGTTTACCGCCTGGCCATCCTGTGATTGTATTCTGTAATCTATTAAACATCTCAATGTTCAAATCGTAAGATGGTCCATGTAAAGCGAGTAAATCAGACATCCCATTTTGATTAAAATCTTCATCTGTGAGTTTTAAAACTGACTTACCTGTTTTTTTGCAAAGCCATGAAATAGCTTTTGATCTATTATTCTCATCCCATTCACAACTTGTTACAAGCCAAGGGGTTTTTATTCTTATTAGTTGTGAAGCAGCTTGTGGATCTAAAACTAATGTTGTGTTATGGTGATGTTGAAGATATGTTGTTGGTATTTTGTCCGTTATATTTCCCTCAATTGCCTTTTGAATGATTTCTGCTTTATTTGATCCCCACGCCATTAAAATGATTTTTTTTGCATTTAAAATGGTCTGAATACCCATTGTAATTGCCTTCCTTGGAACATTATCAATTCCTTTAAATAAGGAAGCAGCATCAAATCGAGTTACTTGGTCTAGAGTAATAGTCCTTGTTTGAGAATTTAAATGAGATCCTGGCTCATTAAAACCTATGTGTCCTGTTCGGCCAATTCCTAAAATTTGAAGATCAATGCCCCCCAATTTTTCAATTTTCTTTTCATATGCGACACAAGTAGATCTCAAATTTTTTACATCAACCTCTCCATCAGGTATGTTTATATTTTCTTTTTTTATATCTATATGGTTGAATAAGTTTTCATGCATAAAATAAAAATAACTCTGTATATCTTCCTTAGATATTGGATAATATTCGTCAAGATTAAACGTAATTACATTTTTAAAACTTAGCCCTTCTTCTAAATGAAGTCTAACTAATTCCTTATAAACATTCATAGGACTATATCCAGTGGCAAGACCCAACACACAATTTTTATTTTCATTTTGTTTACTAATTATTAAATCAGCAATACAATGCGCTATCGCAATGCAACCTTCATTAGGATTATCTATAATAACATTGTGTAATTTTTCAAAACGAGATTCTTCAAAACTTCCAGGTGCTTTATATCTTAGAAGCTTTAGTTTTGATTCATTAATCATCATTAAAGTGTTGCGAACTCAAATTTAAGATTTCTTTTATTTAAATCGTTTTAATTCTTTTCTTTTTTGATTCTAATAAAAAGATTAACTATTTAGTTACTTGAATATTTTTATTTTTAATACTAGAGACTTTTATAAGGTTGCCTGCTTCAAAAAGAATAGGTAAAGAGTCTAGTGAAACAAACTTTACATTAGGTTTAAAATTTATATAGTCCTGAAAAATAAATCCTTTATTTAATTGCTTATTTACAGCTTGCCTAAAACGTGTACCCCCCCCTTCTGTTAAATAATTATAGGCTAGATAATCGATCTGTCGATTATTTATGTTGATCCAATAACGGAATTCATCCTGGTAGTCTTTCCCTCCACCATTTTCTTTAAAAGTCACTTTAATAGTCCAATATCTTTTATTGAAAATTTTTGTCAACCCCAAATATTTATGGACTACAGCTTGATCATTTAGTGGTCTGGGTAATTGAAAAAAATACATGACAGAATTTAACGAATTTGAAAATGCTTTAGTCACACTATCACTAAGTTCAACAGATTTATCATTGATAAAACGCATTAATTTTTTTTTTGAACTCATTAGATCTTTAACAACATTACCCTCTTTTTTAGTTGTTCTTTGAAAAGAATAAAATTTATTTTTACGTTTTAACTCATATTGATAATCTCTAAAATCAAAAACAATAGAAAAATCGTCTTGATCCCATCCATGAGCTTTAATTGATTTATTAATAATCTGAGAGGTTGAAATATGGGAAGAATTTGAACAAGAAACTAAAATGAGTAACAATAAGATTATTTTTTTTTTCATAGAACAACCTTGATAAAATATTAATAAATCTAATAGTTAATAGTAATACAAATAAAAGATATAATTTACTTTTGAAATAAATACAAAAATGGAAAAGCTAGAAACTTTAATAATTGGTAGTGGACCAGCAGGATATACTGCTGCTATATATGCTGCACGTGCTGATTTAAAACCTGTTATTTATACTGGTTTGGAGCCCGGTGGTCAACTTACAACAACAACAGAAGTTGATAATTTTCCAGGATACCCTAAAGGCATTGATGGTCCCACTATGATGGTCCAATTA
This sequence comes from uncultured Bacteroidota bacterium, assembly GCA_902616905.1. GTDB lineage: Bacteria > Bacteroidota > Bacteroidia > Flavobacteriales > Flavobacteriaceae > MS024-2A. The sequence continues at coordinate 26,018 of CACMUP010000004.1, forward strand.
CAAGAACAAGCAGAGCGATTTGGTACTGATGTTCGAGTTGGATTTATAAATAGTGTAGATTTCTCTTCAAAGTATGGGGGGATTCATAAAGTCATTACTGATAGTGGTAAAGAAATTAATACTAGAAGTATCATAATAAGTACAGGGGCTTCGGCAAAATACTTAGGTATACCAAGTGAACAACGTCTAAGAGGAGGAGGTGTTTCGGCATGTGCTGTGTGTGACGGTTTTTTCTATAAAGGACAAGAAGTTGCACTTGTGGGCGGTGGAGATACAGCTGCTGAAGAAGCAACATACTTGGCTAAGATTTGTTCGAAAGTAACAATGTTGGTTAGAAAAGATCATATGCGAGCATCTAAAGCTATGCAACATCGTGTCAATAACACTCCAAATATTGATCTAAAATATAATACTGAAATTGACGAAGTGTTAGGTGAAAAAGTAGTTGAAGGAATTAGAATGAAGAATAATATAACAGGCAGTACAGAAGAAATTAAAATTACGGGCCTTTTTATAGCTATTGGTCACAAACCAAATACAGAAATATTTAAGGGAAAACTTGAGATGGATCAAGAAGGATATATAATAACAAAAGGCAAATCAACATCCACAAATATTCCTGGAGTTTTTGCATCAGGGGATGTTCAAGATAAGGAGTATAGACAAGCTGTTACAGCAGCAGGAACTGGATGCATGGCTGCTCTAGACGCAGAACGCTATTTGCAAAGTATTCCTAATGTAAATGGATCTTAAGTTTCTACTTAATTTGAATTGCCTCCCATTCGTCGATTAAATCTTTAAGCTTATTTTTTTTCGCCTGATAAATATCAAAAAAATTTGGCTCTCTAATCGTTCTCTCATAGTCCACTTCAAGATCAAAATCTATGTCTTTGATTTCTTTCTCTAGTTGAGCTATCTGATTTTCAATTTTTTTCACTTTTTTATTAACCTCTCTGTTTTTTTTATGTTCAATAAATGATTTTTTTGTCTTATTTGCATTTTGAGAGTTTGAATTTTTTGATTTTTTTTCTAGATCTTTTACTGATGATAGTTTTTGGTCCTCTAAATAAGAGTTTAAGTCACCTAAAAAAGGCTTTACTTTATGATCTTTAAATGCGATTACTTTTTCACAAAGACCTTGAAGAAAATCTCTGTCATGTGAAACTAAAATTAAAGTGCCTTCAAAACTTTTCAAAGCTTCTTTTAATATATTTTTAGATAATATGTCTAAGTGATTTGTTGGTTCATCCATTATCAATACATTAAAAGGTTGCAAAAGGAGTTTGCATAATGCTAAACGATTTCTTTCCCCCCCAGATAACACATGAATTTTTTTATCAACATCTTCACCAGAAAATAAAAAAGCTCCTAAAAAGTCACGAACTTTAGTTCTATTTTCTGGTGAAGATGTATTTTCTGCTTCCTCAATAACTGAATTGTTACCCTCTAAATAAGATGATTGATTTTGCGCAAAATAACCCAATTCAACGTTATGCCCTAATTTAAGGTGTCCTTCACTTTCTAATTCACCAATAATAATTTTTGCTAAAGTTGATTTTCCTTGACCATTTTGCCCGACAAATGCTATTTTTTCACCCCTTTCTATTTCAAAGTTAACCTCGCTAAGTACTTTTTTCTCTCCAAAATATTTAGAAATATCTTGTGCTTTTAAAATTATTTTCCCTGGTTGTTGAGAAATATTAAATCCAAATTTCATTTTTTTATTTTCTTCTGGATCTATTTCAAAACGCTCTATTTTATTAAGTTTTTTAATTAAAGATTGAGCCATACTTGCCTTTGAGGCTTTTGCACGAAACTTTTCAATTAATTTTTCTGTCTGTTGTATTTGTTTATCTTGATTTTTTTGGGCAGCTTTTTGCTGCTGACGAAGTTCTTTGCGCAATATCATATAACTCGAATAGGACTTTTTGAAATCAAAGATGCGCTGCTGGACAATTTCTATAGTTCTATTTGTTATTCTATCCAAAAACATCTTGTCATGAGATACAAGGATTATTGCTCCCTTATATTTCAATAAGAATTGTTCTAACCAAATTATAGATTCAATATCTAGGTGATTTGTAGGTTCATCAAGTAACAAAATATCATTATTTTTTAATAAAAGCTTTGCTAACTCAATTCGCATTCTCCATCCTCCAGAGAATGTATCTGTTAAAGAATGTAAATCCTCATTTGTGAATCCTAGCCCTAAAAGTATTTTTTCAGTCTTTGATTGGTAATTATATCCCCCTAAAATTTCATATTGAGAATTTAAATCAGTAAGTTCAAGTAATATTTTTTTGTATTCTTCACTTTCAAAGTCAACAGTTTTTTCCATTATTTTATTTATCTCCTTTTGACGATTCTCAATTTTTAAGATTTCCTCAAAGGCTAGATAAGTTTCTTCAAGGACTGAGCGCCCATATTCAAAATTAAAATCTTGATATAAGTATCCAATTTTACAGTTTTTTTCAAAGTTTATATTTCCTGAAGTTGGATTTTGATTTTTTGCTAAAATTTTTAAAAGAGTTGATTTACCTGCTCCGTTTTTCCCAATCAAGCCAACTCTATCTCCTTTACTTAATCTAAATGATATTGAATCAAATAAAGTATATCCACCAAAATACACAGTAAGATTTTTAACGTTTAACATTTTTTATTTAAATGGACTGCTAAAATAAGCCTGAAAACGATCAATTGTAACAGAAGTTGGTAATTCTTTATTTTCTTCAATAAATCGGTACAGCCAATCAGCAAGTAAAGGTCCCATTAATAATCCTCTAGTTCCTAGTCCATTAAAAATAAAAAGACGTTTCTCTAAAGGATGTGCACCCAGTAATGGTCTTCTATCAATTACTGTTGGTCTAATTCCTGTCCCGTGATGAACAACTTCAAAAGAACAGTTTAGTCTTTCATGCAGTTTTTTTAGAATCCATTCTTTAGCTGACTTGGTTATATTATCTGTCTTATCTTTTCTATCGAATGTAGCACCAACCCAAAATATTTCTTTTTCTATTGGAACTATAAATAATCCTCCTTTAATGACTACTTCAGGAGAAAGATTTTTTGTTCTTATATGAATAAACTCTCCCTTTGATCCTATTAAAGGTAAATACGAAAACCATGGATTGTTTTTTAGACCAAATCCTTCACAAAAAATTATTTTTGAAGCCTTAATTCCTTTATAGTCTATATAATCTTTATTGATAATTAATTTATTATAATCAAAAGGTTCACTTAGAAAAGAGTTTGAATCAAATCGACTCTTAAATATATCAAGCATTTTAGCTATTTTAACTCTTCCTACGTTTGATACAATACCATAACCATGATCACATTTAAGATTTTTTTCATTATCATTACAAATTATTGATGAATAAAATCTTTTTAAATCCTTTTTATTAGAAGCGATAGACCAATTGTTGTTATCTGAGGTTTTACTAAAATAATTATGTATTGGGAGTGTATGGAAAATGGCGTTACCATAATCTTTTTCGTACTTTTTGTATTTTAAGAGTGCTTTATTATAAAATTCTATAGAATTCCAGGATAATGAAAAACGCTTAATTATAGTAGGATTAAAAATGCCACCAGCATTTCTACTCGCGCCTAACTTGTTATCAGAAATAATTAAAAATTCTTTACCATATTCTTCTAAATTTTTCGCATAATGATACCCTGCTAAACCATAACCTACAATAATTGTGTTTTTCAAAATATTAAAATTGCATAAAAAAAGCGCTAATGTTTCCAAAAGCGCCTATTTAATTTAAATATACTTTTAATTATTCCACATGTCTTGTTCAAAATCTCTAATTACGGATTTTATTCTTTCGGACTCTAAAAGTTGACGTAAAGCGTCTTCGTAAATATATTCTTTTACTTCACGATCCTCATAAACATTTTCCTCTTTGTAGATTGTGGAGTTAAAACGCCTTGAATTAAGCATCATATCGTAAGTGATTGGTTGCGATGAATTTTTAGTATTGAATACTTTATTTTTATTTAATTCTTCTCTAGCATCAGGGAACCAAACCCAAAATAAAGGCACTAAAGCGTTTGCCATTGCCTCTGGACCCTCACTTAGCGTTGATACATCAGGAGCTACAGGAGCAATTCCTAACATTCTATACTTTAATTCACCCAATCTTTTATTAAAATACCAAGTCCCTTTAATGCGATATTGTATAACTTTATCAGATTCAATCTTATATATATCATAATCATCTTCAGTTACTAACTCTCCCGCATTTGATTTTTCAATTCCTTCGGAAGATAATTGTCTTAGCTCAAGTACATCTCCTAGGTCTTCATAAGTAAGTTTATCATTAAAATAATCAGTAGCATAAACTTCAGTGATATTCCCTTCAATTATTCCATCCATAAGAACTCTAAAAAGTGATTTTCTGTTACTCGATAAGTAACCATTATTTACCCTGGGATAATAGTAAGGAAAATTTATTCTCTCATCTAAATCAATTATTTCCCAAATAGTTTTGGACCATAATACATCTCTATCATCTACATAACCATATTCTATAGGAGAGACATTTTCTGCTTCAATTTGTTGTTCATTCATTTGACCTACTTCCTGTGGAACTTTTGCGTTTAAAAGGTTAGATTGGGCATAAGAAAGGTTTATACCTAATAAAAAGAATATTGAAGTAAAAAATATAGCCTTATCCATAAATAAAAATTAGTTAATCGTAATTGATATCGGTGATGTTTGTTTTAACTTATAACTCGGATTTGTTGGAATTATTACATCGATATCAGAAATAATTATAGTTTGACCATTTTTTATCCTACTCAACATTTGTTTTGCTTTAGCATTAAGTCTATCTCCGTTAATAACGACACTTGGCTGGCCAGGTGCTCTGAATCTAAAAGATTTTGTTTGTAATGGAAGATCAAAATCAAAATCTTCAAGTCTTGCCTCGACTTTACCCCTTTCTAGACTAGTTTTTGGAATTGTAAATGACCCTGACTGCCCTCTAAAGTATCCCGCGGGCTTTGGAATATCTTTAATTCTAAAAGTTGAAACGGAGGAAACTCGATTACCATCTGGTAATGTTCCTGATACATTAATTTTTACTTCCCTCCCTTTTCCTGGAAAAAGGTTATACTTGCTACCTCTAACTCTTTTTAATCCCGGGGCATTAGCTCTGACTTTACTGTCAATAATACCTGGTATAGATATTGTTATTGGATTTTGCACTCCCCTGTATACAACATTCATTTTATCAGCAGAAATAACAGCAGAGTTTGGTTTAGAAATTACGGTATAGGTTTGTGTTACCTTTATTCTAGATTCTTCACCATCATTTAAAAAGATTAAATCTCCTTCAATCGTGTGATCTCCAGGATTTCCTGAATTGACATTTAATTTAATTCCTCCAGGAATTAATTCATAGTCTTTTTCAGAAATTTTTCTACCATCAATTTTTAAATCAACCCCATTCGGATTTTGTGCTCCTCCTTTTCTTCCTAGAATTACACTTCCATCAAATTTTTCACCAGGATAGTAAGCACCTTTTTCTGTTACTAATAAACTGGTGTAATTTGATTGATTAACTTTAGATGACATCTTTAGCTCTTTACCCATTAATGTGGTTAAAACGTCATGTTCAGTTTGCCTAATGTCATTCTGCATCATTGTTAGTTTTGCAAGTGAAGAAATTAGTGGAAAACCTTTAAAATTTGCATCCAACCAAGGTTCATCAATATCATCTCTATTTTTAATATTATTGTTTTGATCTCCTGTAAAAAATCTTGCTTCAACCATTTCAATTGATTCAGGATATTGACTTCCAAAAACTTGGATTACATGCATTTTATATTCTTGGATCATCTCAATAAAATTACTTTTCCCTTCCTCAGAACCTTCTTTAAACCATACAACATCTAAAGATTCACCTTTATCCATCTGAGAAAATTCTTTCAAATCCGGATCCTTCTCTCTTTGCTTTTCAGTAATTTTCTTTTTTAAATCTTCAATTGCATTGTAAAAAGCATCTGACTCTTTTTTAATCTGTTCTGCAGTTCTTTTGTGACCAATCCATTTACCACCTTTCTCTTCAGCGTTAACGTTTATATTTTCTAAAAGCAAGTTATTACTCTCATCAACTCTAACATTGGCATCAGTTATTTTTTCAAACATCTGACCAAATCCGTCAAGCACCTCTTTGCTCACATTAAGTGCAAGCATTGTGATAAATACCAGGTACATCAAGCTTATAAGTTTCTGCCTGGGGGTTTCTTTTGCTCCTGCCATGTTTGAAAATTATTTTTTATTCATAGCATTAAGCATTCCACCATAAACATTATTTAATGCTGCAAGATTTGCAGATAGACTTTCCATTTGTTGTTTTAATTGGTCTGCATTTTGATTTACTCTAATTTGTTTTTGGTAATTAGCATTTAACTGCTCTAGTTGAGTGGCAGCTTTTGCTAATTCTTGTGAGTAAGTTTGAGATGCTGATGCAGCATCTGATGCTGGGCTAAGTGCTTTAGCAGAATCTTCTAAATTTTGAATACTTCTCGCTAATTTATTCATTAGACTAACATCTATTTTGGCTTCAGCCATAAGGGCATCAATTTTTGAGGAAAGTCCACCGTCACCAGCAGATGGTGCTTTTGCTCCTCCAGCTCCTTTTACTTTTTTAACAAAATCTTGATGTTCCTCTTTAATCTCTCCAGTATTTAGGGCAGCTACCGTAAAAATAAGGGCTTCTGTTCCAAGACCTAGGCCTAATACGAGGCCACCTGTTATGGGTCCAATCTCAAGGTGCAAAATTTTAAATAGTGCACCAATAATAACTACTGCACCCCCGAGTCCAAATAGCATGTGCATAGCAACTTTACTACGCAGACGTTTGTTTAAAGCTTTATCTGTCATTTTATTTAGTTTATTTTAAAGATTAAATATATAAAGATATATTCAGAATTAAAGTTTATTTCACCTTAACTTTTTGTGAAGATCCTAGATAATCTTGTACAGTTCTAAAACCTATATAACTTCTGGAAGTGTCAGAGTATTCGTAATCTCTGGAGCTCACTCTAAGAAAATAAGCTACGTCTTTCCAAGATCCACCACGCACAACTTTTCTGTTTTCGTTATCAAAAGACATATTTGGGTTTAATGAAGCTACGTATTCATAGGCATTATCGTCAAACGAAGAGTTTGTCCATTCAGCTACATTACCAGCCATGTTATATAAATTAAAATCATTTGGTAGATATGATTTGGCTTCAACGGTATATACAGCCTGATCAGCAGCATAATCTCCTCTTAACGGTTTAAAATTTGCAAGAAAACATGCTCTGTCATTTAATAAATATGGTGATCCCCATGGGTAAGTTCCTGACGGAATTCCACCTCTAGCTGCATATTCCCATTCAGCCTCGTTAGGTAAACGAAAACGACTTACATTAGGTTTACCTTTATCTCTTTGATAACCATTTTTAAAATTTGTTCTCCAATTACAAAATGCTACAGCCTGTTTCCAAGAAACTCCTACTACTGGGTAGTCTTGATATGCAGGATGAGAAAAGTAATCATTATGCATGGGTTCATTGTAGGAATAAATAAAATCTTTTATCCATACAGTCGTGTCCGGGTATATTTGGATTTCTTCTACTTTAATAAATGGTTTTCTGTCTATGAATTGCTTTCTAGTCCTCTTTGACTCAGCTGATGCAGCTTCTGCATCAAACCATGTATATTTATACACAAGTTTTTCTACATCAATTTTTATTTCACCATTATACCAATATTCAGGAGGTAAATACAATGAGTCCATTACCTCAGCATAGTTTTTATCAACATAATCATCTGTTTTCCATGTAAGATCTGCATCCCAATTTAATGCTCGCCCTGCATAAAGGTCTTCTGAAACATCGTAATAATTTTCTCGCATGTACTTTTGAAATTCACTTAATTTTGTAGTATCGGAATCTTTAAAAGCAAATTCCCCTATGCCATCTTTGTCATCCTCACCTAATTCAAGTTCATCTGCTTTTCTTGCAAGCATGGAAAGTGCTACAGAATCTTTTACCCAATAAACAAATTGTTTATATTCACTATTGGTAATTTCTGTTTCATCCATGTAGAAGGATGGAACTGTAACAGTTCTTGCCGGAGCGTTTTGAAGTTGAGCAATATCCTCATCTGATTTACCCATTATGAAGGCACCCCCCTCCACTAGAACCATACCATAGGGTTTTTCTCCAAACCACTTTTTTTGTTTTACTCCAATAAGTTCACCTCTATTACCACTACCACAAGAAAGGATAATTGAACCTAGCGCTAATAAAACTAAAAGTCTTTTCATTAATACCTTATTAAAACTGGAATTATGTTTTAACAACATAAAACTAATTATTTTTTTACTATCAGTTTAAGTTTCCTCTTAAAATTAGGGTCTTTAAACTAGCACCTACAAAGATGATTCTTTCTAATTACTAATGCATTCTTTTTATTGCATTATACCATCTTTCTGGTATAATATCTGACTTTGCATGTTCATAATCCTCACGGGTGCATGCTAATAACGTAGTTGTTTTTGATTTATTATCTAAATGTGAATCATTTGTTATTTCCATCCACCACCGGTCACTTGTTTGGCTTCTAAAAAAAACTAAATTTTGATTTGAAAGTGTTACCGTATATTTTAAAAATCCTTCTTCTATGTTTACAGGATATTCATCAAAACGGTACTGAACTCCTTCAATAAAATACCAAATCATTTGTGCTAACAATTCTGACATCATTTGAGTAGATATAAGTTCATAAAGTCCGAAAAAACTTACTCTATCACTTATTCCTGCATATCGGCTTATTGCGCAAATTGATCTAGAGTCAAATCCATTTGGTTGTCCATTCAAAGGATCTGCTATTGACTCCCAGGATAAACTCTTCATGTCAATACCTAAAATATCTGCATCACGAATTACTGGTTCGGCTAAACGAATGTTGTCTAATAGTTGTCCCAAACGGATACCATCAAAATATAACTTGTTCATTAAATCTTTTTCCTCTAAAGCACAATAATAGCTTTGGAAGCCTAAATTTGAATAATTATTTAAGACATTTGGCTTTTCCATAATTATTTTACTCATATAGGAGCGCCCTGAAATGAGTTCGTCCTGCTGAGAAAAGTCAAAGGATCTGTCAACTGAAACAATATTTACTAATTGTCTAAAGTCCTGAAATACCTGATACAAAGGGAAAATCAAATCATGACTCCCCCCAATAAGAATTAGGATTATATTCATTTGTTTTAAATGGTATGCAATTTCTTTGAGCGCAAAATATGTGTCTTCAACTTTTGCTCCATTTGGAAGGTCTCCAAGGTCAGCAATATTTAAATTCCAATTTCCTGGATATAGTTTATAAAGGGATATCCTAAACTCATTAATTCTGTATTGGGTGTTAGGGAAAAAACTATTACGGTGCTCATTGCATCCAATTAAAACAATATCTAGACCTTTTAATTCTGGTAAGCCCGATTTTTTTGTGTGGATAATAATATTTTCCCCAATAACTTGTTTAGGCAAAAGATCAAAACTTTCTAAGATTTCGTCATCAACAGGAGTTAATAATTCTAAGCTCATTTTTTATTAATTGATTTTTTTCTCTTTTTCTCCTTAACTGGTCCTAAATATTTTTCTGCATCAGAAAGTGTAAGTTTTTTTGCATCAATGTCTTTCCCTATTTCTACTTTTTGTTTCCCCTTTATAATATAATGTCTCCCCCAACGAGCTTTCTCTACACGTATACCTGCATCACTCCAATCATGAACAATTTTATCTTTTTCCTTTTGAATTTTTTCTTCAATTAATTTTATAATATCATTTTCAGATAAATTATTGAAGTCATATTTTTTATTTACGTTAATGAATAGCCCATTCCATTTTAAATAAGGGCCAAATCTTCCAACCCCCTTAGTTACAGGAAGTTGATTATAATTAAATATAGGGGCATCTGCCTTCTGTTTTTCTTTAATTAATTCAATCGCTTTTTTATTATCTATTTCTGAAGGAATAATATTTTTTGGAATTGATATAAAATTTCCTTTATGTTTAATATAGGGTCCAAATCTTCCGTTATTTATTTGTATTTCTTCTTCTTCGTATAGACCTATTATTTTAGGCATTTTGAAAAGTTCTAAAACTTCTTTAAATGTTATACTCTCCAGTTGTTGGTTTGCACCTAGACTTGCATAAATCGGTTTTAAATCTTCTGTTGGATCTCCAATTTGGGCAATAGGACCGTACTTTCCAAGACGAACTTTTACGGGCCTACCTGTTTGAGGATCAACTCCAAGAATTCTTTCACCGGATTCTCGTTGTGCATTTTCTTTGACATGTTCAACAGTGGAATGGAATTGGCTGTAAAATTTCTTAAGCATTTCTTTCCAATCTTTAACTCCTCTTGCAATATCATCAAAATTTTGCTCTACTTCAGCAGTAAAATTAAAATCTAAGATAGTTTCGAAATTCTCAACAAGAAAATCATTTACAATCATTCCAATGTCTGTTGGAATTAATTTACCCTTGTCGGATCCAACTCTTTCAGTCAAGTTATTAACTTTAATTTTTCCCTTACTTAAAGTTATTTGGTTGTAATTACGTTCTTCACCTAATGAGGATCCTTTTTCAACATAATTTCTATTTTGAATAGTTGTTATTGTAGGAGCATAGGTTGATGGCCGGCCTATTCCTAGTTCTTCCATTTTTTTTACAAGTGATGCTTCTGAATATCTGAAGGGAGGTCTTGAATAACGTTCAGTAGAAGTCATGTTAACTAAACTTAATTCCTCACCTGAACTAACTTTAGGCAGAATAGAATTATCTTTTTCTGATTCATCATCAACTCCCTCTAAATATAACTTTAAAAATCCATCAAAAGTAATTACTTCACCTTTTGCATTGAATATATATGGATGTGATTCAGATTCTATGCTTATTAGTGTTCTTTCTAACTCTGCATCACACATTTGAGAAGCTACTGTGCGTCTCCATATCAAATCATAAAGACGAGATTGATCATAATCAATATTTAGCTGTTTTTTTTCAAAATCAGTTGGCCTTATTGCCTCGTGTGCTTCTTGGGCACCTTTATTTTTTGTTTTAAAATTTCGTGATTGTAAATATTTTTTTCCATAAGTGAAATTAATTTGATTATGTATATATTTTTTTGCCTCATGTGAAAGATTTACACTATCTGTTCTCATATATGTAATGTGTCCTGCTTCATATAATCGTTGAGCTAAGTTCATTGTTTTACTCACTGAAAAAAAAAGCTTACGGGATGCCTCTTGTTGAAGTGTAGAAGTTGTGAATGGAGCAGCTGGCTTTCTTTTAGCTGGGTTAGTCTTTATTTCTATGATCTTAAACCTTGAATTATTATTTTTTTTTAGAAATGAGCTAGCTTCATCTTTATTACTAAATAATTTTTGAAGTTGAGATGGGATTAATTGATTATTTACAGTTTTAAAAATTGCTTGTGTTTTGAAATTCCTTTCTGGTAAAAAATGTCTGATTTCTCTTTCTCTTTCAACAAGAATACGAACAGCAACTGATTGAACTCTTCCAGCTGATAAACCACCTTTTACTTTTCTCCAAAGTACAGGTGATAATTCATATCCCACTAAGCGATCTAAAACTCTTCTAGCTTGTTGAGCATTTACAAGATTATAGTCTATAGTCCTTGGGTTTTCAATGGCTTTTAAAATAGCGCTCTTAGTAATCTCAGAAAACACTATTCTTTTGGAATCTGTATTTGTAAGTTTTAAAGTGTTCAAAAGATGCCATGCGATGGCCTCACCTTCCCTATCTTCATCACTTGCTAACCAAATTGTCTGGGCTTTTTTTGCTAAACTTTTTAATTCATTAACAATTTTTTTCTTATCGCTACTTACTGTATACTTAGCTGTAAAATCATTATCTACATTTACGCCTAGTTCTTTTGATGGAAGATCTACAATATGACCAAAACTTGAAGCTACTTTGAAATCTTTACCCAATAATTTTTCTATCGTTTTCGCCTTAGCAGGTGACTCTACAATAACTAAATTTTTGGCCATGTGTTTATAAATTTGATGACAAAAATAAATAAGTTTTTTTGGAACTTTAAAATTATAGTTACTACATCTTTTAATTTTAATATAAACTATTAAGTCTAAATCATATATTAGTCGGTGTAAATTAACTAAAACTAATATTGTAAATAATTTTTAAAAATTGAAAAATTTGTTTCCCATTTTTGATTGGATTTTAAAATACAAACCTGAGTATTTTAAAGATGATTTTCTTGCAGGTATTACTGTTGCAATCTTATTAATTCCTCAAGGTATGGCCTATGCTTTAATTGCAGGTCTCCCTCCAGTTTATGGATTATATGCAGCCTTAACACCTCAAATTGTTTACTCGATAATGGGAACTTCGGGACAATTAGCCGTGGGTCCTGTTGCTATGGATTCGCTTCTTGTTGCAGCTGGTCTTAGTGCTTTAAGTATTGTATCCCCTGGAGAATATATTCAAATGGCAATGTTATTATCGCTGTTTGCAGGAATTATTCAGGTTATATTAGGAGTTTTAAAAATGGGTTTTTTTGTTTCCTTTTTATCAAAACCAGTTATTAGTGGTTTTACTTCAGGTGCAGCAATTATAATTAGTCTAAGTCAAGTAAAGTATTTAACGGGAATACCAATTACACAAAATAATAAACTGCAAGATTTTATTTTTTCAATATTAAAAACCGAAATTCCAATTCATATTAAAACTCTGATATTGGGTTTAAGTTGCATCTTTTTTTTATTAATCATCAAAAAATTAAATAAAAAATTTCCATCTGCTTTAATAGTAGTTTTTTTTAGTACTCTTTGGGTTTATTTTTTTAATAAAAATCTTGAAGGAGTAGCAATCATAGGTGAAATACCTCATGGTCTTCCTTCAATTAAATTTCCAAAATTAGACTGGGTAGTCATAAAAAATTTGTCCCCTATTGCCTTAACAATTTCAATTATTGCATTCACAGAAGCAATATCAATCTCAAAAGGGTTGGCTGAAAAAAATGAATTGTACAAGTTAAATCCAAATCAAGAGCTCTTAGCATTAGGTTCAGCAAACATTATTGGGTCATTTTTCCAATCTTATCCTACAACAGGAGGATTTTCTAGAACGGCTGTTAATAATCAAGCTAAGGCAAAAACAGGAGCTGCCTCATTGATTTGTGCACTTTTAATTGCTCTTACACTATGTTTTTTTACTGAATGGTTTTTTTATGTTCCTAAAGCTGTCTTGGGTGCTATAATTATTTCAGCAGTTTTAAGGCTTATTGATATTAAATACGCAATTAGATTATACAAAAGTAGGAAAGATGAATTTGCTGTTTTAGTATTGACATTTATTTTGACATTATTTGTTGGAATAATCCAAGGAATATTTTTTGGTATTATTTTATCCCTATTACTTCTTGTTTATAGGGCTTCTAAACCTCATTTTGCTTTTTTGGGAAGAATTGGAAATACGAATTATTTCCAAAATATTGACAGATTCCCCAATGAAGTAGTTGTTCGAGAAGATTTAATAATCCTAAAATTTGACGCTCAACTCTTTTTTGGAAATATTGATTTTTTCAAACAATTGGTTTTTAATTCAATAGAAGAAAAACCCTCAAAAGTAAAAGGTTTTATTATTAATGCGAGAGCAATAAATTATATTGATAGTACAGCCAGTGAAGAATTAATAATCATCATCAAAAAGCTTCAAAAAAAAGGAATTAGAGTCATGGTTGTTGGAGCTATAGATCCATCAAGGGATATTATAATTAACAGTAAGTTGATTAAAGTTATTAAAAAACAAAATCTTTTTGTTACATCAGGGGATGCAACAGACAGTTTTGACGGAAAAGCAAAAAACACGGCTTTACAAAAAAAATTAAGCAGACAATACAATCAAAAAAATTAAATTTGTCTTTAATGATAATAGAACAAATATACACAGGATGTCTTTCGCAAGGATCATATTACATTGAAAGTAATGGTGAGGCTGCAGTAATTGATCCCTTAAGGGAGTTTAAACCATATTTAGAAAAAGCTAATAAAAATAATTCAGTAATTAAATATATTTTTGAAACACATTTTCATGCAGACTTTGTTAGCGGACATATAACTTTATCAAAAAAAACAAATGCCCAAATAGTATTCGGCCCTACAGCAAAGACTAGATTCAAAACAATTATTGCTAAGGATCAGGAAGAGTTTGAAATAGGAGAAATAATCATAAAAGTCTTACATACACCAGGTCATACTTTAGAAAGTACGACATATTTACTTCGTCATAAAAATAAAGACATTGCTATTTTCAGCGGTGACACTCTTTTTCTAGGAGATGTAGGTCGTCCTGACCTTGCACAAAAAAATGAAAATTATACTAAGGAAGATCTAGCTGCGATACTTTATGAGAGCCTGAGAAAAAAAATCATGCCTTTGTCAAATGATGTAATTGTTTATCCAGCACATGGAGCAGGATCAGCTTGTGGGAAAAATTTAAGTAAAGAAACAGTGGGAACTTTGGGTGAACAAAAAAGAACAAATTATGCTTTAAGGTCTGATATGACAAAAGAAGAGTTTATAAAAGAAGTAACAGATGGTTTGCTTCCACCCCCAAAATACTTCCCCCTTAATGTGAAAATGAACAAAAACGGTTATGAAGACATAGATAAAATAATTCATAATGCTACCAAACCGCTTAATCCTGAAGAATTTGAAAGAATTGCTACTCAAACTAATGCTATAGTTCTAGATGTTAGAGATCAAAATGATTTTGCGAAAGCACACATACCTCAATCTATATTTATTGGAATTGATGGAAATTTTGCTCCTTGGGTAGGAACTTTAATTGGTGATATTACCCAACCAATACTTTTAATTACTCCAGAAGGAAGAGAGGAGGAAGCTGTGACTAGACTTGCAAGAGTAGGTTTTGACAATGCTCTAGGTTATCTAAAAGGCGGTGTTGATTTTTGGATAAAAGAAGGGAAGCCAATTGATACAGTTGAAGGAGTTAGCGCTAACGAATTTGAAAAAATATTTAAAAAAGAAAAAAAAATAATTTTTGATGTTCGTAAAACCAATGAATACGATAGTGAACATATTAAGAAATCCAAGAACACGCCTCTTGATTTTATAAATGTTCATATGAAAGAATTTTTTATTGAAAATACTTTTTATTTACATTGTGCTGGAGGTTATAGAAGTATGATTGCTGCTTCAATTCTTAAAAGTAGAGGGGTTCATAATTTTGTTGATATAAATGGAGGTTTTAATGAAATTAAAAAGACAAGAATTAATTTAATATAAAATAAAATTTAAATTAAAGTGATGTTAGTTTCTAACTTTTGAAATTAATTGACCTCAGCTGCTAAATATTCAATCCCTTAATATAATACTGACAAAATGTCAATATAGTTCTCTTTTTTTTAAATTTGCACTAGTAAATATATAAGTTATAAAGACAAACTATGTCTGTAAGAGAATTAAAATCTTTAAATAAAAATAAAAAAATGGTTTTTGGAGGTAAAAAAAATAAGCCTTTAAAAAATGCCT
Organism: uncultured Bacteroidota bacterium; assembly: GCA_902616905.1. Lineage (GTDB taxonomy): Bacteria > Bacteroidota > Bacteroidia > Flavobacteriales > Flavobacteriaceae > MS024-2A. The sequence continues at coordinate 41,632 of CACMUP010000004.1, forward strand.
ACATTGAAAGTTATGGATGTCAAATGAATTTTGCCGATAGTGAAGTTGTTGCATCAATATTAACAAAAGATGGTTATTCGATCTCAAAAAATATAGAAAATGCTAATTTAATTTTAATAAATACATGTTCAATCCGAGAAAAAGCAGAACAAACAGTAAGAAAACGCTTAGAATATTTTAAATCTAAAAAAAAGTATCATTCTGATTTTACTGTAGGTGTTTTAGGCTGTATGGCTGAACGTCTTAAACATAAATTTCTTGAAGAAGAAAAAATCGTAGATTTAGTTGTAGGTCCTGACTCATACAAAGACATTCCAAATCTATTAGAGGAAGTCGCCAATAATAGAGAAGCAGTAAATGTTCTTTTGTCAAAAGATGAAACTTATGGAGACATAGCGCCAATAAGATTAAATACAAATGGAGTAACAGCTTTTGTTTCAATAACTAGAGGTTGTGACAACATGTGTACTTTTTGTGTAGTACCATTTACAAGAGGTAGAGAACGCAGTAGAGATCCAATAAGTATTTTGAATGAAGTATCAGATTTGGTATCAAAAGGATACAAAGAAATTACACTTCTAGGACAAAACGTTGATAGTTACCTATGGTACGGTGGTGGTTTAAAAAAAGATTTTAATAAAGCTACTCAATTACAAAAAAAGACTGCATTAAGATTTGAAAATCTCTTAAGTTTAGTTGCAAAAGAAAATCCAAAAGTTAGGATCCGATTTTCTACATCTAATCCACAAGATATGTCAATTGAAGTACTGAAAGTAATGGCAAAATTTGATAATATCTGCAAGTATATACATCTTCCTGTTCAATCAGGAAGTAATGCGATATTAAAAAAAATGAATCGACAACACACAAAAGAGGAATATATTCAACTTATAAATTCAATTCGAGATATAATCCCAAATTGTGGAATATCACATGATATGATTTCTGGATTTCCTTTTGAAACCGAGCAAGATCATAAAGATACGCTTGAATTGATGGATTATGTTAAATATGACTTTGGCTTTATGTTTGCTTATTCAGAAAGACCGGGGACTTTAGCTGCAAGAAAAATGAAAGATAATATCCCAGAAAAAGTAAAAAAAAGACGCCTGAATGAAATTATCCTTAAACAACAAGAACATAGCTTATTCAGAACCAATGAATTTTTAGACAAAACTGTGTGCGTTTTAATTGAAAAAACTTCTAAACGATCTCAAGGTTTTTGGAGTGGAAGAACCACACAAAATAAAGTTGTCGTTTTTCCGAAAGAAAAATTTAAATTAGGAGATTTTGTAGATGTAAAAATAAATAGTTGTACATCTGCAACCCTCCAAGGTAAGGCAGTAAGAATTTCTAATCATATTTAATATGGATTCAATGCAGACTGTAAAACAACGTTTTGGAATTATTGGAAATAATTTGGGGTTAAATCGTGCTCTTGAGAAATCTATTCGTGTCTCAAATACTGACATTAGTGTTTTGGTTATTGGCGAAAGTGGTGTCGGTAAAGAAAGTATTCCTAAAATAATACATCAATATTCTCATAGAAAACATAATAAATATATTGCAGTTAATTGTGGCGCAATACCAGAAGGTACTATCGATAGCGAACTTTTTGGTCACGAAAAAGGAGCTTTCACTGGAGCAAACCAAACTAGGGCAGGTTATTTTGAAGTAGCAGATGGAGGCACTATTTTCTTAGATGAAGTTGGTGAACTTCCATTACAAACTCAAGTTCGATTACTGAGGGTACTCGAAAGTGGAGAATTTATTAAAGTAGGTTCATCTAAAGTGCAAAAAACTAATGTTAGAATTGTTGCAGCTACTAATGTAAATATATTAGATGCAATATCTAAAGAACGATTTAGAGAAGACTTGTATTACCGTTTAAGTACTGTAGAAATCGAGTTACCCCCATTAAGAGATAGAAAAGAAGATATTGTACTGCTATTTAGAAAATTTGCATCTGATTTTGCTCAAAAATATCACATGCCCTCAGTAAAATTGGATGAAGATGCTAAAACAATACTTATGAAATACAGATGGAGTGGTAATATAAGGCAACTTCGTAATGTGGCAGAACAAATTTCTGTTTTAGAAAAAGAACGGGAAATCAACTCTTCTATAATTAGGTCATATCTCCCAGATAGAAAATCTCAGCTTCCAGCACTAATTCAAAAAAAAGGAAAAGACAGTGATTTTGGATCTGAACGTGAAATTCTGTACAAAGTCCTTTTTGATATGAAAGGTGATCTTAATGATCTTAAAAAACTCACTCTAGATTTAATAAAGAATGGAAAAAATAATGACTTTGATGAAAAAAACCAAAGCCTTATTGAAAAAATCTATGGTGAAAAGTCTTCAGTTAACAACAAAGAAAACACCATTAGTCCTTTACCTCTTCAATCAGAAACTTCAGACATTAAAGATGCTCGGCCATTAGTAGACAAATATTCATATGCAGAAACTATCGAGGAAGAAGAACCGCTTTCACTCCATGAAAAAGAACTTGAAATGATTAAGCAAGCCCTAATTAGAAGTAAGGGAAAACGTAAATTGGCTGCTGAAGAGCTTGGAATCTCAGAAAGAACACTTTATAGAAAAATAAAACAGTTTGATATAAATGATTTGGAGTAAAGTATTATATGTTACACCGGTTCTTTTGTTTTTTGGTCTAAAAAGTTGCGGTATTTATTCATTTACTGGTGCCTCCATACCTCCTGGAGTTACAACATTTCAAGTCAATTTTTTCGAAAATCAGGCAGGAAATAGACCAGGTTCAACAGTGGAACCAGGTTTAGATAATGATTTTACAAATGCTCTACAAGACATAATTATGAATCAAACTAATTTAAATTTAGTAAGTAAAGATGGGCAACTAATTTATGAGGGAGAAATTACTGAATATAGCGTTACCCCAATGACAGCTACATCTCAGAACACCGCGGCTCAAAATCGTCTTAAAATGTCAGTAGCGCTTAGATATTTTAATTCAAAAAATGAAGATGATGACCTAAAAAAATCTTATTCTTTCTTTTATGATTTCCCTGCTGAACTTCAAGTTTATGATGTTATAGATTCTGCTCATAAAGAGATTTTTGATCGTATTACTCAAGATATTTTTAATGATACTTTGGCAAAATGGTAGTAAATAGCTTAAATACTTTTTTTTCTATGATTGATCAATTTGATCCAAATGATGAAGTTCTACTCAAAAACATGAGTGATATTTTAAATCAACACCCAAACTTTCAATTGTTAAAAGTTTTATACCTAAAATCAATAAAATCTCAAAACTCAAAAGAATTTGATAAGGTTTTATCACATACATCAATTTCAACTTATGACAGAGAACTTCTTTGCGAGTTTCTAGATACTGACATTTTCACAAATAAAGTTAAAGAAGAGCCAATTCATCATAAAGAAAAAGAAAATACTATCAAAGAAAAGAGTGTTATAAAAAATGACTCTATTGAAGATAAAAATACACCTAAATCTAAACCTGAGGAAATGGAATTTTCCAAATGGTTTAGTTATATAAACGGTAATAAAACTTTTCAAGAATATAATGAAGTTGAAAAAAAATTTGATCTCATAGATAAATTTTTAAATAACAAAAAAAGAATAGATACTGATAAAAATTTCAGCAAAACTGACGATTTAAGCGAGAAAAGTCTTGTTTCACAAGACGAATTAATGACTGAGACTTTAGCAAAGGTATTAATGAAACAAAAGAAATATGTTAAAGCTATAGAGGCATATCGAATTTTAAGCTTGAAATATCCAGAAAAAAATAGTTTATTTGCAGACCAAATAAAAAAAATACAAATGCTAAAAAAATAATCCAATGAGTACTTTTTCAATCTTTATTGCTTTAATAATCTTAGTATGTTTTCTTTTAGTTTTGGTTGTTATGGTACAAAATCCAAAGGGCGGTGGGCTATCCTCATCATTTGGAGGGGGAACACAGCAAGTCGGAGGTGTTCAAAAAACATCTGATTTTTTAGACAAAAGTACTTGGATATTAGCTACAACACTTTTACTACTTATTTTAATCTCAAATGTTACTTTGTCCTCAAATAACTCTGTTTCAGAATCAAAGTTGTTAGACGATAATACAAATCAACAAACTATACCAGAAACAACTGAAGAAATTATTCAAGAAATACCTGAAATACCAGCGATAGAAAATTTACCAACTACAACTAACGATAGTTCAAATCCAGAAAATTGATTTTTATTAAAAACTGACATGCTGACATTTTTTGACAGTCAATAATAATTGGCACAATTTCTGGAAATGTATAATAAATTAAATAAAATAGTAAAATGAATATAAAACCATTAGCAGATCGGGTTCTTGTAGAACCAGCTGCAGCAGAAACAAAAACCTCATCTGGTATCATTATTCCAGATAGTGCTAAAGAAAAACCTCAAAAAGGAACCGTTGTCGCTGTAGGTAAAGGCACTAAAGACGAACCTGTCACTGTCTCAGTTGGTGATCAAGTACTTTATGGCAAATATGCAGGGACTGAATTACAACATGAGGGAAAAGATTATTTAATAATGAAAGAAAGCGATATTCTCGCAATCGTTTAACAAAATAAAACCACATAAAATGGCAAAAAAAATAGAATTTGACTTAGAAGCAAGAGACGGCGTAAAAAGAGGTGTTGATGCACTTGCTGATGCCGTAAAGGTTACCTTAGGTCCAAAAGGGAGAAATGTAATTATAGGTAAATCATTTGGTGCTCCACAAGTAACAAAAGACGGAGTTACTGTTGCTAAAGAAATAGAACTTGAGGATGCGCTAGAAAATATGGGCGCTCAAATGGTCAAGGAAGTAGCATCAAAAACCAATGACCTAGCTGGAGACGGAACGACAACCGCAACAATCTTAGCACAAGCTATCGTAAAAGAAGGATTAAAAAATGTTGCTGCTGGAGCAAACCCACTTGATCTGAAGAGGGGAATAGACAAGGCTGTTGAATCAGTTGTAAATTCACTTGAAAAACAATCAGTTGCTGTTGGTGATTCATCAGAAAAAATTCAACAGGTTGCAAGCATATCTGCAAATAATGATTCTACGATAGGAAGCCTAATAACTGAAGCTTTTGAAAAAGTTGGAAAAGAAGGCGTAATTACTGTTGAAGAGGCAAAAGGAACAGACACTTATGTTGATGTTGTTGAAGGTATGCAATTTGACCGTGGATATCTTTCACCATATTTTGTTACTGATTCAGATAAGATGGAGTCAGATCTTGAAACACCATATATTTTGTTGTATGATAAGAAAATTTCTACAATGAAAGATCTACTTCCAATTTTAGAACCAGTATCACAAACGGGAAAACCTCTCCTTGTAATCGCTGAAGATGTTGACGGAGAAGCTTTAGCTACATTAGTTGTAAATAAACTAAGAGGAGCTTTAAAAATCGCAGCTGTAAAAGCGCCTGGATTTGGAGATAGAAGAAAGGCAATGCTAGAAGATATTGCAATCCTAACTGGAGGAACTGTTATTTCTGAAGAAAGAGGCTTTACTTTAGAAAACACTACAGTTGAAATGCTTGGAACTGCTGAGCGAGTTACGATTGATAAAGATAACACTATAGTTGTTAATGGAACTGGTGAATCTAAAGATATTCAAGCTAGAGTGAATCAAATTAAATCTCAAATAGAGACTACAACTTCTGATTATGATAAAGAAAAACTTCAAGAACGCTTAGCGAAACTGTCTGGTGGTGTTGCTGTACTCTATGTAGGTGCGCCTTCTGAAGTGGAAATGAAAGAAAAAAAGGATAGAGTAGATGATGCTTTACATGCTACAAGAGCGGCTGTCGAAGAAGGAATTGTATCGGGTGGTGGAGTAGCACTACTAAATGCTCAAAAAGGATTAGATAAAATTAAATCCGAAAATTCTGATGAATCGACTGGAATACAAATTATCAAGAAAGCTATAGAATCACCATTAAGAATTATAGTTGAAAACTCTGGTGGTGAAGGATCAGTTATTGTTTCCAAAGTATCCGAAGGAAATGAAAGCTTTGGTTATAACGCTAAAGAGGGTACTTACGTTGACATGCTTAAAGAAGGTATAATCGATCCTAAAAAAGTAACACGCGTTGCATTAGAGAATGCTGCTTCAGTTGCTGGTATGATTTTAACCACGGAATGTGCTTTAATTGATATTAAAGAAGAAGCTCCTGCTGCTCCTCCAATGGGTGGCGGTGGAATGCCAGGAATGATGTAATTTTTTCAAAAATTGCAAGAAATAAAAAAAGCTCCATCTAGGAGCTTTTTTTATTCCTTTTTTCTTTCATAAATACAACACATAGGAAGTTCATTGTAAACTTCGTCTGATGCTTTAAATAAAGGTGTGTCATGTCCAACATCAGCAATAGCTTTTTGAATATTTCGTAAAGGAGCTTTATTAGTATTATGAGTTACAGTAATAATATTTGATGGAATGTCCCAAATAACCATTTTTACTCCTTTCACTGATAAAGCTGCTTTTTCTATTCTTTTTTTACACATTACACAGTTGCCATTTACTTCAAAATTAGATTTTATATTTTTTTCATTTTGAGCGCTTAGAGAAAGTGGAAGAACTAAAAGACAGATTATTATTAGTTTTTTCATATTAATTTTTTTATAAAAATAGTTATAAATTCCAACGTAGACCAAAATAAATCATTCTACCAAAAATTGGTGCATAAACTTGTGCAGAATCAAAATTAATTCCAAATGGATCATCAATTCCTATTATTGGATTTAATTGTTTATAGTTACCCATATTTTCGACTCCTCCATAGATTTCAAATGTTTCTGTAAAAGCTCTTGTTAATTGAGTATTCCAAAGACCATATGCTGGTGCATAACTACCTTCTATATCCCTTGAAGTGCCAACTAAGCGTTGTTTACCTAAAGCGTGAAATGTAAGATCCCATCGCCATTGTGCTTGATTATCATTTCGTCTTGACTCCCAACCAAGATTTACAAAAAAAATATTTTTTGCTTGCAGTGGTCTTTGCAAAAATCCTGAATTATATGAAGTCTTAACATCGTAATTTTTATAAGCAAATCTCAAATTCAAAAAATCTGATGGGTAATAATCAAGAGATAGCTGAAAGCTATTAGCTCTGCTCGGACCATTTAAATTATAGAAAGAAATTTGTCCCTCTGTTTCCCAATCAATAACAACTTGATCAATAAAATTAGTTATGTAATAATCAACTGTTAAGTCACCACTTTTTCCAAAAACATTGAAAATTTGTCTAATACTTAATCCATAATTCCAAGCTTTTTCGGGATTTAATCCATAAATAGGCCCTCCATTATCTAAAATATTAATTTGTCGATTTGTTCCAAAAAGTGATTGATTTTCAGCAAATATATTTGCTACTTTACGGCCAGTCCCTGCAGAGAGACGGAATATCGTATTCTCCTGAGGCAAATATCTCAAATGTAACCTAGGAGTAATGAAGGTACCTAAGCGATTATGAGAATCAAGTCTTATCCCAGCAACTAAATTGAAATTTTCCAGACTATTATATGTGTATTCAAAAAAACTTCCAATAGACCGATCACTTCTATTAAAATAAAAGTTGTCAACCGTTTCTAAATATCTATCATAAGAAAAGTTTATCCCTATTTTAAATTTATTTTTTGTGTTTCCAATTATAGAATTATATAATAAACTTGAATAAAAACTTTGATGATTAATATTATATATTCTAAATCCATAGTACGCTTCTTGGTCTTGATTACTAAAAGCTGATTGAAAACCAAAACTCTTATATGATAATTCAGGAAATACATATCCTATTTTTAGAGAAGTGTCTAATCTATTTGTATCTATTTGACTCCCCCAAAGGGCAAAATTATTTCTATCTTCTTCAGGGTTAAACCCTAAAGAGCCTAAAGTTTTTTCATCCCGCATTAGACGAAAACTGCCAAAACCGACCCATCCCTTATTAGCATTTATATATTGCCAGCGATTTAAAATATTTACCTGTTTAGCTAAAGGTGCATCCAAAAATGAGTCTCCATTACCGTCCATTTCTTTTGTTCTTTGATTACCATGTAAAAAAAGACCACTGCTCCATTTATCACTAATTTTCCAATTTCCCTGGATATTAGTTTCCTGGCTCCCCATATTTGATGTAAAAAGGTTAAAGAATAATGGCATATCTGAAAAGGGCTTTTTTATTTCAGTATTTATTTGTCCTGAAATACTTTCAAATCCATTAACTACACTACCTGTACCTTTTGTAATTTGAATACTTTCGATCCAAGTACCGGGTGTGAAAGATAAACCAAAAGCTTGTGAAGCACCTCTAACCATTGGTATGTTTTCTTCACTTATAAGCAAATAAGGGCTTGTTAGTCCTAACATTCTAATTTGCTTGGTCCCTGTTAATGCATCAGAAAAATTAACGTCTATAGATGGGTTAGTTTCAAAACTTTCTGAAAGGTTACAACAAGCTGCTTTTAATAATTCCTCACTATTTACATTAATTATATTTTGAGCTTCTAAGTATGATTTTTGTATTGCTTTTCTTCTTTGAGTTACAGTAACTTCGTCTAAAGATTCAGAATCACTCTCTTTTAAAAATCTGATTACTAATTTATTTTCTTTTAAACTTAAAGTGTCTGACTTATATCCAATATAACTTAGTATGAGTTTTTCATCCGAGCCCAGAAAAGGTATAGAAAATTTTCCCTGCTCATCAGTAATTGTTCCTATTTCAGTGTTTAACCAAAATACGTTAGCTCCAATTAAAGGAATTGTTTCACTCCCGTCTTTAGTGAGAACTCTCCCTTTGAGATCGTTTTGAGAATACAATTTGAAACCCAAAAGGGTAATTATTATAATTAAATATTTTTTCATTAGTTTTTTTTTATGTTAAATAATCTACTTTGTAGGGAGTAGATAGATTTAATCATAAAAAATAAGTGACTGGTGATGAAGAAATAATTGTTTTGATAAGATAGGTGGTGGACTCCATTTCTGAGAATTTTCGTTAACAAAAAAAGCTTTTAATTGGAATTCAAAAGGCTTTAGAGGAGGAAAACTATTTGGAGTCAGAAAATTTGTCCAATCTTTCACTTGTACTTTTGTGGGATATTGACCCTGATATACTAATGTGTTATCTTCACAACAAGATTTTTTTGATAACTCCTTTTTGGATGGAACTTCATTTTCTTTTTTGTTTTCCATACCACAATTTTTAGGGTTAAATGCAAAAGAAACTTTTGATATTTTCCCCCCACAATAATGAATATTTAAAGCATATCCAAAATTGGATCCAAATATTAGAATCGCTAGTGATAAACTTATTAATCTCCTCATTTTCATAGTGTAAAGGTACTAAATTTTATAAAATATAGTCTAATAAAAGTAAGCTAGACATTATAAGCATAATACCATTTTCTATTAAAGTAGCCTCTGTCATTGGTAATTTTAAGGCAGTTCCTAAACAAGCACATTGAATTTGAGATTTTTGAAATAAAGCTTTAATGACACCAAAAGTAGTCATGGATAAAATTAAAATAGTCACAATTATTGAAATAAGAATTTGGAATTCAAGCAAATATGAAATTCCCAATCCAGTTTCAAGAAAAGGGTAAAATTTGGCATAAAAAGGTAAATATTTAGCCAAAGGATCATATCTTTTAAAGGAGTCAGGAAATCCCTTATAATCTAAAAATTTAAAAAAACTAAACACAATAAAAAATAGTCCCATAAAAATTTGCATTCCCCTTTTTGGAGTTAATTCAAAATAGTAGGTATAGGAAAATGTAACTGTTATAATATAACTGAAAATTAAAATTAGTGGTTTTAATTGTTTTAGTTTAGAACTATTCTTTTGAATATTTTTAAAATTATTTTCTGTTTGAACGGAATATTTAGAACCTAGAATTTTAGACAATATATTTTTGGAAATAGTTTTTTTAGAATTTATAGTTGCTGTACCTCTTTCTATTGAAACCTCAGCATTAATTACCTCTTCAATGGACTCTATTTTTTGTTTCACAAAATTTTGACATCCCTCACATGTCATTCCAGTTATAATAAAACTCTGCTTCATAATCTTTACAATAGGATAAAATTATAACTATCTTATCAAAAAGATAAATATATATTCTTTGATTTAAAACCACTTTAAAAATTAAGTTTTTAAGTACTGGATTATGTATTTTTGTTTTAATATGATGTCATTAAGTAATACTGAAGTTTTAAAGGAAATCAAAACTATTTTAGATACATCTAATATTGACATTTTAATTGGGCTCAAAAAATGTTGTCATTTTCTAAAAGATAATATATTGCATTTTGATTGGGTAGGATTTTATTTTGCTGATTTCCAAACAAAAAACCTTAATCTGAAGGCCTTTTCTGGAAAACCAACAGACCATACAACCATTCCATTTGGAAATGGTATTTGTGGACAAGTGGCACTTTCTAATAGAAATTTTATGGTTCCAGATGTGAGAAAACAAGATAATTATATCGCTTGTAGTATCGATGTTAAATCTGAATTGGTAGTCCCCTTATTTATTGAAGGAAAAAATATCGGCCAAATTGATATTGACTCAAATAAATTAAACCCATTTAGTAAAGAAGATGAGCTTTTGCTTGAAGCTTGTTGTGATCTTATTTCAAAAACCTATGGTAACTCTCTTTTAAGTTTATAATTAAATCATGCAACAAAAAAAAATAACTTCTGCTCTTATCTCTGTATATGACAAAACTGGTTTAGAACCAATAATTAAAGAGCTTGTTGATAATGGAGTGACTTTGTATTCTACTGGAGGAACAGAAACATTCATTAAAAACCTAAGTTATAAAGTAAACAGTGTCGAAGGGCTCACGGGTTATCCTTCAATTCTAGGGGGAAGGGTGAAAACTTTACATCCTAAGGTATTTGGTGGAATCCTAAATCGAGAAGAAAATCACTCAGATAAGAAAGAACTAAATGAATTTGAAATCCCTTCATTTGATTTAGTCATTGTTGACTTATACCCTTTCGAGAAAACAGTTGCTGGTAATGCTTCAGAAATTGAAGTTATAGAAAAAATAGATATAGGAGGAATAGCCTTAATAAGAGCTGCTGCAAAGAATTTTTATGACGTTTTATGTATATCAGATAAGGAAGATTATCCAGAATTTCTAAAAATATATAAAAATTCAAAGGGTTCTCCATCTATAAAAGAGAGAAAATTATTTGCATTAAAAGCGTTCAATACTTCTTCTCATTATGATACAATGATTTTTAATTATTTTAATGAAAATCAAAATTCTTTAAAACTAAGTTTTAAAAATTCACGAGAATTAAGGTATGGAGAAAATCCTCATCAGAAAGGATTATTTTATGGTCCTTTATCTGAATTAATAGAACAAATTCATGGTAAAGAGATTTCATATAATAATTTGCTAGATATCGACGCTGCTATAAATCTGATGTTAGAATTTTATGATGGTAAACCAGCTTTTGGAATTTTAAAACATAATAATGCTTGTGGCTTCGCGGTGAGAAATGAAATAAATGAGGCTTATAAAGATGCGTTAGCTGGAGATCCTGTTTCTTCATTTGGGGGAGTTTTAATAAGTAACAGAAATATTGATCTAAAAACTGCGATAAACATCAATGATTTATTCTTTGAAGTAATTATTGGGCCTACATACAGTAGTGAAGCATTAAAAATTCTTAAAGAAAAAAAGAACAGGATAATTTTAATTCAAAAAGAGAATAAACTTCCTGAAGAAAATATTAGAAGCTGCTTGAATGGAATACTTTTACAAGATAAAGATCTTAAAACGGATGAAGAAGTTGATTTAAATACCGTTACAAAACTAAATCCTAGTAATAGAGAAATACAAGATTTAATTTTTGCTTCCAAAATTTGTAAACACACGAAATCGAATACCATTGTTCTTGCCAAAAATCAACAATTGTTAGCCTCTGGAACAGGTCAAACCTCAAGAATAGATGCATTGTATCAAGCAATCAACAAAGCTAAAAGTTTTGGTTTTGAACTAAAGGGCTCGGTAATGGCGAGTGATGCATTTTTCCCTTTTCCAGATTGTGTTGAGATTGCTAATAATGAAGGAATTAAAACAGTAATACAACCTGGAGGTTCTATAAAAGACTACCTTTCTATTGAATATTGTAATTCAAATAAAATGAGAATGGTTGTTACAGGAACACGTCACTTTAAACATTAATTGTTAATTTTATTATTTAATCTTAAAAAATGGGATTATTCTCAGAGGAAATAGCGATTGATTTGGGAACAGCAAATACCCTTATAATACACAACGATAAAGTCGTAGTTAATAGTCCTTCTATAGTAGCGATTGATAGAACAACCAATAAGGTAATTGCAATAGGAGAAGAGGCTAACATGATGCAAGGGAAGACTCATGAAAATATTAAAACTGTTCGTCCACTTAAAGACGGTGTCATAGCAGATTTTAATGCCTCTGAACAAATGATTAATAGACTAATTAAAAGCATTCCGACACTTCATCGTCGATTCTTTTCTCCCTCTCTGAGAATGGTTATATGTATCCCCTCGGGAATTACTGAAGTTGAAATGAGAGCTGTAAAAGAGTCCGCTGAAAGAGTTAATGGTAAAGAAGTTTACTTGATTCATGAACCTATGGCAGCAGCTATTGGAATTGGAATTGATATAGTGCAACCTAAAGGAAATATGATAGTTGATATTGGAGGTGGAACAACAGAAATTGCCGTAATTGCTCTTTCCGGTATTGTATGTGACAAGTCAATTAAAATTGCGGGTGATGTTTTTACTGGAGACATTATCAATTATATGCGAAGTAAACATAATCTTTACATTGGGGATAGAACTGCTGAAAAGATAAAAATTCTAGTAGGAAGTGTTATTGAAGATCTTGAAAACCCGCCAGAAGAGATGTCTGTTCAAGGGAGAGACTTATTAACTGGAAAACCAAAACAGGTCATGATTAATCATTCAGAAGTAGCTAAAGCACTAGATAAATCAGTTATTAGAATTGAAGACGCAATTATGGAAGCTTTATCACAAACACCTCCAGAGCTTTCAGCAGATATCTATAATACAGGAATTTATCTAGCAGGGGGAGGTGCATTATTGAGAGGATTAGACAAAAGATTGTCTCAAAAAACTGACTTACCTATTTATGTGGCTGAAGATCCACTTCAAGCTGTTGTTAGAGGAACAGGTATAGCGCTAAAGAATATAGAACGTTATAAAACAGTTCTAATAAAGTAATTAAGTATGCAGCGAATTTTTAGCGCGCTCATACATTATAGAAATGCGATCATTTACCTTATTCTTCTGACTATATCCCTATTATATTTAAATAGTAATAGTAATTTTCATCAAAGTCAGATTGAAAAATACGGTTTATACTTCTCCCAAAGAATTTACAATTTAAGTTATTCAATTAAAAAATATTTTAATTTAAAAAAAGTAAATTCAGACCTTTTTGAAGAAAACAGAAAACTAAAAGAATTAGAATTAAGATCTAGAAGTGTATCTCTGTATCCAAAAGATTATTACCCATTGAGACGTTACCCATTTGAAATAAAAAAAGGAAATGTAATTAAGAACAGCTTTTTAAATCAGAGGAATTTTATAATAGTTGATAAAGGCAAGGCAGATGGTATAAAACCTGAAATGGCTGTTATATCTGACAGAGGAATAATTGGCATAGTCAAAGCTGTTTCTGAAAATTACTCAAGTATAATTTCAATTTTAAATCAAAACTTAAAAATCAATATCCGTCTAAAAAAAAGCAATGCAGTTGGGACTCTTTCGTGGAAAGGAATTAATCCTTTAGAATTTCAAATAGAGGATGTAGTAAGAAATACTAGTATTCAAATTGGAGACACCATTATTACTGGCGGAATGTCTTCGTATTTCCCTTTTGGGATCCCAATTGGGAAAATAACAGACTTTGAAGATAATTCTAAAGCTGGTTATTATACAATAAATGCAAAACTTTTTGAAGATCCTTCATTGATTTATCATGTTTATATAATTGAGAATAAAGACTTAGAAGAAATTAATAGACTACAAGAAAATACTTTAAAATGAACAGAAATAATATTATCCTTATAATTTCATTTATCCTATTAGTTTTCTTTCAGACACTAGTTTTTAATAATTTATATCTTTTTGGATTCATAAATCCAATGGTTTATGTACTTTTTTTAGTTATATATCGTTTTGATTATGATCAAACCTTTTTTATTCTTTCAAGTTTCATTCTTGGATTTTTAATTGACTTTTTTTCTCAATCGGGAGGAGCTCACACTATATCAACTCTTACAGTTGGATTTATTAGACCAATAATAATTAAAAATACTTTCGTTGTAAGTTCAGAAATACCAGGGAGTTTTCAAAATGAAAATAGAATTTTAGACAAATATCTCTTTTTATCTTCTATTATTGGTTTGCATCACTTTTTATATTTTGTTTTTGTATACTTTAATTGGAGGGCCATATCACTGATTATTAAAAATACATTATCAACATTCGTTTTTTCATTAATTTTAATTTCTTTAATTTCTGTTTTTTACAATAAATCTAATGATTCATAAAATTATCTTATTAGTTTTTACAATTGGAAGTTCTCTTTTGTTTATATCTCAACTGATTTTATTACAACTAATTAATTCTGATTACTCTGAAAGATCTAAAAATAATGCAATCCAAGAGAGGCCTATTTATCCACCAAGAGGACTAATTTATGACAGAAATAATAAACTTATAGTTGCAAATAAACCAGTATATGATCTTATGGTTGTTCCGGAAAATATTATTGCCTTTGACACAATAGCTTTAACCTCTAATTTAAATATATCAAAAAAAGATCTTTTGAGTAGAATTAAAAATGCAGAGAAATTTTCAAAAAAACTTTCATCTGTTTTAGTTCGTCAATTACCTATGAATGAAGTAGCTATTTTACAAGAAAAAATGTGGAAATTCCCAGGATTTTATTTTCAAAAAAAATCTACGAGAGACTATATAATTCCAATTGCCCCAAATGTTTTAGGATATACAAGTGAGACAAATCAAAGAGAAATCAAAACTAAACCAAATTATGATTTAGGAGAAATGATAGGTCGACAAGGTATTGAAAAAACTTATGAAAACTTATTACGTGGTAAAAAAGGTAAAAAGCTATTCCAAAAAGATAGATTTAACAGAATAATAGGGCCATATGAAGGAGGTGCTAACGATCAGACACCTGTAGCAGCAGAAAATCTAAATTTAACTATAGATGCAACTTTACAAGCTTATGGTGAAGCTCTCATGATTAACAAAAGAGGTGCCATTGTGGCAATAGAACCACGAACTGGTGAAATACTATCCCTAGTTTCTGCTCCTAACTATAATCCTAATTTACTCACTGGTAGAGACAGGTCTGAATATTTCAAAAAGTTACTTTATGATACCATTTCAAGACCACTTTTTGACAGAAGTTTGCAAGCGGAATATTCTCCAGGATCTCCTTTTAAAACATTAAATGCATTGATTGGGTTGCAGGAAAATATTATTAATCCTGAAACTAGGTTTTCTTGCAATGAAGGTCATTATTATGCAAAAGGAGCATTTATGAAATGTCATTGTAAAAAAGGAACCTCTAATGACCTAATAAGAGGAATTTATAACTCTTGTAACACTTATTTCGCAAAAACATTTAAATCTTTTATAGATAGTAAATCTTCACCTTCAATAAGTATAGATTTATGGAAAAAACATTTAGAAAAATTTGGATTAGGAAACTATTTAGGATATGACTTACCCATTGGTAAAAAAGGATTTATTCCTGATAGTGATTATTATGATAGATGGTATCCAGATAAAAATTGGGGATCTACAACAATAATATCAAATTCAATTGGTCAAGGCGAGATCCTTACAACTCCTATTCAAATGGCAAACTTTACAGCAGCAATAGCAAATCGAGGTTTTTTTAGAAAACCACATTTTAAAAAAACAAACTCAAAAAGTTTTCGAGATACATTATATCCTAAAAATATGACATTAATTGATAAAAAGCATTTTGAGACTGTGATTGAAGGAATGTATCAAGTTGTTGAAAAAGGAACTGCTCGTATAGCTAGAATTAAAGGAATTGAAGTTTGTGGTAAAACCGGGACTGTTGAAAATTTTATTCGCTTAAATAATGAAAAAACTCAGCTCACTGATCATTCAATTTTTGTTGGCTTCGCACCTAAGGAGGATCCTAAAATAGCGATTGCTGTTTTTATTGAAAATGGATATTGGGGAGCTAGATGGGCTGCTCCTATAGGAAGTTTAATGATAGAAAAATATTTAAAAGGTGAAGTCAAGCGTCAATGGCTTGAAACGAGGATGATCAATGGGAGTCTTATTGCTGAATATCAAAAACCTTTTTCAGGAAAACCTTTTGTAATTAATGAATAAGAATATATTTTTTCGTTTAGATTGGTTTAGTATTTTGATTTTTCTTCTTTTAGTTTCATTTGGAATCGCGAGTATTTACTCAACTACTTTTTCTGAAATTAATGTATCAATTTTTAATTGGAGTACTCCAGCTGGGAAGCAGTTTTTGATCTTCATTTTTTGTTTACTTATGCTTCCATTAATTCTGTTAGTAAATTCAAATATTTTTGAACATTTATCTAATCTTTTCTATGCATTATCAATATTAAGTCTATTAGGTCTCTTTATTTTCGGTCAAAAAATTAACGGTGCTTTATCCTGGTATTTAATAGGTGGGTTTAGTTTTCAGCCATCAGAATTCGCAAAGATAACAACAGCAATTCTAGTTTCAAAAAGCTTAAGTTCAATCCAAATAGATTTAAATAAAATATCTGATTTAATTAAAATTATTCTAATAATTGGTATACCTGTTATATTAATTTTTATTCAACCAGATGCCGGTTCAGGAATTGTTTTTTTCGGGCTACTCTTCGTTTTACTTAGAGAGGGATTGGATATAAGGGTACTTTATTTAGGGTTATTATTAGTTTTTCTTTTTTTTTTAGCTCTTCTATTTAATCCGATAGGTTTAAGTATTGCTCTTTTTTTAATTTTTTTATTGACATATCGTTTGATAGTAAGAACTTATCCAAATACTAATAAAAGTCCTTTTATATTAGTTTTTGCTATTTCAACTCTATTTATTTTTTCAGTAGACTTTATATTTAACTCTGTTTTTGAACAAAGACACAGAGATCGTTTCAATATTGTTTTGGGACTTGAAAATGACTCGAAAGGAGTTGGATATAATATTAATCAATCAAAAATTGCAATTGGCTCAGGAGGGTTCTCAGGTAAAGGATTTCTAAATGGAACTCAAACGAAAGGAGGTTTTGTACCAGAACAACATTCAGATTATATTTTTAGTACAATAGGTGAAGAATGGGGGTTTTTAGGAAGCTGTGCTCTAATAATTCTTTACACAATATTGATTTTAAGGGTTATTTATCGTGCTGAAAAACAAATTCACCCATTCCCAAGAATATTTTCATACTCATTTGCCAGTATGCTATTTGTTCATTTTTTTATCAATATAGGGATGACTTTAGGTCTTGTTCCTACAGTTGGAATTCCTTTACCTTTTATTAGTTATGGTGGGACAAATTTGTTAGCATTTAGTATAATGTTATTTATATATCTAAATCTGGACTCTAATCGTTTAAATTAATTCCTTACATCCAGTGCGTCTCTCATGCTATTTCCTAAAATCATAAATGATAAAACCAAAGACATTATTGCTATTCCAGGGACTAAAGTTAAATATGGTTTCCCTAGTAGTAAATATCTGAAATGATCCTTTACCATACTCCCCCAACTTGGTATTGGTGGTTGTGCTCCAATCCCTAAAAAACTAAGTCCACTTTCCATCAATATAGCACTTGCAAAATTTGATGTTGAAATAACTATTAAAGGGGCAACTGTAATTGGTAAGATGTGGTTTAGAATTAATCTCCCTTTTGAGAAACCCAAAACTTTTCCCGCTTTTATAAATGTTTCTTCTTTGACTGTTTTAACAAGCCCTCTAGTTAAACGAGCTACTTCTACCCACATAGTTAGTCCAACAGCTACAAAAACCTGCCAAAATCCTCTGCCAAGTGCTAATGTTATTGCAATTACCATTAAGAGTGTAGGAATAGACCAAACCACATTAATTAACCAAATAATAAGACGATCTATCCATCCCCCATAAAATCCTGCTAACATTCCAAAAAACAATCCTAAAATCACGGAAATAATTACAGCAACAAATCCTATTGAAATTGATATTCTTGAACCTATTATTAATCTACTAAATAAGTCTCTGCCGTATTTATCTGTACCTAGGAGAAAAAACTTATCTTTCAAATAATTTTTTTCTATTTCCTTCCTTGTTAACTCTTTTGGAAATATGTCGTAAGAAACTTCCTCAAGGTAGTTGGTAGCGTTTCCATATCTTTTGAGAAATAATGAATTTTTCTTCCATATGATTTGTTGAATTGGGATTTCTTCGCTTGAATTTATTTTTCCTCTAAAAAAATTTTCCTCATTTATAATTTGTCCAGGAATAATTAATACTTTACAAGAAAATCCGGGCGGTTGAGAATGAATAGAAAGATGCATTTGGTTAGCATTTGCAGTTTTATCAGGAACTATTTGATATGCAAAAACAGCAATAGAACACACTATAACGATATAAGTCAAACTTATAACAGCAAAAACGTCCTTTTTTAGTCTTTTAAAAGTACGTTTAAGCTCCAAATCAAATTATTTTTTTTTATTTTCTGCTACAGAGCGATCAGTTTTAATTGATGATAGGTCAATAAGAATATTAACTGCTTCAGAAATATAAATATCACCTCTTAAAGCTTCAATGGCACGTTCTCTCCTTTCAATGGTATCTTTGTTTAAATATTCCTTTCTTCCTGCCTCTGGAAGCCACTGAAATTCAAAAGGTGCTTTGTACTCAGATAATTTTTTAAACCTTTTTGCATATTCCTTATTTTTCTCTTTTTCATTCATAAATGAATCATAGTCCAGAAAATAAGAAAAATCTGATTGTTGTTTTTGAACCCAGAGTGCTTGTTCATCTAATAATGTAACTATTGGATTTTCTTTTAGTCTTTTTTTACTTCTTTCTACAGCATATTGATAATTTGACATTACTGACGGTTTGAAGTTCGCAGGAGTAATACGATCCCAAGCTAAAGGGTTGTCTTGATCTTTTTCCCCCATTTCAACATAAGAATATCGGTCTGGAAAAATAATATCACTTTTTACTCCCTCTAACTGTGTTGATTTTCCATTTACACGATAAAATTTATCTGTAGTTACCTTTAGTGCGCCTAAATCACCGTATGTGCCTCCAGAAATCATTTTATTTAGGTCAATTATATTCTGTACGGTCCCTTTACCAAATGTTTGTTTACTCCCTAGAACAATTGCTCTTCTATAATCTTGAAGTGCTGCAGCAATAATTTCAGAGGCAGATGCAGAAAATTCGTTTACTAATACTACAACTGGTCCATTCCAAACTATTGAAGGATCGTTATCCTTGAGTACTTCTTTTCGGCCACCAGTGCTTTTAACTTGAACCACCGGACCTTTTTCAATGAAATAACCGGTCATATCTACAACAGTTTTCAAAGACCCTCCCCCATTATTTCTTAGATCAAGAATTATACCTTTAACATTTTTTTTCTTAAGCTGTTCTAATTCTTTTTTAACATCGGTAGCTGCGTTTCTTTCATTATAGTCTTCAAAATTTATATAAAATTTTGGTAGCTCTATCAAACCATAATCTCCAGACTTATCTTTAATTAATGTTGATTTTGCATAAGTTTCTTCCAGTTCAACAATATCTCGAGTTACAGAGACTTCTTCAATATTTCCATCAACCCCTTTTATTGTTAAGAAAACTTTACTTCCTTTTGGTCCTTTGATTAATTTCACTGCATCATCAAGCACCATTCCTGAAATGTCGATAGCTTCCTTTTCATCCTCTTGTCTTACCTTTAATATTGCATCACCTATTTCTAATAATTTGTCTTTCCATACTGGTCCTCCAGATATAATTTCAACTACTTTTATTTGTTGATTTCTTTTATTAAGTCTTGCTCCTATTCCCTCAAATTTTCCTGAAATAGTCATATCAAAACGATCTTTATCTCTTGGAGCAAAATAAAAAGTGTGAGGATCGAATTGAGCAACTATAGAATTAATATATATAGCAAACCAATCCTTCCTTTTTTGATCATTATACACTTCGAAAAAATTTTTCATATTTTCAAGAATATCATTTCGAGCATTATTCTCAAGTTCTTGATCTGAAATCATCTGATACCCCGGGTCTTGATTTTTCTTTTGAAGTTCTTCTTCTTTTTTTGTTGAAAATGTTTCAAGAGCATTTAACTTAAATCTTTTTCTCCAAATTTTTTTTAATTCAATAATATTCGTTGCATAAGGTAAATTTTCATAATTCAAATCAATTTTTTCTTTTTTATTAAAATTGAAAGGTGTATTCAATAAGTTTTCGTAAAAATTTTCAACCTCATTCATTCTTTGCATTAACTTGTTGTAAGTAAGATTAAAAAAATTAATTTGAGCATTTTTAATCTCATCATCTATTTTATAGAAATACTTGTAAAAAGAGTCTATATCATTTTTAAGAAAAAATCTATGCTGGCCATCTAAATTTTCCAAATAATTCATGTAAACATTTTCTGAAAAATTATCATTTATTTCTTTCGGATCATAATGCCCTCTTTCTATTACATATGAAATTATTTCAATTAAAAGTTTGTCTTTTTTTGGGTGTTCGTTTTGTTTCGTAAAACCAATGAATAAAACAATAATTAAAAAAAAAGTAAAGATCCTAGAGTTAGTTTGCATAGGAATTGGTTTGGGTTTTTTCAATATCACAGCTTGTAAATATAAAGATTTTATAAAAAATAATTTTGTTAATATTGAATAAAATACCGTACAAAGATTTTTTAATTTAGCAACAGTTTTAATTTATGAAAACAAAACCTCTTATTCTTGTAACTAATGATGACGGCATAAGAGCTCCAGGGCTTAGAAGCTTAATTGAAGTAATGACCAAAATTGGAGAAGTAGTTGTTGTTGCACCAGACTCTCCTCGATCTGGAATGGGTCATGCGATTACAATCAATTCCCCTTTACATTGTGATAAAATTAAAGTAACAGATGGTCCTCAATTAGAATACAGTTGTTCAGGTACTCCTGCCGATTGTGTTAAACTTGCTATAAACGAACTTTTAAATAAAAAACCTGACCTTTGTGTATCTGGAATAAATCATGGTTCAAACTCATCTATCAATGTTGTATATTCTGGTACTATGAGTGCAGCTATAGAGGCTGGCATAGAGGGAGTTCCAGCTATTGGGTTTTCGTTATTAGACTTCAAATGGAATGCTGACTTTAAACCTCTAAAAAAATACATTAAAAAAATTTCACTAGAGGCACTAGAAAAAGGTATCCCAAAAGATGTTGTGCTAAATGTAAACTTTCCACTACTACAAAATACAAAAATTAAAGGAATGAAAATTTGTCGTCAGGCTAGAGCACATTGGATAGAAGAATTTGACAAAAGAACCAACCCTATGGGAAGAGAATATTACTGGTTAACAGGAACTTTTATTAATGAGGACAAAGGAGAAGATACTGACGAATGGGCATTAAATAACGGATTTATTTCAATAGTCCCAACTCAATTTGATTTAACTGCACATCATAGTTTACAACGTTTAAATACATGGACTTTATAAAAAATAAATTTTTTTATTGGGGTATATTAACAGGACTTCTATGGACATGTTTTGGAGTAATATTTTTACTTTTTTTTCTTTCAGACCTAACAATCGAAAAAAGTATTTTAAGTCTTTATACTCAAAATAAATTAGGGGGATTGATATCAATAGCAGCATTAATAAATCTACCAATTTTTTTTATTGCACTCAGGAAGAATAAGTTTGAATTTGCATCTGGTTTAGTTGCAATATCTTTATTATTTGTTCTTATAATCGCTTTATTGAAGATTAATTCTTGATACAAACTATTTTTTGTGAAATATTATCTTATTTCTGGTGAAGCTTCTGGTGATCTACATGGCTCAAAACTAATTGCTGAATTAAGAAACATAGATCAAAAATCAGAGTTTCGTGCATGGGGAGGAGACCTTATGGAAAAAGAAGGTGCTGTTATTATAAAACATTACAAAAATTTAGCTTTTATGGGTATTCAGGAAGTCATTTTACGAATGCCAAAAATTTTAAAAAATATAGCATTTTGTAAAAGTGACATCTTAAAATTTAATCCAGATGTAATAATATATATTGATTTTCCAGGTTTTAATTTAAGAATTGCAAAATGGGCCAAACAAATTGGTTTCAAAAATCATTATTATATAAGTCCTTCTGTTTGGGCCTGGAGGGAGTCTAGAGTAAATCAAATTAAAAAAAATATTGAATCACTATATGTTATTCTCCCTTTTGAAAAAGAATTTTTTGAAAAAAAACATAAGTTCCAGGTCCATTATGTTGGTCATCCTTTGTTAGATCATTTATCTCTTTTCAAAAAAAATAGAACATTTTTCAAAACCAATTTATTAAACACCAAAAAACCTATAGTAGCATTGCTTCCTGGAAGTCGTTTACAAGAAATAAAAAAAAATCTTCCGATATTTATAAAATTGGAAAGTCATTTTAAAGAATACCAATTTATTATTGCTTGTGCTCCAAACATTTATTTGGATATATATATTGGATATATTAAGAATACTTCAATTAAACTTTTAAGTGGCCAAACGTATGATCTATTATATCACAGTTCAGCAGCTATAGTTTCAAGTGGAACTGCAACTTTAGAAACTGCATTTTTCAACACACCTCAGGTAGTATGTTATAAAACAGATAAAATAACTTATCATTTAGGGAAAAAATTTATCAAAACAAAATATATTTCTCTAGTAAACTTAATATTAAATAAGCCTGCCATTATTGAACTCATACAGGATGATTTTAATTTGAAAAATTTACTAAATAGTTTAAATGAGCTATTGAAAAAGAATGAACTAAAAAAAATAAATAAAAACTATAAGCTTCTAAAATCTAAATTGGGAAAAAAAGGAGCAAGTAAAAAAACAGCACAGCTTATATTTGAATCTTTAAATTAGATTTTATTTTGTTAAATAAATTAGCCTCTAAATTTAGGAATGAAGTTTTTCTTATAGTTTTCAAAATCTTCTGGTTTTGAAAACACTTGATAATCGCCTTGCTTTATCATTTTTAAATAAAGTTCTATTTGTTTTGGTTTATAATATCCTACTAAAGGCATTATAGGATCCCCATCTTCACTAAAAAAAACCATTGTTGGATAACCTTTTACACCTAAATACTGGGTGAATTGATGAGTAGTGTTACGTCCTTTTCTATTTGGATCATAATTTGGATTTGAAAATGTTTGGTTATAAAATTTAATTACATCAGTTCCTTCAGCATTAAATTTTACTGCATAATAATTTTCTGATATATATCTTGAAACATCAGGGTTTTGAAAAGTATTTTTTTCAAGCAACTTGCAAGGCCCACACCAATTAGTATAAACATCCATAAAAATTTTTTTGGGCTTAACTTTTTGAGCTGCTCTTGCTTCATTGAGTGACATCCACTGAATCTTTTGAGAAAAAACAATATTTGTCAGTAGACTGAAAGTAACAAAAAATAGCATTAAGTGTTTCATACGATGAAATCTTTAACAAAGTTACTAAACTATTTTATTTATCAATATCCTCTGCCCCGTGTGTAAGACGTTTAAGAGGTTTCAATAATAGAATAACTAATAAGGATATTATTAAACAAAAGATAAAAATTCCGGTAAAAACTTCTTTCTCTCCAGCTGTTTCAGCAAAACCACCAACACCTGCAGCTATTTTATTTCCTAAGCCTGTTGCTGCCCAATATAGCCCCATTACAGAAGCCGCATATTTTACTGGAGCAAGTTTAGTGACGAACGATAAAGATACTGGAGAAGCGCACAGCTCTCCAATTGTATGAAATAAATATGCCAAAGCTAGCCAATGCATAGCCGATTTGCCAGCTACTTCATAATCCAAAGCTGCAAATCTCATGAACATGAAACCTATACCCATTATTAGAATTCCTATTGCTATCTTGTAAAGTGAAGACGCTTCATTTCCTTTTGATTTCCAACGCATCCAAAATCCACCAACAAATACTGCTAATGTTATTATAAAAAAAGAATTTAATGACTGAAACCAGGAAGCAGGTATTTCAACACCCATTAACATTCTATCTGTTTTCTGTTTCGCATACAGATTCATTAATCCACCAGCTTGTTCAAAAGCCCCCCAAAAAACAATTATTAACAAAAAAGAAATTAAAAGAACCTTGATTCTGTCTCTTTCAATAGGTGTAAGTTTTTTATTAGTATAATCATTATCTGGATGTGACTTTTTACCTATAAAATCACCCACTCCTATCAAATATTTTTGACCATAGAAATATGTTATTTGTCCAATAAACATTCCTATTGCTGCCAATCCAAAGCCATAATGCCAGTTATAAGTTTCTCCAACCCAACCACATAATATTGGGGCTACAAATCCACCAATATTAATTCCCATGTAAAATATATAAAACCCTATGTCTCTTTTTTCGTCTCCTTGATTATATAAACCTCCAACCATGCTAGATATGTTAGGCTTTAATCCTCCAACACCTAGTATCACAAAAAAACACCCTAAATAAAAACTAAATTCAGTATCAAAAGCCAAAATCGTATGACCTATACAGAGCAAAAATCCACCAAGCATTACAGTTTTTTTTTGGCCAAGAATATTGTCTGCAATCCACCCACCAGGTACCGAAGCTAAATATACTAGCATTGTGTACCATCCATATAGTGCTATTGCTTCTGAATTAGTCCATCCAAATCCTGGGTTATTAGAATTTGTCTTTGCAACAAGAAAAAGAGTGAATAAAGCCCTCATTCCATAATACGAGAATCTTTCCCACAATTCTGTGAAAAAGAGGACATAAAGTCCAGGAGGATGTCCAAAAATTGTTTGTGATTGTTTGATTTTATCTGAAGTGGGCATATTTACAATTTGGGTGATTATAGGTTTTCAAAAATAAAATTAGTCATTTTTGTATACAGGTGTCTTCTTGTATTCCCCCCGAATATTCCATGATTTTTATCAGGATAAATCATCCACTCAAATTGCTTGTCTTCTTGTATTAATTCTTCCACCATGCGCATAGTATTTTGAAGATGTACGTTATCATCTGCTGATCCGTGTATGATCAAAAATTTTCCCTTTAATTTATCTGCATAATTTAATGGAGAATTTAAATCATAACCATCTGGGTTTTCTTGAGGTGTTCTCATAAATCTTTCAGTATATATTGTGTCATAAAATCTCCAGTTTGTAACAGGGGCTACAGCTATTGCCATAGAAAACACTTCTTCTCCAGTGAGTAAACATTGAGCTGCCATATGACCTCCAAAGCTCCATCCCCATATACCTATTCTTGATTCATCAATATAAGATAATGAGCCAAGAGATTTAGCAGCTTCAATTTGATCTATTGATTCATATTTAACTAAATTCAAGTATGTTAATTTTTTAAACTCTGCTCCTTTAAAACCAGTGCCTCTTCCATCTACACAGGCTATAACATATCCTTTGTTTGCGAGGTCTTTATGCCAAATAGTTCTGGAATCTCCCCATCTGTTAGAAACCTGTTGTGATCCTGGTCCTGAATATTGAAACATTAAAAGTGGATATTTCTTTTTTGGATCAAAATTTTCTGGTTTAATCATCCACATATTTAAATTAAAACCATTTACATTAAGAGTTGAAAATTCTTTATTAGGTAAGTTAAATAAGGCTAGGGTTTTGGATAATTTTTGGTTATTTAAAAGTTCTCTTATAAATTTATTTTTTCGGGTTTGATAAAGAGAATATTTTGGGGGTGTTTTCTCATCTGAATATGAGTGTATGTAATAAGATCCTTTTTTACTAAAGTTTGCACCATTTGTCCCATTTTTTATTTGAAGAATACGTTTCTCTTTTCCATTTATTTTTATTGCATAGATTCCTCTTTCAATACTATTCCCTTCTACAGACTGATAATAAATTTCTTTAAGATCGTGATTATACATAAATATTTTGGTTATTTCCCAATTACCTTTTGTGACTTGGTTAATTAAATTTCCGTTTTTATCAAAGTGATAAATATGCCTATAACCATCCCTTTCACTTGTCCATAAAAAACTATTATCATCTATAAATTTTAAATCGTCATAAATACTTACATATGCTTTATCTTGTTCTCTAATCAAAAGCCTAAAATTTTTATTTTCAATATCGTAACTAAAAACTCTTAGATCGTTTTGATGTCTGTTTATAGTTTGAATAATAAGACTATTTTCTCCACCATCAAATTTTATTCTAGGTATATAGTAGGGTTTCTCTTTAAAAATAATAGGCTGCCTCATTAGGCTCTCAAGTTCCAAAACAAAAAGCTCAATCATTGCATTATTTTCTCCAGCCTTAGGATATCTAAACATATATGGAAAAGGGTAAGTATCCTTCCCATATATACCCATTGAGAATATGGGAACCTTAGATTCATCAAAACGCATAAAGACAATTTTCTTAGAATCAGGACTCCAATGAAAAGCACGAACAAAACCAAATTCCTCTTCATAAACCCAATCAGTAATGCCATTTATTATTTGATAATCTCCGTCAAATGTTAGTTGTCTTGTGGCTTTAGTAACTAAATTTTTTACATATATATTACGCCTGTATACATAAGCTACATTCTTTCCGTCAGGGGAAAAAGTCGGTTCTTGAACTTTTTTATCTGTAAGCTTTTGTAAATCTTTTGATTTTAAATTGTAAATCCAATAAATACCTTGTTTTGATCTTCTGTAAATTGGATCGACAAGAGTTTCCAACAAAAGGTTTTGCTCATCTTTTGAAAATGAATAACTAGATATTTCTAATTTTTCATTAAATCTCTCTGAGTCAAATAATACGACTCGCTTGGTTTTATTAGTATAAGAGTGTAATATTATTGAACTACTATTTAATTCTTCATTTTGCTCTAATGCAGTATAATGAATATCATCGTTCATTGAAAGAATTGATTCGAGTCTTTTAGGTTCATAATCATCTTCCCATAATTTTTTATAATCAACTTTATATTCTTGAGAAAATATTATTTGTATAATGAAAAAAATATGATAAAAAGATTTCATTTTGAAAATGAAACTATCGTTTTCCCTTTTAGTTTTTAATAAACTAAATAATATTAATTTGTATATCATATTGTTTTTTGGTTGGCCAATGTATGAAAAATGAATAAATCATAACATAAGAAGGGAGTCAAATTATTTATATTTACCAAAAATCAATGATGAGTAAAAAGATTAACGGCTTTTCCAAGTTATCTAAAACTGAAAAAATAGAATGGGTTGCTGAAACTCATTTCAAAAACCCTGAAAGAGCCATAAAAGAACTTGAAAGTCATTTGAATTTAGACGCAAAAGTTCAAACAACTTATGATGAATTTATTGAAAATTCTTTAACTAATTTTTATTTGCCTTTTGGAGTTGCTCCAAATTTTTTAATTAATGGAAAGTACTATACTTTACCAATGGTAATAGAAGAGAGTTCTGTCGTTGCAGCTGCTTCCAATGCAGCAAAATTCTGGTGTCAACGTGGAGGGTTCAAAACAAAAGTCATTAACACTATAAAAGTAGGACAAATTCATTTAATATATAAAGGAAATCCTGAAAGGCTAAAATCCTTTTTTAATAATAGAAAAAATGATTTTTTAAATTCAACTAAATCTATAACAAAAAATATGGAAGCCAGGGGTGGTGGAATTATTAGTCTTGACTTAATAGATAAATCAGACATTTTATCTTATTACTTTCAATTAGATTTAAGATTCAAAACTGCTGAATCAATGGGTGCCAATTTTATAAATTCATGCCTAGAATGCATTGCGAAGGACTTTATGATTCATGCTGAAAATGACAATTTAATTAATGAGAAAAAACAAGACCTTGAAATAGTTATGAGTATTCTTTCAAATTATGTCCCTGAATGCTTAGTAAATGTTATGGTTAAGTGCAATTTAAATGAGTTTGTGTTTGATGAAAACAATTCTTATGGTTCAAGCTTTGCGCAAAAATTTGTAAATGCTTCAAATATCGCTAACGTTGAACCATATAGGGCTGTAACAAATAATAAAGGAATAATGAATGGTATAGATGCATTAATTATTGCTACCGGAAATGATTTTAGAGCTATAGAGGCTGGAGTTCATGCATATGCTTCAAGATCAGGAAGATATCAGTCTTTAAGTAAAGCATATGTAGAAAATGATAAATTTTTTATGGAACTTACATTACCTCTTGCTGTTGGAACAGTTGGGGGACTAACAAATCTTCACCCAATGGTTAATTGGTCTCTCGAACTTTTAGGAAATCCAGATGTAGAAGAGCTAATGTCAATTATAGCTTCAGCAGGTTTAGCTCAAAATTTTGCAGCACTAAAATCACTTGTTACAACAGGAATTCAAGAAGGTCATATGAAAATGCATTTACTTAATATACTTAATCAATTTAAAGCAGACAAGGCACAAAAAATTGCAGCTTCAAATTATTTTAAAAATAAATTAGTTTCGGTGAGTGCTGTAAAAAAATTTTTAGATGAAAATATATTTTAAATATGAAATCTTTTTACAGTAATGGTAAAATATTGATCACTTCGGAATATCTCGTCTTAGCAGGCGCAAAAGCTTTTGCTATTCCTTGTAAAAAAGGCCAATATTTAAAATTTAAGAATTTAGAAAATCAAACTATTTCTTGGAAAAGTTATGATCATAATAGTACTCTTTGGTTTGAAGCAGTTTTTGAACTGCCCAGTATAAATATTATAAAGTCTTCAGAAATTTTTATAGCAAAAAAACTCAAAGCCATACTTAATTTAGCTAAAAAAGAAAATCCAAATTTTCTTTTAGAAGGTGGAGAGGTTAAAACATTTCTAGAATTTAATAAAAATTGGGGACTTGGAAGTTCGTCTACACTAATATCAAATATTGCCACCTGGGCTAAAGTTAATCCATATCAACTAGGGAAAAATTCTTTTGGTGGGAGTGGTTATGATATAGCATGTAGCCATGCTAGTGGACCAATTATATATACTAAAAAAGGACTAAATCCAAAAATTGAAAATGTAAATTTTTACCCTTTATTTATTGATCAATTATTTTTCATTTATTTAAATAAAAAAATAGATACTCAAAAAGCTATTAAAAATTTTAATCATAATTCTATATCTTTTTCAACAATAAGAAAAATTAATACAATTACCGATGAAATTATTGCCTCCGATACTTTAGATAAATTTCAATATAATCTTAACCAGCACGAAATTATATTAAGTAAAGTTCTTCAAAAAAAAACAGTAAAAGAAAAATTTTTTCCAGATTTTCAAGGCAGTATAAAAAGTCTTGGCGCTTGGGGTGGAGATTTTATCCTTGCGACTGGAAATAAGTTTACAAAAAAATATTTTTTAGATAAAGGATTTAAAACAATAATACCTCTAAATGAAATGTGTCTTTTAAAACACAATTTTTATTGATATAGTATTAGGGTTTTATGTTTAAAATTTGAAAAAAATTTTAATAACTAGTGTACAAAAAAATCTAAAAAGGTATTAGTAATATAGTGCTCTGTTATCTTGAATTTCAGATACTGATTCAAGAGCAGAAAATATGTTTTCTAGTAATCTTGATTTAGCTTTTTGTTGCATTTGTTTTGAATAAAGGCTATAGTCTTCAAGATCTGGGACTATATTTTTTTTACTTAGTAGAATTTTATAAACACCATTTTCTCCTTCTACCAAGCTAGAAATTTCATTTTCATTCATAGCAAAAGCTGTTCCAACCACCTTGGGCTCATTTCCCTCACCAGGGATTGTTGGATTTCTTTGATTTACTGCAGTAGCATTTTCGATAGATAAATTATCATTTTCTTCAATTAATTTTTCTAATGAACTTTTATCCTCATAAAGAGACTTTATTATTCTGGCTTTCTTATTTCTGGATAGTATTTTTTTTACCTCAGATCCTACTTCATTAATTGAAGCTAGACCCGATTCTACCTTTTCAGTTAGTTGAACAACCGCATAACCACCTCCATTTAATGTAAATTTTTTTATATCTCCAACACGAGTTTTGTCTTCAAAAAGCCATCTAACTAAATTCCTTTGGTTTGAGAGGCCTGGAAGGTTTTCTTCTAATATATTTATTTGTTTAACAGGGCGAATGTTGTAATTATTATTTCTTGCAGTAATTGTAAAGTCGTTAGAATTATTACTGTCCATTTCAAATTGAGTAGCTCTTCTGAAAACATCATTGGAGGTTTTTTCTGATGGAATAGCACTAGCAACTACATCGGCTATAAGTGCCAAATCATCCTTGTCAGTTATTTTTATTATATGAAATCCAAATTCAGTTTCTACTAGCCCAACTCTTCCTACCCTATTTTTATTAACATAATTATAAAATTCGATAGCCATTTCTCCTTCTTTGAAAAAACCCAAATCTCCACCACGAAATTTTGATGGCCCGTCGGAGTACTTTCGTGCAAGTTCTTCAAAATCAGATGATGTTCTTCTTGCCATGCGATATATTCTGTTAGCTTCTTTTTTAGCTTCAGATTTTGAACGTGTTATTTTATCAGAAGCTCTTGTTGCTCCTTCATATGAAATTAAAATATGACTCGCTCTTAGTGAAGCATTTTTTTTAATATCAATCAGCTTTGAAATTTTAAAGGCATTATCATCACGGTAAGGTCCAAATACCTCTCCTTTTTTCATTTCAAACAAAATGTTTGCATATTCGTTATTAAAAGCCCCTTTAGGCTTGTAGATTGAATCAAATGGGACTTCGGAATACTGGTCAACAAAATCAATAATATTTTTAGTTTTACTAAACCCTTCAATAGTATCAGTTAATTTAGATACATCATTATATGCTATTCTTTCAGATTTTAGGCCATCTAATTTTAAGCGAATCATAGCCAAATCGTCATCAGTTGGTGCTTCTTCAAAAGAAACATATTGTATATTTCTAGTTTCTTCTCTTTTGTACTTTGATGCATTACTGCTGATATAGTTTTTAATCTCAGCATCAGTTATTTTAATTAAGCTATCCTCAACCGAATTGTATGGTATTTGAACATATTTGAAATTCACGTTATCATTTTCTATATGATAATCTACTTTAGCCTCAGTCTCAGTCATTCTTGTACTTGACATAATTAGATCTAAATAAATTCTTTGCTTTGCAACACCAATTATGCTTTGTTCTTGAAATTTCCAATTCTCATAAGCTGTTGGATTTTGAACCTTAAGTTCTGCTATATAATCAGTGAAAACTCCAAAATCAAAAAACCCGGCTTCATTTTGAAAACTAGGGTTATTTATGACTTTATCATCAGAAGAAATAATTTGTTCTAGTTGATCTCTACCAGCATCTATTCCGAGCTTTTCAAATTCTTGTTCAAAAATTGTATTTCTCAAAGTTTGATTCCAAACTAGATTAACAGACTTTAATGTAGAATAATTATAGTTCCGCTGAGTTTGATCTACCATTTGGCGAAAAAAATCAATTTCAATCTCTTCGTCATTAACTATAGCAATTGGATCTGTTGGTCCGTTATTAGGACTATTACCATCAAATACTCCTGAAATTACAAAAGCAAAAAGAGCCATACCAATTACGATAATTAAAAAAATGGAACGTTGTCTGATTTTTCCTAAAATAGCCATTGTCTTTTAATAATGATAGTGTGCGAAAATACTCTTTTCCTATGACTTAAGAAAGATCATTAGAATAAAAAAATCAATTCATTTTTTT
The DNA here is from genome assembly GCA_902616905.1 of uncultured Bacteroidota bacterium. Lineage (GTDB taxonomy): Bacteria > Bacteroidota > Bacteroidia > Flavobacteriales > Flavobacteriaceae > MS024-2A. The sequence goes on from CACMUP010000004.1 coordinate 73,635, forward strand.
ATTCTTCGTTCTTATGAATCAAATTTATTTCCTCGATTTTCTTTGAAGTTACTTTTGTAACTGTAAATACATATGGATTAATTTCAATTTTTTCTCCCTTTTGTGGTATTTCACCTGTATTATACGCAATTAAACCCCCGATCGTTTCATAAAATTCACTTTCAGGGAGTGATAAATTATATTTATTATTTATATAATCTACTTCTAAGCGAGCAGAAAAATCAAATGTGTTTTTATCTATCTGATTTTCAATATGATCTACCTTATCATATTCATCTTCAATCTCTCCAAAAAGTTCTTCGACTATATCTTCTACTGTTAGAATTCCAGAAATTCCTCCATATTCATCAATTACTACTGAAATACTTTTATGTTGTCTAGTAAGTAATTTAAGCACATCATTGATTAACATAGTTTCCGGGACAAAAGCTAAGGGCAATAATATTTTTTTTAATGATTTGGGGTTCTTCATCATGTCAAAAACGTGAACATAGCCTAAAATCTGATCAATAGATTTTAGATACACAGGGATTTTTGATAGACCTGTTTCAATAAACAATGATTTCAATTCTTCAACTGGTGTGTTTTGATCTACTGCTACTAATTCAGCTCTCGGGATCATTGCCTCCTTTGCTCTAACATCTGAAAATTCTAAAGCATTCTGAAAAATTTTAATTTCGGAGTCCAAATTATCCTTATCATGAAAAGATTCTACTTGTTCTTCAATAAAATTTCCTAATTCAACTTTAGAAAATGAAAGTTTTGCCTGATCAGAATTTGTTTTAAAAAAGCGACTTAGAATTAAATCTGTGAATTGAATTATTAAAAAAGTAATTGGATAGAATAAGTAATAAAAAAAAGCTACTGGAATAGCAAATATTTTTATTGTTATGTTAGAATATAGCTGGAAAAATACTTTAGGTAAAAATTCAGCTGTTAATAAGATTATCCCAGTTGATAAAAGAGTTTGATAGAACACCACAATTAAACTAGGATCTTCACCTGACAAAATTGTATCAGGAAAAAAAAATTGTAAAATACGCTCACCCATGAAAATTCCATAAACAACTAATGCTATATTGTTTCCTAAAAGCATACTTGCTATAAATCTTGATGGGTTTATTGTAATATTTTTTAAAACTTTTGATGTCAAGCTTAGCTGAAGCTTTTCTATTTCTAATGAAAAACGATTAGAAGATACAAATGCTATTTCCATCCCAGAAAAAAAAGCTGAAAGTAAAATACTTATGATGATTACAATATCAGAAGCTATCATTTAGAATTTTGATTCCTTTGATTAAATTTTTTTCTAAAATGTCGTCTAAAAAGTGCCATGAAAATTGACAAAACAGCAAAACCAATGAAATAGTAAACTCTAGTTTGATCTAATCCCCACAGGGATATAACTTTATAAATGGATATTCCAGCAATTGTCCAATATAGGACTTCTGAAATTTTGTAGCTCTTCATTATTTTTTTTCTAACGTATCTTTAGTCTCAGAAACTGTAATTGTTCCAATTAGATCTCCTGTTTGAAATTTAGTAAAATCTTTATTTGTATCCAATCTCATTGCATCGAAATTATACTCTGAATCCTTATATTTAAATCGCTTTTCAGTAAATAGCCATTCTGTCTCTGCATCCCAAAAAAGTTGACTTGTAATCAAATTTGAGCCAGTATATGATTTCAATTTAACATTACCTTTTAAGTCTATTAGTTTTGTATCATTATATAAGATTCCATAGTCGGCTAAAATTTCATTTTCATTACCATTTTCGTCAAAAAAAATAACTTTTAATCCTTCAGGAAATTCAGCATATCTAAACTCTAGATTTGTATAATCAACATGTTTTGGTGCTGTTAAAATTGCTTGAATTTTCAATGAATCTGTATAAACCATTCTTATATTTAAAGCTGTACCAATTGGATCCTGCCTATTACTCTCAATTTCAGATATCACTTTACTGTTGTCATAACAAGAAATAAAAAGGGCTATAATAATAACTATAACCCTAAAATCATTAAGAAATTTAATTCTCATTAAAGCTTTGGGACTGTTATGGACCTATTAATCCAACAATCAAATTTTATGACAGCTCCTGCATTACCTTCAGTAAAAATATCGGTTTTACTAGGTGCTCTACCACTATAACTGTCTGCAGCCTTTTTAGCAATCTTAGATAAAGAATTATCCACACTAGAAGCTTTTTTTGCAAATTCTGCTGCAAGCCAATAAACAGCTCTTTTGTTAAATTGAGAATTTCCACAATCGTTTGCACTATCAGCATAAAGATTTGCTATTAGTAGATAAGCTCTTCCCAAAGATGGTTGGTAACTCAATGCCTTGATGGCATAATTTCTCGCGGAAGATCTTCTACCAGCTACTCTAAATTTGTTTGCAATTTTCAAAAGTATTTTTGCTTTTCTATAATTGTCTGTTTCAAGAGAAATAGATTCTTCATAATATTTAAGCGCTTCATCAGCATTACCTGACTTATCATTTAAGAGACCTAAATAATAAGCTGAATCAGCAGATGGATCAAGCGCATGAAGTGCTTCTACAAGTGTAACAAAAAAAGGGTCATCAGAACATTCCTTGCTATCCATTCTGTTAGCTGCTCTTTTTAACCACACGGAATTTTCTTTAAACTCATCAAAATTTGTTTTGTATAAGGGAATCAAATTTTCACATGTTGCTTCTTTTACGATTATAGCGTCTAGATTTGATAAAAAAGTTCCTATTGCTTTTGAATTTATATTGTAAACTTTTTTTCGTCTTTGTTCTCGACTAGTAAGCGGTTTTCCTTCCTCTTCTTTTTTAAGAATTATATCAAGCTTTTTTGCAAGCGCTACAGTTTCAATTTCGAATTTTTCAGAAACCTCCTCGTATTTATTAAACAACATTTCCATACTAACTTCTTTATCTCCACTTTTATATCTATCATATAGTGTTTTAAAATAGTTATATAAGAATTTTGGATTGGTAAAACTAGCAGCATCTGTAGTAAAAGCCTCGTCAAAAATTTTATACACTTCGTTTAATTCAGCCATTTTGAAATCTAAAAGTGCTTGTGCTTTTCTTCCAGTCACATCGCCCACAATGCTTTTATTTTTATTTTTGGGAAAATATCGTAACCATTCATCGTAAAGTTTAATTAAATCTATTTTGGATGCTTCAATTACCTGTGGTGTTCCATTTTTAATATTGTTCTTTAAAATTCGTTCTCCGTAAGTGTAAATGGCCGCATTAATATCAGGACAATTTTCTCTTACTCTTAGCCAAGGTTCTGATGCTGAGGCATAGTTTTTTACTTTTACGTATTCAGCAAAAATTGATAAATCTTGCATACAAGCAGCTGTATCTTGTGAATAAAGGGAATTTTGAAAAATTAAACATAAAAGTAAAGTATATTTTAAGTATTTCTTTTTCATCTTTTTTGTATTTAATTATAAACTCTTTTTATAAACCAAATGTCATTTAGCGATAAACCAATACGTAAAGCTAATATTCTTTCTTGAACTAATCCTAAAATTGACTGACCTCTTTGGGTTATTTCAAGACCAACGTTCACGTTTGATAAACCAGTTAATGGTAATCCTAAACCTAAGGTAATACCTCTCTCTCTAATTGGGATACTATTAATAATTGTGCTCATTTGCTGAGAACGGAATCCAAAACGGTAAACAACTCTACTCCAGAAGCTTGTAAATGATGCATAATTAGGAATAAAATATCCTCCTAAAGCCCATTTTTTCGAATCTTGATAAGAAACATTATTTCTTTCGAAAAAACTATTTGTAAATGTAGAGGTTTTTGTCAAATTATATTGAGCACCAAAAAACCATTTTTTATTTTTTCCAAAACCAAATCCAATTTTTGTGGATGGAGATAGTTCTAAAACTGTTTGATTTAAATTTGATTGAGTTAAATCTATCTCAGTAAACTCTATAATTGTCTCTCGAGAAAGTGATTGTGTATAAAAAATCCTTCTATTTTGAGAATCTATAAAAGACAAAGGTTCTACAGAAAACATAGCTTGAGCTGCAAATTTGTTTTTTATAGGTAAAATTAATTGTAGAGATAATTGATAATTAAATCCAGAAACATCTGACTCATTAACAAGAAAAGTACCGTTATCAATCCCGTCGACAAATTGACCTGATCTGTAAAGCAAATTTCCAAAATTATAATTTACCGAAGAACCAATCGAAATATTTCTAGAAATAGGTATTCCTAAAGAAAAGTATGCCCTATTTAATCCACCAGAACCTTCATATCTGTTAAAAATATTAGAATCTTCAAATTCACCAACATCCTGTAAACGGTATCCAATTGAAGTAAATGGAATAATTCCAAAACCAAAACCAAAATTTTTTGTAGGAATACTAACTGATAGATAATCAAGAGAGGCAATGTCAGTATTTTGAGATTCTGAAACATCAGAAATATAATTATTTATGTAGTTGACACCAATTGAGTAGGTCGTAAATTTTAAATATCCATAACTTGCAGGATTAGCTAGATTAGCATGAATTGAATCGGTAAAAACATCTAAGCCACCCATATGTCTTGTTGCTTGAGTTCCGTTAAAAGTATTTTCACCTAATCCAGTTGAAGAATATGGTGAGGATGTGTTATTTTGCGCAATCGACGGAAGGGCAATTAAGAGAAAAAAAAGAGTCTCTTTTATTCTGATCATTTATTTATGTTACTTGATAGTATAAAGTTTAGACCTTTTGCTAAAAAATTTTTGTTTGCAAATATGGCGTTTTTTAATGTTTTAGACAACTTTTGGGCGTCTCCTCCTGATAAAATTACCTTAAGAAATTTGAATTCTTTTCGATAATAATTAATTATTTCTTTGATTTCTGAAATTATACCATTTGCGACCCCAGAATGAATAGATTGTTCAGTATTTTTGCCTAATACATTATCATAAACTATTTCAGGCTCTAAAAGAGGTAATTTCCCAGAAAATTTATTTAAGGCTTTGTAACGCATTATGTACCCGGGACTTATTGATCCGCCTAAATGAATACCATTGCTGGTAAGAATATCATAAGTTATACATGTTCCTAAATCAATAATTAATATATTTTCTTTTGGATATTCTATTATAGAAGACGTAATTAAGGCTATGCGATCGGATCCCAATTGATTAAAAGGGTTATAATTCGATTTGAATGGAAGGTTTAATTCAGAGGAACAATAAATTAAGGGAAGTGGGGATAAAAAATTTTCTATTTGCCTAGTAATACTTCCATTCACATCGGATATAATGCATCTAGAAATAGATGGATAGTTACCAAGTAAATTATTCAATTCTTTTTCCCAATTACGCAGATTTGAATTAGTTGAATCAATTTCATCGTCATTATAAAATACGAAATATTTAATTCTAGTATTACCAAGATCAATTATAAGATTCATTTACTCTTCTTATCAAAGTAAATTTACAAAGAAAATAAGTGAAATGATTTTGTGAGAATCCAAAAGGCAACTATATTTGTTTTTGCTAGAAAGCGGGGTACCTTAGCTCAGTTGGTAGAGCAAAGGACTGAAAATCCTTGTGTCCCTGGTTCGATTCCTGGAGGTACCACTAAATACCCTGTAATACTTTTATAGGGTTTTTTTATAAATAATAAAATTAATCATTATCGCGATTTTGAACTTCTAGAAAATTTGACTTAGATGCCCCTTTTTTTGTTACTTCTAACTGTTCTACATTCTTCAATTTAGATTGCATCATCCTAGTTCTTGTTCCAACAAGGGTTTCTATTTCTTTATTAGCTTCATTTATTTTCTTTTGTGCTTTTTCTAAGACACCTCCAAAAGAATTAAACTCTTTTTTTACAGCTGCCAAAACATTCCAGACCTCACTACTCCTTTTTTGTATTGCAAGAGTTTTAAAGCCCATCTGAAGACTATTTAGCATTGCTGCAAGAGTTGTTGGTCCTGTTACAACAATTTTATATTCTCGTTGTAGCATTGCTATCATATCAGGTTGACGTACGATTTCTGCAAATAAGCCTTCTATCGGCAAAAACATGATGCCAAAATCAGTTGTATTTGGAGGATCAATATATTTTAGTGAAATATCTTTTGCGAATTTTTTTACATTTTGAAGTAAAGATTTAATTGATAATTCAACAGAAACAGAATCTCCTGTTTCATATGCATTTTGAAGCCTTATATAATCCTCTTGGGGAAATTTTGCATCAATTGGCAAGTAAACACTTTTGTCATTTTTACCTCTCCCAGGAAGTTTTATAGCATATTCTACTATTGCATCAGAATCAACTTTAGTTTTAACATTTACATCAAATTGATCTGGAGTCATAATTTCTTCTAAAATATTTCCAAGTTGAATTTCTCCTAGTACTCCTCTTGTTTTAACATTAGTTAGAACTTTTTTTAGATCTCCAACACCAGAAGCTATATTTTGCATCTCACCTAATCCTTTTTGTACAACTAGTAATTGCTTAGTTACCATTTCAAATGACTTCCCTAGTCGCTCTTCAAGAGTTTTATGAAGTTTTTCGTCAACAGTTTCACGCATTCTTTCTAATCGTAATTCTGTTGTTTTTATCATTTCCTGTTGTTTTGCTTTCATTTGATCAAACTTTTCCTTTTGAAGTTTATTAAAATCTTCAACATTATTAGAAAAACTTTGTTGAAAATCTTTAAGTGTATTTCTTAACTCTTCCCGATCATCTTTAGCTTTTTTGATAATGGTTTCATTCAACCTTTCAAAACTTCTAGAAAGCTCGTTTCTATTTTCTTGCAAATTTTTTGATAATTCTTCACGATTAACCATGAACTCTTTTTGAAATTGATTATGTAAAAAAGTTTCGAATCCTTTGTCGCTAGTGCTTTTTGTCCTAATAATTAAAAAACCAATAAGTAAAGTATTGAGAATAAGTAAAGTTATATCGAATAATTCCATTTACATGCTTTAAATATTAAAAATAAAGAAAGTCAAAAAAAATTAGGCCTAAAACAGCTATTGTTTTTAACTTTTCCTATTTAAAAATCTAATTATTGTAGGTGAACTCGTCCCCCAAAGAACAAAACCACTCAATACAGTAAAAACTCCAAAAAGTGAAAAAATTCTTAATAGTATATTATTGAAATTATCACGCCCTTGGTAGTCCATGGTGTGACCCATCCACAAAAAATCAAACCAACGCCAACTTTGATGTCTCACTTTTTTAAAAATTCCACTTTTAGCATCAATATATGCAACTAATAAGTCTTTATTTTTGAAATGTATAGCGTATGCTGGTAACGACTGACCTCTATATTCGTGATGTGGATTTGTTTCTGTCAGATATTCAACATGATCTAATTTTAAGCCTTCAATTAGATTTTCTTGAGCAATTGATATAGCTTCTTTTTTAGTTATTCCATTCTTTATAGTGCCTATTTTTGCGTTATACAGGCGATCATTATTTATCCAATAATATGGTTTCCCCCCTATATCAACTAAATCAAGCTCTCTAATCGATTCATTAAGGCTGTCTAAAGGAATTAAATTTGAAAAAATTGCTTTATCAGGAGGTACTCTAATAAAATGATCCCCGTGTATTTTGTCTAAATCTGTCCAACTAAAGTATAAACCAGAAATTGTCCAGGCTAAAAATTGAATCCCTATAAAAAGCCCTAAATACCGATGTGTTTTTCTAATTTTTGATGCTAAGTCTCTATTTATCAATTTCTATATTTTTATTAATCTATTTATAAATTAATGCTGGTATATTTTTTAATTTAAACTCAGTTTCAAAATCTTTAAAATCTTCATCTATGATTTCTTGCAATATAATTTTATATTCCTCCCACTTGCTATTTAAGTCATTATACCTTAATTCAGCTCCTTGACTTACTTTTGGATCCTCAGAATCGACATATTCTTTTAAATACATCCATTCAGCATTAAGTTTATTATGAAAATTAATTACATCTTGAAAAGTTTTCTGATCAGGCTGAATTAAATTTTCTTCCCAAGATTTAAGTTTTTCTTCTATATAATTTGCTTTACTTATCAAAACTTTATAAGATTTATTTTTATTTAGATGTTCCTGATAATGTTTTAATTGTTTTTGAACTTCTCTCATGTTTTTGACTGATTCATGAACATCTCGAATAGAATTTTCAATTTTCACTAATAAATCTTGCTGTTTATCAAAATCTGATTTTGAAATTGAAAGATTAGGATTTGGTAGAACAGTAAATTCTACCACTTTTTCTTTCTCATTTACTTTCAATTTTGCTTTATAATTTCCTGGAGATACTCTACTGCCTGAATAACTTCCATACACAAAAACATTCTCTACACTAGGTAAAAATTCCCTTCTTAAATCCCAATGAAACCTATTAAATCCTTGTTTTTTTGGGAGGACTTGTCTTGGTCCAGGTCCGCCTGGCCAAGATTTATTTGATTTTTCTTTTGCAGAACTGTAAGTTCTAATTACTTCATCGCCGTCAATAATTTCTAAAGTTATATTTAATGAGTCGCTTACCTCTGGAAGATAATAATCTAAAATTATGCCACTTAATGGATTGGTTCCTTGTGTAGAATTTTTAGAAGTTTTTCTTGAAAAAATTCGGTATCCATTTTTTGGCGTAACAAGATGTAATCCCTTTATATTTTTTTGTTCCTGCAGAGGACTAATATCATCCAAAATCCAAAAAGAACGTCCAGCTGTTGCTGCTATTAGATCGTTATCTTGTATGTAAAGGTCATTTATAGGTACAATTGGTAAGTTGTTTTGAAATGATTCCCAATTCTCTCCATCATCATATGATATATAAAAACCTGTTTCCGTTCCTGCATACAATAGCCCCGGGACATTTGGATCCTCTCTAACAACTCTTACAAAAGTATGTTCCCCCTTTATTCCATCTGTAATTATCTCCCAATTTAATCCGTAATCCTTTGTTTTGAAAATGTATGGAGTCAGATCCATGAACTTATATCTCATTAATGTTATGTAAGCTGTTGCAGGATCATGTGGAGAAACTTCTATGCTATTCACAATCCCTTCTTTTAGTCCTTTAGGTGTAACATTCTTCCAATTTTCTCCTCCGTCTCGGGTTATGTGAATAAGACCATCATCACTACCTGCCCAAATAACTTTAGAGTCATGTGGTGATAAAGATAAACTCATCAAAGTATTATAGTTTTCTCCTCCAGCAGCCTCATTTGTGAATGGTTTCCCGCCTGGAACTTGTTGATTTTTGTTATTTCTAGTTAGGTCTGGGCTAATTACTTCCCATTTAATACCACCGTTTTGAGATTTAAATATAACATTCCCCGCATGATAAATCGTATTTCGATCATGAGGAGAACTCAAAATAGGAGCATTCCAATTAAATCTAAATTTAAATTCACTTGGAACATTCCCTAGCGATAGCTCTGGATATTCTTTTATCTCTTTCCCTATTTTTGTTCTACGATCCCATTTTTCTATAATTCCTTGGTAACAACCCCCATATACAGTTTGTGGATTTTCAGGATCAAATGCTAAAAAGGCACTTTCACAACCCGCAACAGAATACCAGTCTTTCCAATCAATACCACTATCACTATCACGGCTTAAAATACCAATTGCTGAGTTGTCCTGCTGGCCTCCATAAACATGATAAGGGACTTGGGAATCAGCAATTACTCTATAAAATTGTGAAGTAGGTTGATTTTGTTGTGTACTCCAGCTTTTCCCACCATTTAAAGTTACATTTGCTCCTCCATCATTTGAATTAATCATAATTTGATTATTTTTTGGGTGTATCCATAAATGATGATTATCGCCATGAGGTGTATCTAAAACGTTAAATGTTTTTCCCCCATCAATAGACTTTAGCACTGGTGAGTTTAATACATAAACTTTATTTTCATCTTGAGGATCAGCAAAAATTTCCATGTAATACCATGATCGAGTTACTGCAATTCTTTCTTTATTAATTTGTTTCCAAGAAGCTCCACTATCGTCTGAACGATAAACACCTGACCTATCTCCCTCAGCTTCAAGATTAACATAAATAACTTTTGAATTTGCTCTAGATACAGAAACACCTGATTTCCCAATAATTTCAGGAAGTCCTTTTTCCAATTTTATCCAATTTTGGCCCCCATCTGTAGATTTATAAATTCCTGAATCTGGTCCACCAGATTTCATTTGCCATGGTGTACGTTCATGTTCCCACATAGCTACATAGAGAATTCTAGGATTGTTCATATCCATGCTCAAAGATGAAGCACCAACCCTATCATTAATATATAGTACTTTTTCCCAGGTTTCTCCACCGTCTGAAGTTTTATAAATACCTCTCTCTTTACTTGGCCCATACTGTGCACCTTGAACGGCAACAAAAAAAACATCTGGATTTGATGGGTGGATTTCAATATCAGATATATGCCTAGAAAAATTTAATCCTATATGCTTCCATGTAATACCAGAATCTTCAGATTTATATACCCCGTCGCCCATTGAGGTCATTACACCTCTAGCAGCATGTTCACCCATCCCTACAATTACAACATTGGGATCACTTTCTGATACTGCAATTGCACCAACAGTTCCTGTTTTAAAAAACCCATCAGAAATATTATCCCAATGAATTCCATAATCCTCTGTTTTCCATACTCCTCCACCTGTACTACCCATGTAGAAAATATTCGGATGTTTCAAAACACCAGTTGAAGCTACACTTCTTCCTCCTCTGAAAGGTCCAATATTTCTCCAATTAAGATTGTTATATTTTAAAGAATGAGTAGTCTCTTTTTTCTTTGTTTTTTTCTTTTTTTGAGCAAAACTTAAATTTAAACTAAAAATTAGGAAAATTGTCAAGGGAAATGAAATTCTCATAAAACTTGTTTTTATGTTATTTAATGTAATTGATTCTTCCAAAATAGGAATATATTTATTAGTAATAACAATTCATATGATATTAATTACTATTTAATTTTAACTTTAGTAATTTGGGATTACCTTTACCCTCATTTTCAGATGTTAACCAAAAATTATTTGAATCAATTATTTTTATTGCTTCTATTTGAGCAGGTTTAACAGGAATTAAATATTTTTTTAAATCAATATTCTCAAATCCCTTTTTACGAAAGTCTTTCAATATGTAAAAAAATTGATCTCCGTTGAAATTGTATCCTGTTAAAACCATAATATCTAATTTTAAACTGTAATCAGCAGCTGTAATTAACGATTTAGTATCAATCGAAACTTTTGGGGTCAAAATATAATCCCCTTCTTTTTTAGGAAAAGTATATATCTCAGAATTAAGTGTTTTTCTGTTTTTTGAAAATAAAACTAACTCTTCTCCAAAGACCGTAAGTCCTTCAGCATCGTATTCACTTAAAGTTTCTTTTGAAAATGTTGTTTGTTTTTTATATCTAATATTGATTGTCCCTTTTGGGGTAAAATTCTTATTTAAAATGTGAATTTTTAAGTTTTCTCTAGTAGCAAAATTATTCCCAGTATCAGCTATATAAAAAT
>CACMUP010000005.1 GCA_902616905.1 uncultured Bacteroidota bacterium
TCCACGTTCTACAATAATACCATCTTCAATAACAAGGATTTGGTCTGCCTTTTTAATAGTACTCAAGCGGTGTGCAATGACAAAAGTCGTTCTCTCTTTCATTAAAGTAGCAAGACTTTTTTGAATAAAAATTTCGCTTAGGGTATCTAAATTAGAGGTAGCCTCATCTAAAATCACAATTTTTGGATTAGCCAATAATGCGCGAGCAATTGAAATTCGCTGACGTTGACCTCCAGAAAGTTTAACCCCTCTTTCTCCAATTAATGTGTATAAACCATTTTCAAAGCGATCTGTAAATTCGTTTACGAAAGCACCCTTTACAGCTTCTATAAGTTCACTTTCGCTAGCTTCTGGACGAGGGAAGAGAATATTATCTCTTATTGTACCTTCATATAAAAAATCATCTTGTAATACAACACCCAGTTGACTTCTAAAACTTTTTAAATCTACTTTTGATAAATCATTTCCATCAATTAATATTTGTCCTGAACTTGGATTTAAGAAAGTGGATACTAGACTTGCTATAGTGGATTTGCCAGAGCCAGAAGAACCGACTAAAGCTGTTAAGCTTCCTTTTGGTGCCTTAAAGGAAATTGAGTGAATAACTTCCGTTTTATCGTCATAACTAAAGGAAATATTTTTAAATGTCACATTTCCATCAATTTTATTGAGTTTCAAGACCCGTGATTTAATATCGTTTTCTTCGGGTATACCCATCAATTCTTGCGTTCGATCTAAACCAGCAAAAGCTTCTGTAAGCTGACTGCCTATATTACTCATCTGAACAATAGGAGCAATCATAAATCCAAGAAAAAGTGTAAATGATACAAATTCACCATATGTCATTGTGTTATTCATTATAAAATACCCCCCCATCCCCATTATTCCTGCAGAAGCTAAACCTAATAAAAAAGTAGATGAACTTGTTATAAATGCGGTTGCTGTAAGACTCTTTTTAACGTTTTGATATAGATCTTCTACCCCTTTTTCAAATACTTTTTTTTCCTGTTCTTCTGCATTAAAACCTTTTATCACTCTAATTCCATTTAAGGTTTCAGTAAGTCGTCCAGTAACTTCAGCATTAATTTTTCTTCGAGCCCTGAAGATAGGACGAATATATCCAAAGGCCTTTAAAGCGACGAATCCGAAAACTAAAACTGGCAAAAGAACAAATAAGGTCATTTTTGCATTTATTTTAATCAAAATAACAAGTGAAATTATTGCTGTAATGCTACCACCTATAAGCTGTACTAGACCTGTCCCTACTAAATTTCTAACCCCTTCAACATCTGTCATAACTCTAGAAACTAAAGCTCCAGATTTGTTATTATTAAAAAAGCTTACGGGTAGTGTAAGTAGTTTTTGTTGGACGTTAGTTCTAAGAATGGATATTAAGTGTTGGGCTTCAACACTCAATATGCGGGTTAAAGAAAATGAACTAATAGATTGTAAGAAAAGAGAAAAACACACGAGTATTAATAAATAAGTTAAGGCTTGGGTATCTTTTGAAGGAATCACATCATCAATTAAATATTTACTTGCATATGGAAGAACTAAACCAGACAAACTTTTAATTAAAATTAATAAAAGGCCAAAAGAGACGATTTTTATTCTTGGAAGAATAAACTGTTTAAATGCCCATTGAAAGGATACTTGATTTTTTTTCATAGCTGGATTTAATATTCAAATTTAGAATATTCTTTTTTCTAATAACTAAAGATTTTTTACTGTATGTCTTGATTCTTAAACTTACTGAAAAGGATATGCCGATGATTTAGATTAATATAAATTGGACAGCTAATATCACATAGAACTTTAGAACCTGAGATAGATTTATATTACACATACCCAACCCTCTAAATCATCTATTCCCTAAAAATCACTTTTAGAAAAAAGTAAATCGTAAATAATTCAGAAACACTATAATATTGATAAAATAAGTAAAGAAAATAGAGTCAACCACTAAAATAGAAAAATTACAATTTTTTGTGACTTTTTGGCCATTTTTGATCAATTTTGACTCATTTTTGACCTTTTTTGGTCATTTTTCGTCAATTTTGGACGTTTTTTGAAAGAAATTAAATTCCATCACGTATCCACACAAACCCCAAACAAACACCCCCTAAAACAGGATTGAGAAATTTTCAGTAAAGAGCTGATTTACAAAGAATAAAACTGATTTTGGATTCTATCCATTCGTGTAAAAAAAAACCCTCCGATTGGGAGGGTTAGTGATTATTTTTATAAAATATTATTTAGTAGAAACTATTCTTTTATAAATTGGTCTATAACCAAAAGAGTTATTTGTTGATGTCTCCATAGTTTTACTACCATGAACCTTTTTCAAAGCCTTACTCCAGGTAGCGTAATTATTGACACCATATTCGGAATCAAATGACTTAACAGCAGCAGTCCATGTTGGATATCCGTCAACTGTCATCATTGTATATTTTTCATTACTTGATGAAGGATATATTTTATGTTGAACATTCCATCCTGATCTTCCATAAGCTTTTTTTGATATTAATTCTTTCATTACAGGTGTAATATACTCAACTTCGTAAGCTAGTTGTTTCCATAAATCGTCAGGTTTAGAGTAGTTTACAACTATATATTCAAAAGATCCAGGAACAAAGCTATCAACCCTGTATGTATCTCTTCTAAATACTTCCCATTCAACATCAATATATTCTTGAGCTACTCCTGTAGCTTCTAGAGGGTTCCAATCCCATTTAGAAGTCAAGTCTTCGATACTTTTGGTGCTTACAGCAACTATATAATTATATTTATTTGTATTTGTTCTCCAATTTTTTCTCCACACACTCCATCCAGTAAATGTCTTACCATTATCAACTGCATGTTGGGCTACTTTTAAAAAATAGTCTTTCATTACGGATTCGAATTTCTCACCATCCTCAACTTTTAAATAAAAATAATGGTTTATTTGGGCTTGAGTTAAAAATGAGATGGTAAGAAAAAATGTAAAAAGTATTTTTTTCATTTTAATTGATTTATGATTAATAATACCTCTAAGATATAGAGAATGTGTTGAAAAGAAAAACCCTCCACTTGGGAGGGCTAAAATTTGTATTTTGTAAATTCAAGAAAAACCTTGGCGAATAATGGCAAATAAAACTTGGATAGAAAAAAGAGATAGCGACAAGTCATTTAAAATTAAAACAATTGATAAAAAGTTTGCAGACATTCCAGAAGGAAGCAAAATGTTTATTGCTACACCAAAAATTATAGACGATTATGTAAATCACATCCCCTTTGGAAAATCGACCGAATTAGGTACAATGCGCAATGACTTGGCAGTTGAATATCAAGCAGATAAAACCTGCCCTGTAACAACAGGAATTTTCTTGCGAATTGTTTCAGAAGCATCATTTGAGGAATTGAATGCAGGCAAAGACATTGAAGAAGTTACACCTTTTTGGAGAATTGTAAATCCGAAATCCAAATTGGCGGAAAAATTGGAATGTGGAATTGACTTTATAGAGAAGCAAAGAGAACTTGAAGGAATTGAACAACCAATAATCTGCTCAGATTAGGTTACATATCATATCTCAACTCCAAACCTCAACAGAAAACTCATTTCCTGAGACCTAGGGGGTGCAGTAGTTATGGTAATGCATAAGACGTTTTAGCTTTTAAATACAATGTCATAGTCCACATCTTTACCAATATGCTTGGTTACATAATTACATACTGCTTCACTATCATAGATTTGAATATATTTGTTTATTGACTTGGTTTACTTATCTAATCAAGTTTGTTAAAAAACAAACATATTAAACTGTAATATGAATCACTCTAAGACTTTAAACTTCCAACATGTAAATTACCTATGGGATGACAAGCATGCTGGCACTTTAGCAGAAGATCAGGTTGCGCTTTTTTTGTACCGGTCTAATATTCTTGGAGCCGACCTCCGGATAACAAACTATGGTGGTGGAAATACTAGCTGTAAAACCATTGAAAAAGATCCGTTGACTGGAGAAAATTGTGAGGTAATGTGGATTAAAGGGTCAGGTGGAGATATAGGCACCCTTAACCGGACTGGAATAGCTGGGCTTTACATCGAACGTTTGCGTAATCTTAAAAATGTATATCAAGGACTAGAAGATGAAGACCGTATGGTTGGTTTATTTAGCCACTGTATTTATTCCCTAGAGAGTCGAGCTCCTTCAATCGATACTCCTCTGCACGGCTTACTCCCCTTTCCACACATTGATCATTTACATCCAGATGCACTTATCGCTATCGCGGCTGCAAAGGATGGTAAAAAAATTACCCAAGAAATATGGGGAGATACCATGGGATGGGTCGATTGGCAACGTCCAGGCTTTGATCTTGGACTCCAATTAGAAAATTGTCTTAACGCCAATCCAGGAATCCGAGGAATTGTTCTGGGAAGCCATGGATTATTTACATGGGGGGAAACTTCTAAAGAGTGTTACCTGAACAGTTTGGAGGTAATAGAACAAGCTTCAACTTATATAGCTTCCAAATTAACAAAAACCACAAAAGTATTTGGAGGAGCAAAACATGAGTCCCCAAACAAATCTAAACGAAACCATCAAGCATCCAAACTGATGCCTGTATTACGTTCGTTATGCAGTTCCGAACAGAACATGGTTGGGCATTTTAACGACAATGCTGAAGTGTTGGAGTTTATAAACAGTGAAGACCTTGAAACTCTTGCACCCATGGGCACTTCATGCCCTGATCATTTCTTAAGGACTAAGATAAAACCTTTAATACTACCTCTCGATATAGAAGCTGATCTTAGAGATTTGGAAAGAGTTAAAAAACTATTGGCTCCTTATTTTGAAACATATAGACAAGAGTACGCTACTTATTACCAACAGTTTAAAAAAGAGAGCAGCCCAGCAATGCGAGATCCTAATCCGGTGATATTATTATATCCTGGAATTGGATTGTTCAGTTTTGCAAAAAATAAACAAACGGCTCGTATCGCTTCGGAGTTTTATACCAACGCTATCAATGTAATGAGGGGGTCAGAGGTAATTTCTTCTTATTCCTCATTGCCCTTGCAAGAAGCTTTTGATATCGAATATTGGCTATTGGAAGAAGCAAAATTACAACGTATGCCAAAAGAAAAGCCATTATCCAGAAAAATTGCTCTAGTTACTGGTGCTGGAGGGGGTATAGGAAAGTCTATTGCAAAAAAATTTGTTACAGAAGGTGCTGTTGTAATTTTATTGGACATCTCAGAGAAAAATTTAAAGGAAGCCGAAAAAGAATTCAATAAAGACAATGCCCTCTCAGTAGTCTGTGATATAAATAATTCTGAAGCAATCCAAAATGCTATAGAAAAGACCTGTCTTAATTTTGGAGGGATTGACATAGTTGTTCACAGTGCTGGTCTTGCAATTTCAAAACCTTTATCTGAAACCACTTCCGAAGATTGGGATATGTTGCAAAACATTCTCGTAAAAGGACAATTTGAGCTTTTCAAGCAAGCCACTGCTGTACTTAAAATCCAAAAAAAAGGAGGCAATTTTATAACAATTGCCAGTAAAAATGGGCTTGTTGCTGGACCTAATAATGTGGCTTACGGAACTGCAAAAGCTGCCCAGCAACACATGACGCGCCTATTGGCTGCTGAACTGGCTAAAGAAAAAATTCGAGTCAATACCGTTAATCCAGATGGGGTTATTGTTGGAAGTAAAATTTGGGAGGGTTCATGGGCTAAAGGAAGAGCAGATGCCAATGGAATTAAAGTCAATGATCTGCCTGCCTTTTATGCAAAAAGAAACCTCTTAAATCAAATCATCACCCCTGATGATATTGCCCAAGCTGTTTTTTCTTTAGTTGCATTTTTAGATAAATCTACTGGTAATACTATTAATGTAGATGGTGGAATGGCTAATGCATTTGTAAGATAAATCAGGATTATGCTAACAGAAGAAACAATAAACCTAATAAACCAGTCTTGTGAAAAGCAACATTCACAAGAATTTGAGTCGCTAGCTGAAAAATTAACCCAAGAGGGAATAGATGTAAAAACCCTTTTAGGACAACTTGAAAAATTTCAAATTGCCGTGCCTAGCTGGGCATTAGGTGCTGGAGGGACTCGCTTTGGACGGTTTACTTTTGGTGGTGCACCGAGAACCCTACTAGAAAAAATTGAAGATGTTGGCTTGTTACACGCACTTACTAAAAACAGTAATGCGATTTCCCTACATATTCCATGGGATATCCCAAATGATATTCAGGAGATAAAAGAAGCTGCTATAGCACAGCAGTTAAGGTTTGATGCTGTCAACTCAAACACCTTTCAAGATCAAGTCAATCAAAAACATTCCTATAAATACGGTTCTTTATCCCATGTAGATAAAGCCGTTAGAGAACAAGCGATTGCTCACAACAAAGAAGTTGTCCAAATTGGCGAAAGCTTAGGCTCAAAAAGTATTACAATTTGGCTAGCTGATGGTTCCAATTTCCCAGGACAAAACAATTTTCAAAAGGCACTTTACCGCACTCAAGATAGCCTTCAAGTAATTACAAAATCGATGCCCAAAGATTGGCGCCTTTTTATAGAATACAAACCTTACGAACCCAACTTTTACAGTACGGTAATCCAAGATTGGGGCACTTCTTTTCTATTGGCTAATGCTTGTGGCCCAAAAGCCTTTACTCTTGTCGATCTTGGCCATCACCTTCCCAATACAAATATTGAACAAATAGTAGCTACATTGCTTATGCAAGGAAAATTAGGGGGTTTTCATTTTAATGACAGTAAATATGGTGACGATGACCTTACTGTCGGAAGTATTCAACCCTACAAACTTTTTTTAATATTCAATGAATTGGTTTATGGAATGGCTACTAATAAAAATAACCCGCCTCTTGCATGGATGATAGACGCTAGTCACAATACCAAAGATCCACTTGAAGATTTGCTACAATCCATTGACGCTATATTAGAATCTTTCGCTAAAGCACTGCTAATTGATCAAAAAGCACTTCATCAAGCACAGCAGTACAATGATGTTGTAATGTGTCAAGAGCTCCTTCAAAATGCTTTTAAGACAGATGTACGCCCTCTTATTCGAGAGATGCGCCTCAGAAAAGGCGGAGCACTAGATGCCCTTCAGGTTTATAGAGAAACTAAACAACGTCAAATAAGAATTCAACAGAGAGGTGCAAATGCTTTGTCCTCAGGATTATAAGCCGCAGCATGAAGAAAGATAAAGCAATTGTTGTTTTTGATGTTGGCAAGACGCATAAAAAGTGTTTTGTGTTTTCATTAAACTTCAAACTTCTTTTTCAAAAAAGTATTCAAGTTGATGAAATTCCAGATGAGGATGGTTTTGAGTCTGACGATCTAAAAACTATATTGGAGTGGATGGAAGGCCTCTTAGAACAGCTTCTTATCAGATACGCAGTCAAGACAGTTAATTTTTCAGCTCATGGTGCTAGTTTTGTTCTTATTGATTATAATGGCGACCCCTTATTGCCCATGTATAATTATTTAAAACCGGTTGACTCAGAAATTGAAAAAGAATTTTACCAAGCATATCCTAATTTAGAGTTAAGTTCTGCCTCCCCGAGATCTGGATTTCTAAATTCTGGTTTTCAACTATATTGGCTTAAAAAAAACAGGCAAAAAAAATTTAAACAAGTTCAATTAGCGCTTCATCTTCCACAGTTTTTTCACTACTATTTTACCGGAAACTCAGTGAGTGAACTTTCCAGTATAGGATGTCATACTAGTCTTTGGGATTATTCCTCAGCCAACTACCAAGATTGGTTAATTCAGGAAGAAATATCAGATTTACAAGCCCCAATTAGTTCCTCAGAAAAAACTTCAGAGGGAGTCAATCTGCTCAAGGGTGTTTCTGTGGGTATTGGATTACACGACAGTTCAGCTGCATTAGTTCCTTATCTAAAAGCTGTTAAAAAATCTTTTATTTTATTGAGCACTGGCACTATGAATGTAGCCTTAAACCCATTTTGTAATCAAAGTTTATTGGAAAGTGACTTAAATCAAGGCTGCTTAAATTATATGACTCCTAATGGGCAATCCGTCAAAGCGAGTCGCTTTTTTATGGGCGGAGCACATGAGCAGCTGTCTAAATCCATCGCATCTTATTTTGATTGTTCATCGGATTTTTTTAAAACGATAGATTACGACCCTTTGGAATTTGATCAAACAATCCCATTAAGTGATACGAATTGGTCTATTTCTTCTACAGATTTTAGTCTACCTAAGGAAATTTTTAAAAATTACAGCAGCCCAACTGGGGCCTATTACGCAATAATGAAAACTTTATTGCAAATTCAGTTCACCTCTTTAGCATTTATCTTAAGGGGAGTAAAAATAGAGAGAATCTATCTGGATGGAGGCTTTCAAAAAAATCAAATCTTTATAAAACATCTCGCTCGAAGCTTTGTAGATCTTGAAGTTTACTGCAGTGACTTCTCGCTTGGTGCAGCGCTAGGTGCTGCATTAAGTGTACATCCAACCAACTTTGATGAAAAAAATTTACACACTATTTACGGCATGGAACGAATTTAAACTTTACGAAATTTAAGCATATGAAACCCGCTGAAACCAAAACGACTAATAAGGAATTCGAAAATGAAAAAGTTCCTGATAAGGCACTTAAAAAGTGGACTCATTTTTTGGGGATGTATGCTGGTGAGCACGCTGCAGGTACGGAATTTATTATCGGGCCTTTGTTCCTCACAACAGGTGTAAGTGCTTTTGACCTACTTGCAGGTTTACTGATTGGTAACCTGCTGGCTGTGCTTAGTTGGCGTTTTTTAACAGCTGAAATTGCAGTCAAATATCGTTTTACTCTTTATCACCACTTGGAAAAAATAACTGGAGCAAAATTGGTTAAACTTTACAATATTGCCAATGGAGTTTTGTTTTGTTTTTTAGCAGGTGCAATGATTACCGTATCGGCAACTGCTGTAGGAATTCCCTTTAATATGGAAATGCCTCAACTTAAAGATACGCTACCCAATGGTATAATCTGGGTTTTAGTCGTTTTGATTTTGGGACTCTTATTTTCACTCATTGCAGCCAACGGATTTGCTACTGTTTCTAAAGCTGCAAATTATATGGCTCCCTTTATTATTCTTGCTTTTGTAATTTGTGGTTTTGTAGCACTAAACCAACTTGATGTTGGCTCATTTATTGATTTTTGGGCCATTTGGGGAAAAGGAAGTACCCCATTCCCTGGTCAAATAAAATACACTTTTTGGCATGTGTGCTTTTGGTCTTGGTTTGCCAACGCAGCCATGCATATTGGAATGTCAGACTTGAGTGTTTTTCGTTATGCTGAAACTCCTAGTGCAGGGTGGGCTACAGCAGTTGGTATGTATATCGGGCATTATATCGCATGGATCGCCGCAGCGCTATTGTATGCTGTTTACATTCAAAGCCCTGAAGCCCAAGCATTTTTAGCTAAAGGTGCTGCGCCTTCTGTAGCACCTGGACCTTTAGCTTATAATGCCATTGGAGTCTTTGGTATTTTAGCTGTTGTTCTTGCCGGTTGGACCACAGCCAACCCCACCATCTATAGAGCTGGTTTAGCTTTTCAAACCCTTTTCCCTAAACGCTCTACCTTTTGGGTCACTATGGTGGCAGGAGGGGTTGCCACAACAGCAGGTTTATTCCCTGCCTTTGCCATGAAACTGCTCGATTTTGTTTCCCTTTACGGTTTTATTTTATCGCCCGTGGGCGCTATCATTGTCTTTCAACATTTTTTTGGAAAGCGATTTAATATTCCCGATTATTTAGAGTTCCCATTAGATAAAGGATTCAACTGGAACGTGCTCTGGGCTTGGACTTTAAGTATCGTGGTGTTTTATGGAATCTCCGTTCAACTTGATCTCTTTTTATCCTTTTTAACCTTACCCACCTGGATAAGCTGTGGATTAATCTACCTCTTATTTAGTAAATTTTTAAATAAATTAAGTTCTTTAAAAAACAAATCGACAACTGATGGTTAAAATCAAAATAATTTGGAATAAAAACTAGAATCTCAATATTAGAAGTCAAATAATTTCCCTTAATCCTTTGCAGCGTTGTATCTCATTTCTCCGATCTCAACACGAACCGATCTAATAGATTGTGCTCTGCTTCTTTTGATTTCAAAAATATAATTTGGATTTGAAGCAAAAACAAAAGTGTCTTCTCCCCTTGGAATTAATTCTTCTTTGTTTTCTTTTAAAACAATATAAAGCTTTTCCCCTTCTTTAATTACTGAAAAGTCTGATCCAAAACCGGTAAATGCGGTATAGTCCCCGATTATTTCATTTAATCTATTTGAGGCTAAATTTTCTTCTATTGGAATAGAAAACTCATAAGATCCAGAGCCTAAGAGTACTTTGGAATAACCTTCTTCAAAACCCAAGAATTCAATTGATATTTGAGATTTAATCGGTTTTTCACCTTCTCTAATTTGAATATAATCTTCTGACAATAAGTAAACCTCAGCTGTTGTATTAACAGGTACGGTAATTTTTTGCTTAAGGATCTTACCCTCGTATTTCCAAGCTGATTTTATTTTTCCATAATAAGTTTCTAGGCTTCCGCTAGCTTCAGTTAATCCTCCACCTAGTATAGACTTGATTTTGATTCTTTTATAGCCCGGAGCTAAAGGATCAACATTGATTCCAGCAATATTTTGATACATCCATTCCCCAATTGCTCCATAGGCATAATGATTATATGAATTCATCCCAGGTGTTTGAAAACTACCATCTGGCTTAATTCCGTCCCAACGTTCCCAGATTGTTGTTGCACCCATTGTAACCGGATATAGCCATGAAGGGTAGGTGTCTTGCATAAGCAATTCGTAAGCCATGTCCTCTCTTCCAAAACGACTTAGCACATGGCACAAATAGGGCGTTCCTAAAAATCCTGTTGTCAGGTGATAGCCATACCTTTTGATATTACCTACCAATCTATCAACGGCTTGTTTTCTTTGGTTCTCAGGGAGCATATCAAATTGTAAAGCCAATACATAGGCTGTTTGAGTATTTGGCCCAACACGTCCAGAAGTAGTAACAAACTCATCTTGAAAGGCTTTTTTGATGTCTTTTAAAAGGGCTTGATATTTCATCACATCAGCTTCATGTCCCAATACTTTTGCTGTGTTGATTACTAATTGGGTAGAATTTGCAAAAAAGCATTGAGTTATATAGTATTTGTCTGTGATTGCTGCCCTTCCATCATTATCATCATCAGGTCTGTAAAAAAGCCAATCCCCAAAATGAAACCCACTAGCCCAAAGATTGTCTTGACTCTGATTGACAATATAATCAACCCAAGATTTCATGCTAGGGTACTGCGTTTCAAGCATTCTGTAATCACCATACAACAGATAAGAATTCCAAGGTATAATTGTCGCGGCATCAGCCCAACCCGCGCTACCACTAGCATTTTCACCCAATACATTTGGTACTACATGAGGTACCGCTCCACTTTCTAATTGATCTGTAGCTACATCTTTCATCCATTTAGAAAAGAAGTTATTTACATTCATATTGTAGGCTGCTGTATTGAAAAATGCTTGAGCATCCCCTGTCCAACCCAGTCGTTCATCACGTTGTGGGCAATCTGTGGGCACATCTAGAAAATTTCCTTTTTGTCCCCACTGTATATTTTGTTGGAGTTGATTAATTAATGGATCTGAAGTTGAAAATTTTCCTGTAGGCTTCATATCAGAATATAATGCGATGGCAGTGAGGTCGTCATCATTAATTTTAACCGCATCTCCTGTAATTTTGATGTATCTAAATCCTTGGAAGGTAAAGTGTGGCTCTAAAATTTGTTTGGTTCCATCCAATATATATGTCATTTTTTGATCTGCGTCTCGAAGGTTATCCACATAAAAGTTTTCCTCCTTATCCAATACTTCTGCATGGTAAATCTCAATGCGCTGGCCTGGTTTTCCTTTTATCGACAGTTGAACCCAACCGACTAGATTTTGACCAAAATCTATAATGGTTCCCCCTTCTTTGGCTTCAAAACGATCAACAGGTTTAATTTGCTCCTGTTTTTTAATCAGTTCATTTTCAGTTGCGATTAGATTTTTTTTTGCAAAATCTACTTCTTTCACAGCTTCCCATTGCTCTGAGAAATTGGGCTTTGACCATCCGTAAATTTCTTGTTGAGTATCGTAGATTTCTCCATCATAAATTTCAGAGAAAACTACAGGACCTTTGATGCTTTGCCATGAATCATCGGTAATGAGTTCTTGAGTGGTTCCATCTTCGTATTCAATAGTTATTTGGAGTAGTAAGGCGATATCGTTACCGTAATGATTGTTTCTATCGCCCCATGCTAAAAATCCACGGTACCAACCATTCCCCAACATGGCTCCAATAGCGTTTTTACCAGTCACTAAATGATTAGTTACATCGTAAACCTGATATTGTAATCGTTCATTATAACTCGTCCAGCCAGGGGTAAAATAGGCATCTCCTATACGTTTTCCATTAATAAAAGCTTCGTACATTCCATGAGCTGTAACAAAAGCTGTCGCTCTTTTAATTTTTTTATTGGACGTTTCAAACTCCTTCCGAAATAGTGGACTCTCTCTTTGTTCAGTTTCTTCATAACCAGGAGTAATCCATTTAGCACTAAATTCTGTTTGGGGATTGAGAAATCCCATTTGCCATGAAGATGTAGTACTCCAACGAGAAACTTTACCCTTTTCATCCCAAACTCTAACTTGCCAATAATAAGTTGCCCCTGATTCTAAATTAGGCCCATCATAATCTACAAAAACAGATTGGTCGGAAGCGACCTTTTCCGTATCCCAGATTAATAGCTTATTACTAAACTTATTAGCCCCTTTAACAACTCTGATCTGATAGGCCGATTGGGATTTATTTCTCGATTTAGAAGACATTATCCAGCTAAAACGTGGGGCTTGAACATCTATCCCCTTAGGACTCACTTTATTCTCAACCAATAGTTGGTCAAAATTTAATTGTCCGAATACGGTGATTGAACTAAATAAAAGAAAGTATAAACTATAGACTGTTTTCATATCTTAACATTTAAGTTTTAAAGCAAGAGTTTAAATTACTATCAAATTACCTAATTTACAAATTAGCTGTCCTGTACAGTGATGCTTCAGAAGAAAAATAGTAAGTAAAATAATATAAATGATTTTATATTTTTCAATAATATTGAAAGTAAAATTCTTGAAATAATCTAATGGATGAAAAAATTGGTAAAATTTTATTTTTCCTTGTTTAAATAGCCTTTAAACCTAATCAATCTATCCCCTTTCTGCTGATAAGTAATTGGTTTCGGATCAAGCAAATCCACAATTTTGTCTTTGATTGAGTAAGCAAAAAAATGATTCCCAGCAGGAGTGTAATGACCAATAAAATACCTTTCCATATATTGGTCAAGGCTAAGGTTGAATTTTTTGAAATCTTCTAGATGCACTTCATTCATATCGAAAAAATTAAATCCTTTAACTTTAATAAAATCAATTATCTCTTGGTCATATCTAGTTAAACCATTTGCCATTTCATAAAGAACATTAACATGATCAAAATGTACTAGCAAAAGCTTCTTACCCTGTTGGTCACAAAATTCACGGGTCTTATCTAAAATGTATTTCGTTGCTTCAAAAGAGTATTTGTCTCTTAAAGCTTTAGCGGTAAGCTTCATTTTTTTCGGACTTCTAAAATCTATCTCAGGTAATCCTAAAATTTTTGCGAGTTTTTTAAGCCCTTTTGTATCTATGTCAGAATTTACCATTTCATAACTTAATAAATGAAGTTGCAACATTAAATCATCTTTCAAATTATCATACATAAACTCTGGATCACACATTTTATACATCTCCTTTTTGGATCTTATCCGATTTTCTTTTTCGACCAGTTTACCTGATTTGAGATCCATTTCGATATTACACCAAAAATTACCATGAAACATGCTTCCTCCATAATCATTCCAACTTTTATAATAAGAAGCATACCGACACCTAAAAACACTCCTCACATAATCATTTCCCCACATGTAAAGAATAACATATTTTGAATTTTTATCCACCTTTTCACGTCTTAATAGTCGTCTGTAGGCCTGATATATTCCAAACCCTCCCATACCAAAATTTTGAATAGGTTCTCCTAGATGCCCGGCAAGATATTCTTGCCATGTTTCAGAATCACTTACTTGGTGACATTGGGTAAAACTATTTCCATAAGTATTTATTCTGCATGCACGATCAGCATATACTTTGTTAGTTCTTTTTCCTTCTTTCTTTGAGGTTGAGATGGTGTAGCTATTATCAATCCCGTCATGAGGCATATGATTTCCCAAAATGTACCCAACCTCTGGGTCAAACTGAGCCCAGCTATCTTCATTCAAAAATATTTCTAGGACTTCTTTTGGTACAGCACTATTTCTCAAATATTCCTTATATGACTTTTCTCCCTTTGAGTTGGATACGCCGAAAAGATAATTTGGGACGATAGGGATTAATCCAGCTGTAACTGCTGTTATAACGTTTGATTTGATAAATTTTCTTCTGTACATAGATCTTTATTTAATAATTATTAGAATAGAATAGTTTTTTCATGTTTACAATATATATAGAATGGATTACATATAAAATCCCACATCCCTGTTCCAATTGAAAAACAGTTTTCTAAAACCCATGCCCCTGTGTTTAGGATATGAGTGCCAGAGAGGTTTTAGCTTTTAAATACAATGTCATAATCAACACCCTTTCCAATATGCTTTGTCACATATTTACATACCTGTTCACTATCATAGATTGGTTGATAATCTCCAACAGATACATTTCCTAGTCCAAATCTAATTTCTTTATAGGTCATATCTGTATTAGTATCAATCAGCATGTGTACATGTTTGTTAGTGTGATCACCTTTATCACTCTCACTCACATAGAAAACATTTTCTACTTTGTATGTAGAGGAAATAAGTTTGTTAATCCAGTTGCGAGCAGTCATAAGGTGTACTTTGTAATGGGTTCTACAAGTAATAAAATAGTTCCAATCAAACATTCTAAGTAATTCAGCATATCCGTTCTTCATTTTCATAATCTTGAGTTTAGGCAATAGGAGACATTAAGGCATGCTATGCCTGTTTAGTATATACATTATGTTAATTGAATTAGAATTTTATTTGAATACTTAAAGATACTCAAAAATAAAACTGCTAAATTTGAGATATTAGAGTGAAGGTTGAAAATTAGAGGGAAAGGCAACCCTGCAGGCAACTAAAAAAAAGAAGCCCCAAAAACACTGGTTCTATAGGGCTATTCAGCGGAGAGACAGGGATTCGAACCCTGGCAACGCTTACACGTTGACAGATTAGCAATCTGCTCCATTACCACTCTGGCACCTCTCCATTTAGATTTTAAAATTAGTTTTTCCAAAGAAAGTAAACAATTTTTTATTGAGATTATTCAGGATATTCAATTCTTAATTGATAAACATTAATTAATTTTTTAAAAAGTACTTTTTTGACTAATTCAATCTCTGCAAAAGTTATATCTGAAGAATTGAATTGTTGATCAGCCATTTGACTATTAATGATTTTATTTACAAATTTTTTTATATCATCAACAGTAGGTGACTTCAAGCTTTTTGAAGCTGCTTCAACAGAATCTGCCATCATCAATATTGCTGTTTCTTTTGAAAATGGTTTTGGTCCAGGATATTTAAAGTCATCTAAATTTAATTTTTCACTAGAAATCTCTTCTTGTTTTTTATAAAAATAAAAAACTAATGATGTGCCGTGATGCGTTCTTATAAAGTCAATTACACGATCAGGAATATTATGCTTTTGTGCAATTTTAATACCATTGATTACATGACTAATTATAATTTCTGCACTTTGTCTAGGCGTTAGTTCATCATGTGGAGAAACATTGGCTTTCTGATTTTCTGTAAAATATGATGGCCTTTTTAATTTTCCTATATCGTGATAGAGGGCTCCTACTCTCGCGAGAAGTGAATTTGCTCCGATTTCATTTGCTGAAGCTTCTGCTAAATTAGCAACTTGCAAAGAATGATGAAAAGTACCAGGTGCTTTGTCGGATAATTCTTTTAATAAAGTTGAGTTCGTATCTGATAGTTCTAAAAGTGAAACATCTGATACTAAACGAAATAATCGTTCATAAATATAAATTAAGGGTTGTACAAAAAGCATTAATAATCCATTTAACATGAACATAGCTATAGGGGTAAAATTTATTTTTAATATAGAACCCTCTTGTATTGTAGTAAACGAAATATATCCTATCATATAAATAAAAAATATTTGTCCCACTGTTATAAATAAATTTACTCTTTTATAAAGTTGTGTTTTGGACTTAACTGTCATAATTCCAGAAGTAATTTGAAGAAAAACGAATTCAAAGCTATTAGGGACTAAAAACCCTACAAGTAAAACTGTAAGTAAATGAGTGTATAACCCTAATCTTGAATCAAAGAAAGCCTTTACTATTAGTGGAAGTATACATATAGGAACTGCAAACACATAGTTTGTATTATAACTAATTATTAATATATAAGCTACAATAACGATTAAAATATTAAAAAATATAAAAGTAAGTTTTCTATTATCTTCATAAATGTCATACCTGTAATTATATATAAATAATAATAGCAAAGTGAAAATTAAAATTATAAGGGTTGCATACCCAAAAACAACTGAAAAAAAGTTTGGAGTATCTTGCTGAAGTGTAAATTCTTTTCTTAAAGAATTTAAAATTTTATATGTCTCATCATCTACTAATTCACCCTCAGCAACAATAAAATCTCCAGAGGCAATGAACCCTTTTGAACGAGAAATATTTTGAAGAGCTTCCCTTTTGGCAGTTTCATAAAAATTTTGATCCAGAGTAATGTTTGGACTAATTAAATCAAAAAATAAATCCTTAAAAAAATCTTCATATAAGTTATATTGAGAATTTTTTAATTTATTACTAATGAATTCAAATAAAGCTTCTGAGGAAAATAATTTTCCAATTTCTGTTGATATTTCAATTTGCTCTTGTATAAGAAAAATAGACTCATTACCGACGTGTTTATAATTTGGTGGAAGGACACCGTAAGAATAAATTTCATTTAAAAGATCAAATCCAAAATCTTTTAAATTACCAAAATTTTCAATTTCTAAATTATTGCTTGATAAACTATCGAAACTATTTGAGTATTTTTCAAGTATTTGATTTTTAATATTTATGTCGGCTCTTAAATAGGGCTTTAAATTTTTAATGACCTTTTCTTCATCTTTTTTTAATTCTAATTCTGATTTAAGAATAGAAAAATCAAATGGTGAATAAAAGTCAGGATACTGCCAAGCCCTTCCTTTCTGAAATTCATATTTGAATTGTCCACCAAGAGGAAATAAGTATAAAATTAGAGCTGAACTGGATAGAATCAGTAAAGATTTATAAATTAATCCTTGTTGAGCTACAATAGATTTCCAAAAAGATTTCAAAGTTTTTTATTCAAATCTACATAATCTCGTCATGACTAGTAAATTTTAGTTATGGTTAAAAATTTATGGATTTAAAATTTTTATTTTTGTTACATAATCTTCAATCAATTTATTTATATACAAAATTTTGGATTACGGTATATGTCATTTAAGTATAGTGCCCATGAGAAGCGGGAATTCTCATGAAAGCGAACTTGTATCACAACTTCTTTATGGGGATTGTTTTAAAATTTTATCAGAAAAAAATGGATGGTTACAAATTAAGTCACTAATTGACTCATATATTGGCTGGATTAATGATAAGCAAGTCAAAGAAATTTCTAAAGTAAATGCTGAAAAAATAACGTTTGATCATAAAATATTTTCAACTAGAATTATTGACTATATAGAAACAGATGAAAATAAACTTTCATCAATAGTCTTAGGAAGCAACATAGGTGCCTGTAAATATTTAGGTCATAAATATGATGGCCCTAAAAATAAAAAAACTAAAACTAAACCAAACTTAACGAAAGTTGCTTCTTTGTATTTAAATTCTCCGTATTTGTGGGGTGGAAAAACACCTTTTGGTATTGATTGTTCGGGTCTGACTCAAATGATTTACCGTAT
This sequence comes from uncultured Bacteroidota bacterium, assembly GCA_902616905.1. Taxonomy (GTDB): domain Bacteria; phylum Bacteroidota; class Bacteroidia; order Flavobacteriales; family Flavobacteriaceae; genus MS024-2A. The sequence goes on from CACMUP010000005.1 coordinate 18,098, forward strand.
AAATGGATACAAAATTCCTCGTGATGCAAATCAACAGTCAGAGTTTGGGGAGACATTAAGTTTCATTGATGAAAGCGAACCTGGTGATTTAGCTTTTTTTGATGATGAAGAAGGAAAAATAACTCATGTAGGAATGTTACTCGAAAATAATTACGTATTACATGCACATGGTAATGTTCGGGTCGACAGAATTGATCAAACAGGAATATTCAACAAGGAAAAACAAAAACATTCTCATAAACTAAGAATAATCAAAAAAATTATATAAAAAGCCTCTCAGTTGAGAGTTTCAAAATTATAATTTATTGTAATAACGATTTCATCTTCATAAAACCCTCGTTGTTGCCTAAAGTTCCATATATGTTCATTAATGTTTTAACTGCTTCTTGATTTTGATTTATTGAAACAAGTTTTTCTAGTATCGGAGCACATTCTTTATATAAATTTTCCCTTTCCGTTTTTAGTTCATCATATCTGGCATTATCTGCTCTTGAATTACCTAGTCCATTCATCTCTTCAATAATAGTTGCTTCGCCTTCTAAAATTAACGAGACTAGGTTTAAATATCCTGATTCAAAATTTGGGTCTAATTCAATCGTTTTGTTATAATAAGTTTTTGCATCTTCTCTGTTACCCCTTTGTGCGTTTACAACACCGAGATTAAAATAAAGCGTAGCATTATTTGGATCTTGTTCAATAGCTTCTTTCATTAGAGCCTCAAAACGATCATTTTCATTTAATTGAATATATAGATTTGCTTCTGTGAGAATTAGGTTTAAATCCTTTGGATCTGATTGACGAGCAAGTTTGACAGCATCCATAGCCTTATCATTTTGTCCTAATTGAGCATAGATAAGCGCAATATTTTTGATTATTTCTGGATATCTAGAATCTGTTTTCTCTTCCCTAAAATCAGAATACTCTTTTGTTTTTTTATAAACATTATACTCAGATTCAGAAAGTTCAACCTCTTCTCCTGATTCAATTGATTTTGCAAAATATTTCGTTGTTATTCCTTCATATTTTATATCCTTAAGTTGATTATAGTAATCGAGAGCTTTTTCAAAATCTGATCCATTTACAGAACTAGAAGCCGCATAATACAAGTAATCTTGGTTAATTTCTTTATCAATAGTGTAGGCTAAATATAATTTAGAAGCACCTTCAGTGTAATTTTTTTCAGCATTATCTTCAATTGCGCTATTAACAATATCTGATGTTAATTTAAGAATATTGTTGTCGTACTCAGTATCCTTCCCGCCGCTTGATTTATATTTAAGAAATTTTTCGTAAGATGATTGAAAATTACTGTTTGCTTGATCAATTTTTGCCTCTAAATATGTCTTTTGGAGCAAAACTTTTTCATCTGCATTATTGAAAAGTGTTTCATTTGATACTAATAATTCATTGGCCCCTTGGATATCGCCTGAATCATAAAGTTTTTCTGCTTTTTTGATTTCCTTTTTTTGACCTACTATGATGAAGCAGGTCAAAAACGTCATTATGGTAATATATTTTTTCATTGTATTAATTTATTTTTATTCAATTATAGTGCCTTCATTAACTTCTAAATCATTTATATCTTCAATGGGATCATCGTCTTTCATTACTTTGGCAACCGCCGCAATATTATCATCTTCCTTAAGATTTATCAACTTAACACCTTGAGTGGCTCTACCCATTACGCGTAGACCGCTTATCTCCATTCTAATCGCGATTCCTGATTTATTAATAATCATGAGGTCATCTTGGTCATTTACACTTTTAATTGAAACCAATTTACCTGTTTTTTCTGTAATAGAAATGGTTTTTACACCTTTTCCACCTCGATTAGTTATACGATAATCATATAAATTTGAACGTTTTCCATAACCATTTTCAGAAACAACAAGAATATTTGCATCCATGTCATTTACAGCAATCATTCCAATAACCTCATCATTTTCGTCATTTAATTTTATTCCACGGACACCTGAGGCACCCCTCCCCATTGGTCGAGTTTTACTTTCTTCAAAACGAATTGCCTTGCCAGATCTAACAGCCATCATTATATGGCTATTACCTGTTGTAAGTTTAGCCTCTAAAAGTTCATCGTCTTCTTTAATGCTTATAGCATTTATACCATTCGTTCTTGGTCGGGAATATTTTTCAAGAGATGTCTTTTTTACTTGTCCCTTACGAGTGGCCATTATTACATAATGATTATTTACATAATTTTCATCTTTCAGATCCTGTGTGCAAATAAAAGCTTTTACTTTATCGTCTTGTTCAATATTGATTAAATTTTGAATCGCTCGACCTTTTGAAGTTTTTGACCCTTCGGGTATTTCGTATACTCGCATCCAAAAGCATTTACCTTTTTGTGTAAAAAAAAGCATATATTGATGATTAGTACCTACAAAAAGATCCTCTAAAAAATCTTCTTCCCTAGTTGTTGATGCTTTTTGACCTACCCCTCCTCTGTTTTGTGTCTTATATTCGATTAAGGGGGTTCTTTTGATGTATCCAGCATGTGAAATAGTTATAACTACCTTTTCGTTAGGTATCATATCTTCCATACTAAAATCACCTCCAGTATAATCTATAATTGAACGTCTATCATCTCCATATTTTTGTCTAATATCCAGTAATTCTTCCTTGATAATATTCATTCTTCGATCTTTTTTATCAAGTATGTCTTTAAGATCAGCTATTGTTTTTAGAAGTGTTTCAAATTCTGATCTAAGCTTATCCTGTTCTAAACCAGTTAGTTGTCTAAGTCTCATTTCGACAATTGCTTTAGCTTGAATTTCAGATAATTTGAAGCGTTCTTTCAAATTAGTTCTTGCAACATCAGGATTAACAGAGTCTCTAACTATCGAAATTACTTCATCAATATTGTCTGATGCTATAATCAAGCCTTCTAAAATATGAGCTCGTTCTTCCGCTTTTTCTAGTTCATATTTTGTTCTTCTTACAACAACATCATGTCTATGTTCCACAAAATATCGTATCATATCTTTTAAATTCAATACTTGTGGCTTCCCTTTAACAAGGGCAATATTATTTACACTAAAAGAGGATTGTAAAGAAGTGAATTTATATAATTTATTAAGTACAATATTAGGTACCGCATCTCTTTTTAAAACGTAAACAACTCTCATTCCCTTTCTATCTGATTCATCTCTTATCGTAGATATGCCCTCAATTTTTTTATCATTAATTAGTTCTGCAGTTTTTCTAATCATTTCTGCTTTATTAACTTGATAAGGAATTTGATCGACAATAATACATTCTCTTCCATTAACTTCTTCAATTTCAGCTTTTCCTCGAATTACAATTCTACCCCTACCTGATAGAAATGCTTCTTTTACCCCTTCATAGCCGTAAATAATACCTCCTGTTGGAAAATCTGGTGCTTTGATTGATTCTATTAATTCTTCAATTGAAATATTTGTGTTATCAATGAACTTTATAGTTCCATCAACAACTTCAGATAGGTTATGGGGTGGCATATTGGTTGCCATTCCTACTGCAATTCCGGATGCACCATTAATTAATAAATTTGGAATTCTAGTTGGTAATACAGTTGGTTCTTTTAATGTATCATCAAAATTAAGTTGTAAATCAACGGTATTTTTTTCAATATCAGCCATCAAATCCTCTGATATTTTTTGCATACGTGCCTCAGTGTAACGCATGGCTGCAGGACTATCTCCATCAATAGATCCAAAATTTCCTTGTCCATCGACAAGTAAATATCTTAAGCTCCATTCTTGTGCCATGCGAACCATTGTGTCATACACGGAACTATCACCATGGGGATGATATTTTCCCAAAACTTCACCAACAATTCTGGCAGACTTTTTGTAGGATGTACTAGATCTAATACCAAGCTCATGCATACCGAATAATACTCTGCGATGAACTGGTTTTAAACCATCTCTAACATCTGGTAATGCACGTGACACAATGACAGACATTGAATAGTCAATGTATGCAGATTTCATTTCGTCTTCTATTTTTATTGGGATTAGCTTGTCGTTATCCATTTTGTTATCTTATAATTAGGCTAAAATAGTGAAACACACTGTTATAAATAAACTTTTATTCATGCATAAGATGTAAAATTATTAACATAATTAGTGTCGATTTTGGTGGTAAATAATACCCAACCTTGTTTTGAATTCTTAATATTTTTTTGTCTATTAGCAAGGTGTTTATACTTTTGGTCCACTTTTTGAAGTGACATATAAAAAAAACTATGCAATGGATGATAATTTTTCACCACGTGTTAAAGATGTTATAGCATACAGCAAGGAAGAAGCCCTAAGGCTTGGGCATAACTTTATAGGAACAGAACATCTAATGCTTGGTATTTTGAGAGATGGAGGAGGAAAAGCAATTGCCATCTTAAATGCTATCGAAATTAATCTTGAGGATTTAAGAAGAAAAGTTGAAATACTTAATCCAGCTACAATAGACGATATCCATTCACTAAATAACAAAAAAAATTTACATTTAACTAGACAGGCTGAAAGAGCATTAAAAACTACATTCCTTGAAGCAAAACTATTCCAAAGTGAGTTAATTAATACTGTTCACCTTTTACTATGTATATTAAGAAATGAAAATGACCCTACTACAAAATTACTATCCCAATTAAATATAGATTATGACATAATTAAAGAACAGTTTAAGTTAATGCTCGCAAATGACTCAGATAATTATGAAGAATTACCCGCAGCCTCGTCTTTTCCAGAGGAAAAAGATAGTGAAGAACAAGAACCAAAAGAGAATCCATTTATACCATCATCTGATTCAAAAACTTCAAAAAAGTCAAAGACTCCAGTTTTAGATAATTTTGGAAGAGATATAACGGATCTTGCTGAACAAGAAAAATTAGACCCTGTAGTGGGTAGAGAAAAAGAAATCGAAAGGGTATCACAAATACTCAGTAGAAGAAAGAAAAATAATCCATTGTTAATAGGTGAGCCTGGTGTTGGAAAATCTGCTATTGCCGAAGGGCTAGCGCTTCGTATAATACAAAAAAGAGTGTCACGTGTACTCTACAATAAAAGAGTAGTTGGTCTTGATCTAGCTAGCTTAGTCGCTGGTACAAAATATAGAGGTCAATTCGAAGAAAGAATGAAAGCTCTAATGAATGAACTAGAAAAAAATGATGATATTATTTTATTTATAGACGAAATACACACTATTGTAGGTGCAGGTGGAGCTACTGGAAGCTTGGATGCTTCAAACATGTTTAAACCTGCTCTTGCAAGAGGTGAAATCCAATGCATTGGTGCAACTACACTAGATGAATACAGACAGAATATTGAAAAAGATGGAGCTTTAGAAAGACGTTTTCAAAAGGTTCTTGTTGAACAAACAAACAAACAAGAAACATTAGAAATATTGAGAAATATTAAAGAAAGATATGAAAATCATCATAATGTAAATTATACTGATGAAGCACTTGTTGCTTGCGTTGAACTAACTGATCGTTATATGTCAGATCGTTTTTTACCAGATAAAGCTATTGATGCTCTAGATGAAGCTGGTTCAAGAGTTCACATAAATAATATGAGTGTCCCAAAAGAAATTATAGATCTTGAAAATCAACTGGATAATGTGAGAGATTTGAAAAATTCGGTCGTAAAAAGACAAAAATACGAAGAGGCAGCAAAACTTCGGGACGATGAAAAAAGAGTTGAGCGATTGCTTATTGAGGCTCAAGAAAAATGGAACGAAGAATCAAAACAAAATCGCATCACGGTAAATGATAATGACATTGCCGACGTTGTTTCAATGATGACTAATATACCTGTCAATAAAATAGTTAAATCTGAAAAAAATAAACTCTCAAAACTGGCAAAGACTATTGAATCTAAGGTTGTTGGTCAAAGCGAAGCAGTAAAAAAAGTTGTTAAAGCCATCCAAAGAAATAGAGCTGGTCTTAAATCACCTGATAAACCAATAGGGTCGTTTATTTTCTTAGGTCAAACAGGGGTTGGTAAAACTCAGCTTGCGAAAATTCTAGCATCAGAAATTTTTGACTCAGAGGAAAACTTAATACGAGTAGACATGAGTGAATATATGGAAAAATTTGCGATTTCCAGATTGATTGGTTCTCCCCCAGGTTACATTGGGTATGAGGAGGGAGGACAGTTAACTGAAAAAGTTAGAACCAGGCCATATTCAGTTATTTTATTGGATGAAGTTGAAAAAGCACATCCAGATATTTTCAATATGCTTCTCCAGGTCATGGATGATGGTTTTTTGACAGACAGTTTAGGAAGAAAAATAAATTTCCAAAATACAATTTTAATTATGACCTCAAATGTTGGGGCTAGACAAGTAAAAGATTTTGGAAGAGGGCTTGGTTTTGAAACTGCATCCCAAAAAGCACAATCAAATGATATTGAAAAAAGTGTAATTCAAAAAGAATTAAAAAAAATATTTTCACCTGAGTTTCTAAATCGTGTGGATGACATCGTGATTTTCAATACCCTTGAAAAGAAAGACATTAGAAAAATAGTTGATATAGAACTTATTAAATTAATTGAAAGAGTAAGTAATTTAGGGTACACCATTGAAGTATCTAATGCTGCCAAGGAGTTTATAGTGGAAAAAGGATTTGATAGAAAATATGGAGCTAGACCACTGAACAGAGCTATCCAAAAATATATTGAAGATTTATTAGCTGAAAATGTAGTCACAAATAAAATCAAAGAAGGAGATAAAATCATCATTGATAAATTAAAAGAGAAAAAAGAGCTTAATATAAAAACAGTAAACCAAGGAGCCTAACCAAATACGTAACAGAATTTAAAAGATTTTTTTTTTATTCACAAAAACCTTTTCAATCCATTTTGTATTTAAGCAAGCAATTAGTCTTACTTTTGCGATTGTTTTGAGTTAGTCAAATTTTGTAGGGTTAAAAAGATGTAATTTTATGAAGGTTTTAAAATTTGGTGGTACTTCAGTTGCTAATCCTGAAAGTCTAGCTAGGGTCATTGGAATAATAAAAAAAAATACTGAACAGCTAATTGTCGTTGTTTCAGCATTTGGAGGTATCACGAACTTATTAATTGAAACGGCAGAACAAGCCAGTCAATCCAATAGTAACTATAAAAAAAACTTAAAAACTATAGAAGAAACTCACTTAAATCAAATAAGTTTCTTTATATCTCTAAAACAACAAAGTGGAGTAATAAGTTTTTTAAAGTCAAAAATAAACGAATTAGAGGATTTTTTAGAATCACTTTATACATTAAATGAATTAACCCAAAAAAGTCTTTCTAAAATTTCAAGCTTTGGTGAAATTTTATCAAGCACGATCATTTATCATATTTTAAAAGATTCAAAATTTGATGTTGACCTAGAAGACTCTCGTGATATTTTGTTCACTCATAGAGCTAATGGTCGTGAGGTGATAAATAATAAAAAAAGTGCTAAAAAAGCATCTCTGTTACTTAAAAATAAAAATTCAAAAATAATTATTTTACCAGGTTTTATTGCCCAAGATGAAGGAGGAAGCACAACAACTCTAGGACGTGGAGGTTCGGATTATACAGCTTCTTTATTAGCTAATTATCTTGATGCCAGCGTTTTAGAAATTTGGACTGATGTAAGTGGAGTTTATACCGCTAATCCAAAATTAGTTAATCAAGCGCAACCAATTAGTAATTTATCTTTCCAAGAAGCAATGGAATTATCGCATTTTGGAGCTAAAGTAATATACCCTCCTACACTCCAACCCTTGATTGAAAAAAATATACCATTAAGAATAAAAAATACTTTTGATACATCAGCAAAAGGTACGTTAATCAATACAAATAATTCCAAAAACAGTGAAAATTCAATAGTTAAAGGAGTAAGTCATATAGAAAATGTGTCTCTAATTAATTTAGAAGGAAGTGGTATGATTGGAATCCCTGGATTTTCTAGTCGTTTTTTTGAGTGTCTATCTGAAAAGAAAATAAACATAATTATGATTACCCAAGCTTCGTCTGAACATTCAATTTGTATAGGGGTAAAATCTGAAGATGCTTTACTTGCAAAAAAAGTCGTCGATGAACAATTTGCGTTTGAAATTTCTCTTAAAAAGATTGAACCTGCAAAGATTGAGTCTAAAATGACAAATATTGCAATAGTAGGTGATCGGATGAAAGATCACCAAGGAATAAGTGGTAGATTTTTTAGTAGCTTGGGTGCAAATAATATAAATATAAGGGCAATTGCTCAGGGAGCATCTGAAAGAAATATTTCAATAGTAATTGATAAAAAAAATACACAAAAAGCATTAAACACCATTCATGAAAGTTTCTTTGAGGAGCAAACAAAAGAGTTGAATTTGTTTATAACAGGTGTTGGTAATGTAGGAAGTAGATTGATTGAACAAATTGAAAATCAAAGAGATTATCTTTTAGAACATTTGAGATTAAAAATTCGGGTAATTGCATTATCCAATTCTAGGAAAATGATATTATCAAATAATCCAATAAATTTAACTCATTGGAAAAAATTACTTAATGATAGTAAAACAACAGCTGATCGGAAAAAGTTTTTTAATCACATAAAAGAATTGAACCTGAGAAACAGTATTTTTATTGATAATACTGCAAGTGAAATTATTTCTGATGAATATATTAGGTATCTTAAAAATAACGTCGGAGTAGTAACCTGTAATAAAATTGCCTGTGCAAGTTCGTTTGTAAACTATCAAGAACTTAAAAAAACAGCACGTCAATTTGGCACACCTTTTTTGTTTGAAACAAATGTTGGTGCAGCTTTACCAATAATTGATACCCTTAATACCCTTGTTGCTTCAGGTGATAAGATTCATCAAATTCAAGCAATACTTTCTGGAAGCTTAAATTATATTTTTAATAATTTTTCAAATCAAACAAAATTTAAAGACATTGTTTTAAAAGCCCAAAATGAAGGGTTTACAGAGCCTGACCCTAAAATTGACTTAAGTGGCGTTGATGTGGCAAGAAAAATTCTTATCCTTGCAAGAGAAAGTGGATTTAATATAGAATTAGATGATATCCAAAACAACAGTTTTTTGCCCAAAGAAGTTTTAATTACAGATAATAATATAGATTTTTTTGAAGCATTAGATAAACATGAACAGCATTTCAAAAATTTACTAGAAAAAGCAAGTAATAACAATGCTCGATTAAAATACGTTGCTGAACTTAAAAATGGAAGAGCCTCTGTTGGACTAAAAGAAATTGAAGCTAATCATGATTTCTTCAATCTTGAAGGAAGTGATAATATTATCTTGTTTTACACGACAAGATATAAACAACAACCACTTATAGTAAAGGGTGCAGGTGCAGGTGCTGAAGTAACTGCTGGAGGTATTTTTGGTGATATAATCCGAATAGGCAAAATGTAATTTATGGATCAGATTAAAATTTTTTCACCAGCAAGTGTTGCTAACGTTTCTTGTGGTTTTGATGTACTTGGATTCTGCTTGGATAGAATAGGTGATGTAATGAAAGTCAATAAAATTGATAAACCTGGTGTTGAAATTGGAGAAATAAAAGGAGAAAAATTACCTCAGGATCCATTAAAAAATGTCGCTTCTATAGCCGTCCAATCTATGTTAAATGATTATCCAATTAACAATGGATTTAAAATTGATATTAATAAAAAAATAAAGCCTGGAAGTGGTATTGGAAGTAGTGCGGCAAGTGCAGCAGGGGCGGTTTTTGCTGTTAACGAACTTTTAGGAAAACCTTTTTCAAAAAAAGAATTAATTCAATATGCTATGGCTGGTGAGTCATTTGCGAGTGGCGTACCTCATGCAGACAACTTAGCTCCTGTTATCCTTGGTGGATTTACACTAGTGAGAGACAATAAATGCTTAGATGTGATCAGCCTCCCTTCACCCCCAGATTTAATTGTAACTATAATACATCCTAAAATTGAATTAAAAACTATTCATTCTAGATCTATTTTAAAAAAAAATATCCCATTAAATAAAGCTGTTCAACAATGGGGTAACCTGGGAGCCTTTGTTAGTGCACTATACACAAATGACTATGATTTGCTATCTAGAAGCATTAATGATAAAGTCATTGAACCTATTAGATCCATGCTTATTCCTAAATATCAAGAAGTAAAAGAAGTAGCATTAGAATCAGGAGCTTTAGGTAGTGGAATATCAGGTTCGGGACCATCTATATTTGCTCTTTCAAGAGGAAAATTAAATGCCAAAAAAGTAGGTGATGCTATGAAAACAGTTTACGAAAGTATTGATCTTGAATTTGATATTCATTATTCGCATATTAACAAAAAAGGTATAAAAATTCTTAAATAATTGAAATACTTAAGCTTAAATCATAATTCAAAAAAAGTAGGTTTTTTAGATGCTGTAATAAAAGGACTTGCTCCAGATAGAGGACTCTATTTTCCTGAAAAAATACCAAGTTTAGATAAAAATTTTATTAGTTCAATCGAAAACTACTCTGATAACGAGATTGCATTTAAAGTCATTGAGCCGTTTATAGGCAATGAAATACCAAAAAATATTTTACGTAAAATAATTGATGAGACACTTTCTTTTGATTTTCCTATAGTTGAAATTACAGAGAACATATCTGCCCTTGAATTATTTAACGGTCCGACCTTAGCATTTAAGGATGTTGGTGCTAGATTTATGGCTAGATGTTTATCGTATGGAAGTAAGATAAAGAAGCAAAACAAAATTACAGTTTTGGTAGCAACCTCTGGTGATACTGGCGGAGCCGTAGCAGACGGTTTTTACAAAATAAAAGAAATCGATGTAATTATACTTTTCCCTAAGGGAAAAGTTAGTAAACTACAAGAGCTTCAATTAACAACATTGAATGAAAACATAACAGCTATTGAGATTGAAGGAACATTTGACAAATGCCAGGATATGGTTAAGTCGGCTTTTATTGATCCTGAATTAATTGATAAAATTAAGTTCACGTCAGCAAATTCAATTAATATTGCTAGATGGCTATCGCAAATGTTTTATTACTTCATCGCTTTTAAAAATAGACCAAATCCAAGTAAAAAATTAGTTATTTCTGTACCAAGTGGAAACTTTGGAAACATATGTGCTGGAATTGTATCCAATAAAATGGGGTTGCCTATCAATCATTTTATTGCCAGTACAAACCGTAATGATACAGTTTTAAATTACTTAAATTCAGGAAATTATAATCCAAAAAAGTCAATTCAAACAATTTCTAATGCAATGGACGTCGGTGATCCAAGTAACTTTATTCGTGTTCAAAAAATTTTCAATAATGACCTTCTTAAATTAAAAAAAACACTAAGCAGCTATAGCTATTCTGACAAACAAACCCAAAATGCAATTAAAGAAATTTATAGTTATAATAATTATATTGCTGATCCACACGGTGCCATTGGATTTCTTGGTTTAAAGGATTATTTGGAATCTCAAGAGGATCCTAATTCTCATCAAGGAATATTTTTTGAAACAGCACACCCAATTAAATTCGCCAATATTGTAGAAAAGATAATTAATACTAAAGTAGAATTTCCTAACCAAATAAAAGGAATTAGAAATTTGAAAAGTAATAAGCTTTCTATTGCTGGTTATAAAGAATTGAAATCGTTTTTGTTAGCTAAAAATTAATTTATTTTAAGAGGTGGTAATTTAAAATCATCCAAAGCACTTTTTTCTTTCATTAGTTTTTCAATTTCGTGCCATCTTCGTGGTGCGTCTTTTGAAAGATTTACATTCCCATTATCTGTAATCAAAATATCATCTTCTATTCTAATACCTATCTCCCACCACTTAGAGTCACATGGACTATCTTTTGGAATATATATACCAGGTTCTACTGTGATTACCATGTTTGGACTTAAATTTTCATATAAACCTGGATCATGAACATCTAAACCGATATGATGTGATACCCCATGTGGTAAGTATCTTCTAAATTCTCCAGGTTTTTTAATTATTCCTAATTTTAACAAGCCTTCTTTAACGACATTATAACAAGCATTGCTTATATCTTTAAAGCTCGCTCCGTTTTTAGCAGCGCTTATACCTGCTTCTTGCGAGTTATAAACAATTTTATACAACTCTCGTTGTTCTGCTGTGAACACTCCAGAGACTGGAATCGTTCTGGTAACATCTGCAGTATAACCATTATACTCAGCTCCTAAATCCATTAATATCAGTTGATTTTTAATGTTCGTTTTGTTATTTGTTATATAATGAAGAACACATGCATTATCCCCAGCTCCAACTATTGAAGGATATCCTTCATGTGCTGCTCCATATTTTTTATAAACAAGCTGGTGAATACCTTGGACCTCTCTTTCTGTCATTTCAGGCTTTATAGCTTTCATAACCTCCCTTTGACCTTGGGCTGAAATTTGAACAGCTTTTTTTAAAAGAATTAGCTCATCATTTGTCTTAATTTCTCTTAAACTAGCCATGTGATGATTTAATAAATCAATATCAAAATTGAAATTTCTAATTATAAAAGCACTTTTGGTTTTTAGATCAATTAAAATATCTTTTTCTTTACTTTTTGACATAAAATCTTTAATTAAAGGATCTTCTTTCAATAATGAATCCTTCTGTGAATAATATTCAATCATTTTTTTGATGTCTGGAATTTCATTGGTTTTGGTCTTAATAATTTTTTTATACAATCGATATTTCAATGCATTTAAATTTTCAGGATAATTTATCTTTTTTTTGAAATGTTTTTGGAGGTCATATAAATCGTTTGGATCACTTCCATCACGAACATCGTTTTTAAAATCAAACATCAATACATTGTCAAATTTGTTAAAATTATGCTGTTCTTTTAAAAAATATTCATTAAGTACAACTCTGTCGTAGTTCATTTTTAATGCCCCTTCTACTCCTAGACGCTTACCATTCCAAATTTCATTTCGAACATCTCTGTTCCTGACATAAAGCTTTTCATGATATGTCCCTTTTTGATCTTTTTGAGGATTACTGTAAATTAAAAGTACAGAATGAGGCTCATTCCAACCGGTTAGGTAATAAAAATTTGGATCGGGATGATATTCATAATCAACATCGTTAGCTCTATTTCTAATCGGTGATGAAAATAAAACAGCAACTGAATTATTTGGAAGTTTTTTTCGTAACTCTGCACGACGTTGTTTATGAAACTCTGATGAAAGTTCCGTAATTTGACTATTCGTTTTCTTAGGTAATAAAAAGAATAAAATAATTAGAGATATTTGAACTATTTTAAAAATCATTTTTCAACAAATTTGAAATGAACATATGAAAAAAACTGCACTTTATAACATTCATGTAGGGTTAAATGCGAAAATGACTTCGTTTGGAGGATATCTAATGCCAGTGCAATATTCTAGTGTTAAAGAAGAACATCTTGCGGTTCGCAATAATTTGGGTGTGTTTGATGTTTCACATATGGGAGAATTTTTTGTAAGTGGGGAAAATGCTTTAAATCTCCTTCAGTATATATGTAGTAATGATATTAGCAAAATAAAAATAGGTAAGGCTCAATATAATTATTTTCCAAATCATAAAGGAGGCATCATTGATGATTTAATTGTTTATAGACTTGAAGAAAATAAATTTTTGCTTGTTGTAAATGCATCCAATATTAAAAAAGATTGGGACTGGATTACAATTAATAACAAAAATTTTAATGCAGAATTAGAAGACCGTTCAAATGAAATTTCACTTTTAGCTGTGCAAGGCCCTAGAGCAATTGAAGCAATGCAATCTTTAACCAAATTTAGACTTGATTCCCTTCCCTATTACAGTCAGACTACAACACTTTTTGCAGGGTGTCAAAATGTTATTGTTGCAACAACAGGCTATACTGGTGCTGGAGGAATAGAAATCTATTTTAACTTAAAAGATTCTGAAAAAATATGGAATTCAGTAATTGAAGCTGGTAAACCCTTTCAAATTCAACCAATAGGTTTGGCGGCAAGAGACACATTAAGAATTGAAATGGGATATTGTTTATATGGAAATGAAATTAATGAAAATACATCCCCTATAGCTGCAGGTTTAGGATGGATAAGTAAACCCGAAAAAAAATGTATTAATCATGAGGATATTTTTATAAAAAAATCTAAAGGGACAAATAAAAAACTTATTGGTTTTGTAATGGCTGAAAAATCTATTCCAAGAAGCGGTTATCAAATAGTAAATAAAGATAAAAATATTATTGGAGAAGTTACTTCTGGAACACAGTCACCTTTACTTCTCAAAGGAATTGGTTTGGGTTATGTTGATAAGTCTTATTCAAATTTAAATACTCAAATTGGTATAATTATTAGAAATAAAATTTGTTTAGCTAGAGTAAATAAAATTCCATTTATTTAATAAAATTAAATGAGACCTATCCTTATTTTAGGGGCTAGTGGATTTATTGGTTATACGCTTTATAAAGAGCTAGCGCGTTATTTTAAAACATACGGGACTTACAATAGTTCGAAAGATTATGTAAATAATAAACTATATATTCCATATAATCATAAAAAAGACAACTTAAAACAAATTTTAAATGATTTAAATCCAAAACTTATTATTTCATCAATGAGAGGGGAATTTAATTCTCAAATTGAAGCGCATAATTTCATGAAGAACTATGTGAAATCAAATAATTGTAGAATCATGTTTATTTCCTCAGCTAATGTTTTTGATTCTTTTCGTCATTTTCCTTCATATGAATATGATAAAACTCTTTCTGAAAGCATATATGGTCATTTTAAAATTAAAATTGAAAATTTAATTTTACAACTACCAGTGGGTAAATTCAATATTATAAGGCTACCAATGATTTTTGGTTTTAATTCACCTAGAACATGGGAATTGGATCATGCTGTAAATAATAATAAAACAATTGAGGTTTTTCCGAATACAATAATAAATGTTAATAGTGATATTAGATTAAGTCAACAAATACACTATATTATAAATCATAAAAAAACAGGTATTTTCCATTTAGGAAGTAGTGATTTAATTTCACATTATGATTTCATAAAAACACTTTTAATTAGAAGACACAAAAAAATTGGTATTTTAAAACAAGTTTTTACATCAAATACAATTCGGTATTTAGCCACACTTCCAAAAGAAAATAAATTACCAAATCATATAATACCGTCTTATACTGATGTTTTAGATGATTTAAGTATTTGTTAAAATCCATTATTTTTCGTTAATTTTTAAATACAACTTTTTGGTAAAATTTTTATTTTTAAAACTAATTAATTAACAATGGGAAGAGCTTTCGAATTTAGAAAGGCACGCAAAATGAAGCGCTGGTCTGCCATGGCTAAGGCATTTACAAGAATAGGTAAAGACATTGTTATCTCAGTTAAGGAAGGTGGTGCAGATCCAAACAACAACTCTAGATTACGAGCTGTTATTCAAAATGCTAAATCAATCAATATGCCTAAGGAGAATATAGATCGCGCTATAAAAAAAGCCAATGATAAAAATACTGAAAACTACAAAGAAGTTTTATTTGAAGGTTATGCTCCGCACGGAATTGCAATTTTAGTAGAAACCGCGACTGATAATAATAACAGAACAGTTGCAAATATCCGTTCATATTTTAACAAATCTAATGGTAATTTAGGCACAGCAGGTTCAGTTGAATTTATGTTTGATCATGTATGTAATTTTAGAATTAGAAGTTCAAATATAGATATTGAAGAAATTGAATTAGATTTGATTGATTATGGTGTGGAAGAGATATTTCGCGATGATGATAATTTTTTATTGTATGCCCCTTTTGAAAATTTTGGTAAAATTCAAAAAGAATTAGAAAAAAGAGATCTTGGTATCATATCTTCAGACATCGAGCGTATACCTAAGCAAACAAAGCAATTAGATACAAATTGTTATGAGGAGGTAATAAAATTAATAGAGAAAATTGAGGAAGATGACGATGTTCAAAATGTTTATCATAATTTGGAAATATATAATAATTAAAAACTTTTTGATCTAACGTAACCCTCAATACCTTTAAACAAATTTTCTAATTTAATTAAATCCTCATTATGATTTTTTGAAGCATAAAAACTTTCACGAACTATTACTTTTCTGTTTTGATAATCAAATGCAACTGGCACAATAGGTATTTTTAAGTTTCTTGCTATATAATAATATCCTGTTTTTAATTTATATACCTTTTTTCTTGTCCCCTCTGGTGCAAAAGCAACTCTAAATTTTTTATGTAAATTGAATATTTCAATGATTGAATCTACAGAACCCTTATTACCTGACCGATCAACTGGAACCCCGCCTAAATATCTAAGAAACCATCCTGCGAAAGGTGAAAATAATTCCTTTTTCCCAACGAAACGTATATCTTCACCAGAGATACTCCTAACCAATAAACCTAAAAAAAAATCTACCCAACTTGTGTGAGGTACTACTGCTACAATATATTTTGGTAATTTTGGGAAGTCTCCAATTAATCTCCATTTTAGAAGACGAAAAAAAATAATCTTTGATAATTTTTGAGTCATAAAATTAGTTTTTAAATAAAATCTTCTTTTTGAAATCCAATTAGAAATAATTTTTTTTTTGCACGAGTTATAGCTGTGTAAAGCCATCTTAAATATTCGCGATTAATACCATGGGGTAAGAATGGTTTTTCTATAAAAATGTTTTCCCATTGACCTCCTTGTGATTTGTGACAAGTTAGTGCGTATGAGTACTTTACTTGTAAAGCGTTTAAGAATGGGTTTTTCTTCACTTTAGTAAATCTTTTATACTTTGATTTTTCATGTTTATAATCCTCATTAATTTTTTGATAAAGTCTGTTTCCATCTTCATAAGACAAAGACGGTGTTTCAGTGTTTAGGGTATCTAATAACAAAACTGTTTCAAATGGTAATTCATTTAGATAGTCAACTAATTTTACTTTCACCTCTGCAAACGAAAAACCATAAATATTTTTTCTAGAAGTAATAGATAAAACTTCAATAACATCTCCATTAGCGATAAATCCAGGTTTAGAATTTACATCTAGCCAGTAATAATTATTTTTAACAATCATTAATTGATCACCTACACAAAGTTCATCATCCAATCCAAGAATTCGCTTTCTAATGTGTTTATTAATCAAATTTGCTCTTTTATTAGAGCGAACGATAAATATAGTTTGATCAATACCAGATTTATCAAAACACGTTTCTAATGCCTCAAAAACATCTAAAAATCCATCTGTTGTTGATTTGATATCATCTAAATTTTTAATATCAAACTGAAATTGATCATTAATATCAGATTGTATATGCAGACGTAATTGGTTTGCATTAAATAAAATTCCAGAATCATTTTTTTGCCTTATTACATCATTTAATTCTACTTCAAAAACTTTATTAAAATGATATTGTCCTAATCTTTTTGAATCAAGTGCTGGACTTACACTAAGATTTACAGGAGGTAATTGAACAGGATCACCAACAAAAATTAGTTTACAGATATTGCCTGTTGTAACATATTGTATTAAGTCATATAAAAGAGACATATTTTCAAAAAGATTTCCATTTTTGGGTTGGTCACCAATCATTGATGCCTCGTCCACAATAAAAATTGTTTTATTTTGCTTGTTTGGTTTCAATTGAAATATCACATTACCCGAGTTTTCTGTTTTTGGATAATAAATTTGTTTATGAATTGTACAAGAAGGATAATCAGAATAAATACTCATTACTTTTGAAGCTCTTCCAGTTGGTGCTAATAAAACAGCTTTGTACCCAGCATGTTTTAGTTGTTTCACCAAAGATCCTATTAAAGTTGTCTTTCCTGTTCCAGCATATCCTTTTAACATGAAAACAGATTTAGGTTGGTTTAATATTATAAATTCAGAAATAGATCTAAACCATAAATCCTGAGAAGGAGTTGGCTCGAAGGGAAAATTTTTTAGTAATTGTAAACAAAATTTCTCTGGAGTCATTAAAAAATATAGGCTAAATATAAATCATTTCAAAAACATTAGTGAATAAAAAAAATTGTAGTTTTGTTTAAATCTAAAATCAAATTTAAGATGAAACTTGGTATTCAAGCTGTTTTATGGATTGCTTCTTTGTTTTTTGCATACAAAATATATGATTCTGTGAGCGGTCCAATTAGATTCAATAAAGTAAAAAATCAACGTTACTCAAAAGTGATAAACCGAATGAAAGACATTCGTACTGCTCAGATTGCACATAAAGACGTTAAAGGTGTTTATGCAAATAATTTTGATAGCCTTGTAAAATTCATTGATGAAGGTATATTTACACTCACGGAAAAAAGAGATTCTTCATATATGGAGTATGACCGGACCTACAGAATTGATATGCTGAGAGAAGTTATCGTTGTAGATACATTAGGATACGTGCCTGTTAAAGATTCTTTATTTAATGATACAGATAAATTTCGAAATATGGCCTTCATCCCAATCGAAGGTGTTGAAGACAGTACATTTCAAATAAAAGCTGAAGTAATAAACAAAAATGGTTACAGAGTACCTGTTTTTGAAGTTAAAATTGCTAAAAATGTCATCCTATTTGATCAAGACGAAGATTTCATAAAACAAGAAAATGAGACTGTTTCTGTGGACGGTGTGAACGGACCTGAAATCATTTTAGGGTCATTAACTAACGTAAGTACAAACGGTAATTGGCCTACAATTTTTGACTCTAATAATTAATAAACATATTCTTCCCAACGAATTATCCATTCACTTTTTCGTGAATGGCTTTTCTTTTTGTACTAATTCCAAAGTAGATTTTACTCCTTTAAGCAGTGATACAGAGGAACTAAAAGTATCACTTAAAGAAAATTTAGAATTTTATCCGATAGATAATTTCGATATTTTCAGTGTAGTCTTTTTTCAAAGCCCATCAACCTTTGTTCCTCAAAAATTTTTTGATTCAAAAAAGTCAAAAATTTATTTGAGTTTATACAATAGAACTAAAAAGGATGATTTGGTTGCTTATGATACATTAGAGGATCAAAAACAAGTAAATGTTTATAGTTTCCAAAAAGTAATAAAAACAATCCTAGATGAAACTAAAATTCAATTTAATTATATACACTATAACACGATACTGCATAGAAAAATAATAAGTATATGTTCTTTTACTGAATTTAAATATCAATTGTTTATTCATATTCAATATGAAGCTGTTGATGTTTTTTTAGTTAAGATGAATCAAGTTGTTTTCAATAACAGATTTTCAATTGAAAATGGTGACGAATTTTTGTATTATATCTTTTTTATAGTTGAACAATTTGATTTAAAATGTGACGATTTCGAAATAATTTTCCTGGGTAAATTTTTAGATTATAACAGATACTATGACCTTACCTCTCGATTCCATAAATATTATAAATTTATTGAAAATGATTCTGAAATTATCATAGACCAATCTAAGCATCATGCTCCCTATCTAGCAAACTATTCAGGATAATGAGAATTATTTCTGGAAATCATAAAGGAAGAAAAATAGTAGTATCCAAAAAACTTCCTGTTCGTCCAACAACCGATCGTGCTAAAGAGGGAATTTTTAATGTTCTAAATCACAAAATTAGTTTTAGCGACCTAAGTGTTTTAGATTTATTTTCTGGTACAGGTAATATTAGTTATGAATTTATATCCAGGGGTTCTTTAAAAGTCACATCTATTGATAAAAATAAACGATGCGTTGATTTCATAAAAAAAACATCAAAAAATCTAAACTTTGATTTAAAAGTTATTCATACGGATGCTATAAGTTTTTTGCAACAAAACAATTCAAAATTTAATCTAATATTTGCTGATCCTCCTTATAATAGCAGTGAAAAATTTTACCATAGAATTATCTTATTGAGTTCCCAAAATTTATTATTAAATGGTTTATTAATTATTGAACACAATAAAATTGTGAATTTTTCTAAATCACAAGGATTTTCTTATGAACGCAAATATGGAAATAATATATTTTCTTTTTTTGAATTTTAGTAAAAAGCAGGCCTGTAAGCCGGATTCTGTCAAGTCTTATCATTTATCTTGATATAAAATTACTTTTATATTCTAGCCGCCTACCCATCTACATTGAACGAGCAATTCTTTATAGTAGAACTATTTGGCGTTGCACCGCATAGAGTTTACCTGATTTCACTACAGCCAAACTGTACTTGCTTTCTGTTGCACTTGTCCGCTTCAAAAGAAGGACGGGTGTTACCCGCTATGCTGCTCTTAGGTGTCCGGACTTTCCTCTCTAGCAAAATAACTAGAGCGATAAGATGGCCTGCAAAACAAAGTTAGCTATTTGTTAATAATTAAAATTGATTTTTTTTAATGGGATTATAAAAGCTGGTACGTATTCATATCTTTGTCTATATGGAAAGTTTTATAGTTTCGGCGCTAAAATATAGACCAAAAACCTTTTCAGAAGTTATTGGTCAGGATAGTATTACAAAAACTTTAGAAAATAGTATTAAAATAAATCAACTTGCTCAAGCTCTATTATTTTGCGGACCAAGAGGAGTTGGAAAGACATCATGTGCTAGAATTCTGGCAAATATGATTAATGATAATAAAACAAATTCGTCTGATGACTTTTCATTTAATATTTTTGAATTAGACGCGGCTTCAAATAATTCTGTAGAAGACATCCGTAAAATTAACGAACAAGTTAGAATTCCACCTCAAATTGGAAGTCATAAGGTTTATATTATTGATGAAGCACACATGCTTTCTAACTCAGCATTTAATGCTTTTTTAAAGACTCTTGAAGAACCACCAAAACATGCAATTTTTATTTTAGCAACAACAGAAAAAAATAAAATAATACCAACAGTATTATCAAGATGTCAAATTTATGACTTTAAAAGAATTTCAATTAAAGATATTCAATTATATCTTTCCAAAATTGCAGAAAAAAATAAGTTGTCATTCCAAGAAAATGCGATGTTTTTAATTGCTCAAAAAGCTGACGGTGCATTGAGGGATGCTTTATCTATTTTTGATAGGATGGTTAATTTTACAAATGGAAATTTGACTGAAAAAGCGGTTGCAAAAAACCTAAATCTTTTAGATCAACAAACTTACTCTGAAATTGGTAAAATGATTCTCAGTAATGATATCCATCAGTTATTAAAAAAATATGATGAATTGTTTCAAAGAGGAATAAATGATTTGCAGTTTATAAAAGGGCTTGGAAATTATTTTAGAAATTTGATGTTTGCTAAAAATAAAAAAACTCTATCTCTCCTAGAGGTATCAGAAACAATGAAGGTAAACTATTTAAATGATACTGAAAATATTTCAATAAATTATTTGATTGATGCGATCAGTTTAGTGAATAATTGCGAAATTCAATTTAAGAAAGTGAGCAACAGAAGGGTGCATATAGAACTAACACTAATGCAACTTGCTTCTCTCCACTTTGGTGGAGAAAAAAAAAATTATATAATCCCAGCATCGAAAATTAAAAATTTTTTTTCAGACTCTGAAAGTGTTTCATTGGACCAAAAATTATCAAGTGTTGTTTCGAATATAAATGAGAATGCAAACAATTATAAAGAAAAGAATAATACAAATTATAAATCAAATAACATTATTGATTCTAATCATATTGATAATTCAAGTAGAGATAATAAAATAAAAAATGGATCTTTAAGACAAAACATTGACCCTTTTCAGCCTGTCTCAAGTTTTTCCTTATCAAGTATTGCTCTAAAGAAAGCTGCAAGTAAAATTATTGAACCAAATGAAAAAAATATAGAAAATGAGGAAACTTATAAACTAGAAACTGTTAAAAAGGATTTAAATCATTATGTTGAAAATTTAAAAACCGAAGGAAAAAAAAATATAGCATCTATATTAAGTATGAATCCTATCTCTCTTAGTGACAATTATAAGATTGTTTTTAAAGTTGCAAATGAAATGAATCGTGTTGAAGTAAATATTGAAAAGGAAAGGTTACTTCCGTTTTTAAAAAAACGTTTAAAAAACGATAAAATTAAAATTGAAGTTGAAATATCTGAAGATCCAAAACGAGAACAAATATACACACCAAAAGAAAAATATCAGTATCTACTTAAATTAAATCCCCAGCTCGAAGATCTAAGAAAAATATTCAATCTTGATTTTTAGTATAAATAAATTATGTTAGGCTTAAAACTTCCATCCGACCCAAAATGGGTAGACATTGCTAAGAAAAATATAGAAGAGATTTTAACTGACCACGCATACTGCGAACAAAAAGCGGCTAGCTATGCTATCTCATTAATTATTAGTTTTCCAGAAAAAAAAGATCTTGTTTTAGCAATGATTGATTTAGCTCAAGAAGAAATGAGTCACTTCAAAATGGTACATGAAATTATATTAAAAAAAGGATATAATTTAGGAAGAGAAAGAAAAGACGAATATGTTTTGAAAATTAATTCTTTCTTTCCAAAAGGT
Source organism: uncultured Bacteroidota bacterium (assembly GCA_902616905.1). Classification (GTDB taxonomy): domain Bacteria; phylum Bacteroidota; class Bacteroidia; order Flavobacteriales; family Flavobacteriaceae; genus MS024-2A. Next base: position 40,516 of record CACMUP010000005.1, read on the forward strand.
GGTTCCAGGATTGATCATTTAGTGAATAAACTTTTATGTGCCGCATTGATTGAAGCAAGGAGTTGTGAGCGTTTTCGAATATTATCAGAAAAATTAAAAGATAAGGATCTAAAAGTTTTTTATCGAAAACTAATGATTAGTGAAGCACATCATTACACTCTTTTCTTAAAGTTAGCGAGAAAATATTCTGATAAAAAAGAAAAGGTAGATGCAAAATGGGAATCATTACTTGACTTCGAAGGAAAACTTATAAAAAAACTTGGAAAAAAAGAATTTATTCATGGTTGATTTTGTCACTGTTTTGATTCATGATATAATTCTCTAATCATACCATCTGAGAGACCCATTTTAGGAACGTAAATTACTTTAGCTCCGCTCCAACGTAATGTTTTTAAAAAAATTTCAGCTGCAAGAATAATTACATCTGATCTGTCAGGATTAAGACCTAATTGAATTATACGCTCTTCATATGTTAAAGAATTGAGTTTATTATATATTGAACTCATTGTAAGATAAGTTATTGGTCTGTTATCTTTTATATTTGATATTTTATGAATCTTATTTATATTTCCCCCTGTTCCAATAAGATAGATTTTTTTAAAGGCCCCGGTTTTTTTTTTAATCCATTTCTCAACTTGATTCCAAATTTGATAATCTACTGTTTTATTTAATAAACGTACAGTTCCAATTTTAAAAGAAATCGAATCAATTCTCTTGCCACCTAAAAGTATACTAAATTCTGTGCTCCCACCTCCAACATCAACATACAAGTATGTTTTTTCAATATCAATCTCATGAAAAACGTCTGTTTTTGAAATTATTTTTGCTTCTTTTTTTCCATCAATAATTTCAATTTTTATCCCTGTTTCAAATAATATCTTCTTCACTATTTGGTTACCATTTTTTGAATCTCTAAGTGCTGAAGTTGCATAAGCTAAATAATTTTCTACATCATGAATATTCATCAAAATTTTAAAAGACTTTATAGACTCCACAAGTCTTTTAATATTTCTATCTGAAATTTTACCTGAAGTAAATGAGTCTTGGCCTAAGCGAATAGGCAATCGAACTAATGAGTTTTTTATGAATTGTGTTTGCTGCTTTGACTCTATAACATTCGAAATTAAAAGACGTACTGCATTTGATCCAATATCAATGGCAGCATATTTTCTAATTTTCATGAACAAGATTTATTTCTATAATACTCAAAAATCTCAAATTGAGATCTTATGGATTTTTTATCATTTTTTATAAATTCATTTTGGCTATCCTGATTTATTTTTCTTGCTTTTATATTGTCATTCCAAATTATTTCAAAGACATCTATAATTTCTTTTTGTAGACTAGTATCATAAATCGGTGTCGCTACTTCAATTCTATTTTCAATATTTCGAGTCATAAAATCAGCAGATGAAATAAAAACTTTTTCATCTCCACAATTATTAAATTGATATACTCTTGAATGCTCCAAAAACTTGTCTACTACACTAATTACTTCAATATTTTCACTCATTCCTTCAACACCAGGAATTAAACAACAAATTCCACGGACAATCATTTTTATTTTCACTCCTGCATTACTTGCTTCGTAAAGCTTATCGATCATTGAGAAATTTGTTATTGCATTAAGCTTAAGTCTTATACCACTTGAGAGACCTGATTTTTGATTTTTTATTTCATTATTGATTAGTTTAACTATAGTATTATGAGTGTAATGTGGAGAAACAATGAGGTGTTTATATTTTTTTAATTTATAATGGACTTGTAGAAAATTAAATACTTTATTTACATCTCTAAGAATTTGTTGATTCGCGGTAAAAAGTGTATAATCAGTATATAATTTAGCAGTATCTTCATTAAGATTTCCTGTGCTTACAAACCCGAAGCGTTTTCTTTTATTATTTATTTTTTTCTCTATAACACAAATTTTAGAATGTACTTTAAGACCAGGAATACCAAAAATAAGTTCTACACCTGCAGATTCCATTTGCTCTGCATAAATTATATTATTTGTTTCATCGAATCTTGCTTGAAGTTCAATTTGGACTAATACTTTTTTCCCATTCTTAGCCGCATTTATCAATGCCCTTGCAACATTTGAAATTTTAGATAACCTATATATGGTAATTTTAATTAATGAAACATCTGGATCAAGAGCAGCTTCCCTAAGAAACTTAACTACATAAGAAAAACTATGATAAGGAGTATATAACAAATAGTCTTTCTTTTCTATAGCTTTAAATAAACTTTTTTCTAATGAAAGTCCTGGTATTAGCAACGCATCATTTTTTCTATAAAGTAAATGAGGTCTATTAAGTTTTGGGAAATTCATATAGTCTCTTCTATGATGATATCTTCCACCTGGGATTAAACTATCATCATTATCAACCCTCAGAATATTTTTAATTTTATTTAAAGTATCTGAACCAATATTTTTATCATATACAAGCCGTACAGGCTCTGCTAAAATTCTTTCCTTAACACTCTCTATTATTTTATTTATATAACTTTTTGAAACATCACCTTCCATATCAAGTTCAGCATCACGAGTAACTTTTATCATGTGAGATTCTATACTATTATAATCAATAAAATTGAATATTATGTGAAAGTGATAGCGAATTAAATCATCCAAAAACATAATGTACTGTTTATTATTTATTTCCGGTAAAACAATAAATCTTTCTAAATCTTTTGGTAATTCAATTAATGCAAATTGGCTAAAATTTTTATCAAGGGTTCCTAAATTTAATTTCACAACTAAAAAAGCTAAGTTGTCAGAAAAATCTTGACTCTCGTCTTCATTAATCATTATAGTCATAAGAGCAGGACTTACATTTTGAATAAAATACTCTTTTAAATATGATTCATGAACTTTCAGAACTTGTTTCTCGTTTACAAAATAAATTTGCTCATCTTCTAACTTTTTTTCAATTTTTGACAAAATGTACATACTTTCTGCCTGTTGTTCAATTACTTTTTTAGTGATAGCTTTAAGTAAATCATCCGCACTCTGTCCGCCAAAAATCTTTTTCCCCGTTTTATCAGATTGTGCAATCCTTTGAACAGTTGCAAAACGAACTTGAAAAAATTCATCTAAATTATTAGAAAAAATGCCAATAAACCTTAGTCTTTCTAATAATGGAACTTTATCATTAGCTGCTTCTTGTAATACCCTTGAATTAAAATCTAACCAACTTAATTCACGATTAATATATTTTATTGATTTTTTCATATCATTATAAAATATTTTTTGGTATACCTAATTTCAAAATTCCTTTAGAAATATTAATCCAATTAGTTTGCGAAAAAGTTATTTCAGCCCATGCTGAAGTTGGAAGGTGCTCAAAACCTGAATCACTTAAATGGTTTATTGCATCAGTAAATGCCGGGTTATGTCCCACACAAATTACATTCGAAAATGAATTCGGAATATCTCTGATGAATTTGATTAGTTTGGATGATTCAAATGTATATAAATCTTCTTTCAAATGAAGATTACTAAAAGATAAGTCTAATTGATTAATTATTATTGAAGCTGTATGCATAGCTCTATTGGCTGTACTAGAATAAACAATTTCTGTATCAAAAAATATTTTTTTGCTTACATATAAAATTTTTTCTGTTCTTCGAATACCTTTTTCAGTCAGTGGTCTATCTCGATCAGGCACATTAAGAGACCAACTAGATTTAGCATGCCTAAATAAAATAAGTTTTTTCATGTTATGGTGCTAGACGTTCTAAATTCCAAAATCCTGATTTTAATTGGCACCTAACTCTGTCGTGTAATCTATTAGGTCTACCCTGCCAAAATTCTATACAATTTGGTCTTACCAAATATCCGCCCCAATGAACTGGTCTCTTAATTTCTTCATTTTGGTATTTAATCTCTAATGCCTCCATTTCTGCTTCCAACAAAGACCTATCTGAAATTACTTTACTTTGGTCAGATACAATTGCACCAATTTTACTACCCAAAGGTCTAGAATTAAAATAATTATCTGACTCCTCTTTACTTATTTTTTCTGCTTCCCCTTTAATAATTACTTGTCTTTCAAGTGGTGGCCAAAAAAAAGAGAGTCCTACTTTTGAATGATGTTCTATAGATATTCCTTTTTCACTCAAATAATTTGTAAAAAAAACGAAACCATCTGATTTAAGAATCTTTAAAAGAACTAATCTAGCTTTTGGATAATCATCCAATCCTAAAGTAGTTAATGACATAGCATTAGCTTCTTCAATATCAGAACAAGCATCTGCTTCAGCGAACCACTTTTTGAAAAATTCAATTGGATCACCATTTAGATCCTCTATTTCTAGGGTGCTTTTTTCGTATGATTTTCTCAAATGTCCTAAATCTTTATTATGCATTTTATTAGTAATTTACAATCGATTATTTAAATTAAAAAAGTTTTAAAGTCTTCTGATAAATCTACTTCCTTAAATATGCTTGATGCTTCTTTAAAAAAAAGATTTTTATCACTATATCTACTAGAATAGTGTCCTAAAATTAACTTTTTAACCTTAGCTTTTTGTGCAATTTTTGCAGCCTGTGTTGCTGTACTGTGTTTTGTTTTTTCTGCTAAATCAATGTCTTTTTCTAAAAATGTTGATTCATGGTACAATAAGTCAATATTTTTGATAAGTGGTATTAAATTTAGATTATATGAGGTATCACTGCAATATGCATATTTTTTTGGCTTTTCAGGATCAAAAGTTAATTCATTGTTTTTGATTTTAGTTCCATTTTCTAATTTTATTGGGAATCCCTTTTTAAGCTGATCAAAATGGAATGGTTTCAAATCTAATTCTTTAATTGCTGTTGGATTTATTTTACGAGATGAGCTTATTGATGTGAAAAGAAAACCATTAGTGTAAACACGATGATCTAAAGGTAATGTTTGAACTAAAATATTATCTTTTTCATATATAGTTTGGCTATCATTAGAGGTTAATTCATGAAAATTAAGGGTATAATTTGTCCAAGAATTAGCTAGTTTAAGTTGTAATGTTATAATTTCCTTTATTCCTTTAGGTCCGTATATATTTAATGGTTTTGCTCTACCTGTAAGACGGAAAGTGCTTATTAATCCTATTAATCCATAAAAATGATCTCCATGTAAATGTGATATAAAAATGTCATTTAGCCTATTAAACTTAATTTTAGCCTTTCTTAATTGCATTTGTGTTCCTTCACCACAATCAATTAGAAATACACTGCCATTTATTTCAAGAAGCTGAGAAGAGGTATGTTTATCCTTTCTTGGTGTAGCAGAATAACATCCTAATATTGTGATTTTCATATCTAATCTCTTATTTCACGTTGTATTTTTTCAAAGTATATAAAATCAAAAGCTTCAATTTTCGATGGAACAATATTCCATTCTTTATTAAATTTTAAATTATAATCAGGAGAAATTACAATTACAAAACACTTTTGCACATTTTTTTGATGGACAAATAATTTTTTTATAAATTTTTTTCTTGGCATTACTTTACTACAGTCAATAATAAAATCAATTCTAGTTTTAAATAAATATTCAGTAAATTCTTTTTGATTCTCAGAAATATCACCATAATCCGTGTAACCGATTCCTTGTTTATTAATATTTATCATTAGGCCGATATATTTATTTGGGATCCTAGTAAAAATATTATCGCCATTCTTATCGCTACACCATTTTCTACTTGGTCTAAGATAATAGTATTGTCTGAATCGGCAACTTCACTTGAAATTTCTACTCCCCTATTAATTGGACCAGGATGTAATATGATAATTTTTTTTCTGAGTTTTTCTATGCACTCTTTATTAATTCCAAAATTTTGATTGTATTCTCTACTAGAGGGAAAATAATTAATATCCATTCTCTCATTTTGCACTCTGAGGACATTTACAGCATCGCACCAATTTAAAACATACATTAAGTCGTCAGAGATTGTAACCCCCAGAGAGTCAACATGTTTTGGAAGTAAAGACTTTGGGGCACAAAGTTTAACATTTGCACCTAACATTTTTAGAGCATAGATATTTGAAAGAGCAACACGAGAATGTAAGATATCTCCTAAAATTGCAATTTTCTTTCCTCTTAAATCTCCAATTTTTTCTATTAATGAATAAGCATCTAATAGTGCTTGAGAGGGATGTTCATGAGTGCCATCGCCAGCATTTATTATGCAAGAATTTACTTCATTCGCTAAAAAATGTGCTGCACCAGGGTAAGGATGACGTATCACTATCATGTCTACTTTCATCGCTAAAACATTTTTTACTGTGTCCGTCAGAGTTTCACCTTTTGAAATAGAGGAGTGCCCAACAGATATATTTAATACATCAGCTGATAAACGTTTCTCCGCTAATTCAAATGATAGTTTTGTTCTCGTACTGTTTTCAAAAAATAAATTAGCAATAGTTATATCTCGAAGGCTTGGAACCTTTTTTATTGGCCTATTAATTATTTCTTTAAATTGTGATGCAGTTTCAAAGATTAGTTCTAAATCTTTAATTTGAAGGTATTTTATTCCCAAAAGATGCGGAACTGTTAATTTTTTCATTTACCTTTTTTTTCTAAGTAAACTATACATTCTGTTGAATTTTTAGACCAAACTACTCTAACTCTATCTCCTTGTAATGCATCGATTTGTGCTCCTAAATAATCAGGCTGAATTGGTAAATGACGACTAAACCTTCTATCAACTAATACTAAAAGTTCAATTGATTCTGGTCTACCATACGAATCAATAGCAGTTAGTGCAGATCGAATACTCCTTCCAGTGTATAAGACATCATCAATAAATACTACCTTTTTACCCTCAACTATTACATTCATTTCAGTTGATTTAGCATTTAATGGTTTTTTCTTCCTCCTAAAATCATCACGAAAGAAAGTAACATCTAGTTTTCCATATTTAATTTCCCTAATATCTTCCTCTTCTAATAGGTAAATTATCTGGTCAAGAAGTAAAACACCCCTTGGTTGGACACCTACAAGTACGCTATTTGAAAAATCTCCGTGCGTTTCTATTAATTGATGGCAAAGTCTCTTTAATATAGTATTGACTTTTTTTTTATTTAGAAGTATTTTGGGCTTCACAACAATAATAAAATTAACACAAAAGTATTGTTTTCTTAAGTATAAAAAAAACCCTCTTATAAAGAGGGTTTTTTAAATAATTCATATATAACATTTCTCTACTTCTCATCTCGCATTTTATCCTTTAGATTAGCTAAGGCATCTAAATCACCTAAGGTTGTTTTATCTGAGTTTGTAGTTTCTAATTTGTTTTTAGCACGTTTTATATTTTTTATTTCTTGTTCCTTGAAAGTAACAGAGTGAGAAGCGACTACTCTCTTAAATTCTTTATTAAATTCAATGATTTTGAATGTAGCTTCTTCTCCTTTTACCAGTTTACTTCCATCCTCTTTTTCCATATGGCGCAAAGGAACAAAAGCAGTAATATCTTCATTAAAACGAATTGTTCCCCCTTTGTCAACAATTTCATTAAGAATAGATTTGTGCTCAGTATTTACTGCAAAATCATTTTCATATTTATCCCAAGGATTGTCCATCGTATGTTTATGTCCAAGACTTAATTTACGACCCTCAACATCTAACTCTAAAACAATAACATCAATATTGTCACCTAAAGTTAGAACTTCGGAAGGATGCTTAACTTTTTTTGTCCATGAAAGATCAGAAATATAGACCAGCCCATCAATACCCTCCTCCAATTCTATGAAAACTCCGAAATTAGTAAAATTTCTAACTAAACCATTATGTTTTGATCCAATAGGATATTTTGACGTTATGTCTGTCCAAGGGTCAGGTGTTATTTGTTTTATACCCAATGACATTTTTCTTGACTCCCTATCTAGTGTGAGAACAACAGCTTCAACTTCATCCCCTAGGTTAACAAAGTCTTGAGCTGAACGCAAATGAGTAGACCAGGACATTTCGGAAACATGAACAAGCCCTTCTACACCCTCTTCAATTTCAATGAAGGCTCCATAGTCTGCAATTACAACTACTTTCCCTTTAACTTTATCACCTTCTTTAAGGTCATCTGAAATTTTATCCCAGGGGTGAGCACTTAACTGCTTCAATCCAAGTTGTATTCTTGATTTATTATCGTCAAAATCAAGTATAACAACATTCAATTTTTGGTCTAGTTCAAGTATTTCACTGGGATGGTTAATACGACTCCATGAAAGGTCTGTGATGTGAATAAGACCATCTACTCCACCGAGATCAATAAAAACACCATACGAGGTGATATTCTTAACTACACCTTCAAGAACTTGACCTTTCTCTAATAAGCCAATAATTTCTTTCTTTTGTTCTTCAATATCTGCTTCAATTAAAGCTTTGTGTGAAACAACAACATTTTTAAATTCATGATTAATTTTAACAACCTTGAATTCCATTGTTTTATTTACATATTGATCATAATCTCGAATTGGTTTCACATCAATTTGGGATCCTGGCAGAAAAGCTTCAATCCCAAAAACATCTACAATCATTCCACCTTTAGTTCTACATTTGACAAACCCGCTAACAATTTCAGAATTATCATGTGCATTGTTAACTCTATCCCATGCCTTAATTATTCTCGCTTTCCTGTGTGAAAGAACAAGTTGTCCCGTTCGATCCTCTCTTGTATCAACTATTACTTCAACTTTATCTCCAACTTTCAGATCTGGGTTATATCGGAATTCATTTAATGAGATAACACCCTCTGATTTAGCATTTATATCTATTATTGCCTCTCTATCGGTCATGTATACAACTGTTCCTTGTATTACATCCTCGTCAGATGTATCTACAAAGTTTTCCTTTACAAGTTTTTCAAATTCGATTAATTGTTTTTCATCAATTACATCTATGCCTTCTTCGTAATTATGCCAATTGAAATTATCAAGGAAAGAAATCTCTTCATTTTGAGAGGAATCAACTGATTTTGATTTTAAAGTTGTTTTGTTAACAGTTTCCTTTTTAGTAATGGTTTTCGATGTTGTTTTCTTTACAATTTTTGTATTCGCTTTTACTATTGGGTTTGTTCCTTTAATTGTATCTTTTTTTACATTTACTTTAGGAGATAATTTTTTTTTGATTTCTTTTTTCTCTGCAGCTCTTTGATTAGAATTATTTGGCTTAGTTTTAGCTTTTTTTTTAGCTACAACATCTTTTTCAGCAGTCTTTTTTGCCATTATTGATAGGATAGATTTGTATTCTGTTTCATGGAAAACTCTAACTAAATTGACAGAAGTGATTAATTTTAATTAAACTGCTTTTAGTTTTCCTAAATAGTTAAAAGCCAGCAAATATAATAGTAAAACTTTCATTTACAAGCTAAAATTTTAAATTTTTAATACAATAATTAATTTATTTTTTTTGTGATGTGCCCCCACAGTTTATTAAAAACTTCGTTTTCTGTAAGATCACTTACATCTATCTCGATGGCATCAGGTGATTTTTTTAGTGGATTAAATGGTCTATTGGTATCGATTCGATCTCTTTCAATAATATTTTCAAACACTTTATGATATGTTTCTAAATTTCCTTTTCTTCTCTGTTCAAGGTGTCTTCGTTTCGCTCTTACTTCTTGTTTTGCATTAAAAAAAAATTTGCATTCAGCATTTGGGAATACAACTGTTCCAATATCACGTCCATCCATAACCAAACCCTTATTTTTTCCGTAATCTCTTTGTTTAGTTAGAAGAAAATTTCTTACCTCCGGAATCGTTGATAATTTGCTGACATTAGAATTAACAATTGACATTCTAATCTCATTTTCTACTTGTTCCCCGTTCAAATAAATTTTCTGAACGTTCTTGTTTTTTTTGAATTCAATATTAATATCGACAAGCGAATTTATTAAAGTATTGATTCTTGACTCATTTAAAATGTTTTTCCTAATAGCGTAAAGGGTTACTGCACGATACATAGCTCCGGAGTCAATATATGTATAATCCAACTTTTTAGCTATATTTTTAGCTTGTGTACTTTTTCCTGTTGAAGCATAACCATCAATAGTTATAATTATTTTTGGCTTTTTCAAAAAATAAATTTTAGTTAGCTTTTAATCTTAAGATTTTTTGAATTTAATGCTTTTTGAGAAGTTATAGCTAGAGCAATTACATCCTTCATTTCACTAACATAATGAAATGTCAAACCCTTTAAATATGTTTGTTTTATTTCTTCTATATCTTTTTTATTTTCTTTACAAAGAATTATTTCTTTTATGTTAGATCTTTTTGCTGCTAATATTTTTTCTTTTATACCTCCAACGGGAAGGACTTTACCTCTTAAGGTAATTTCACCTGTCATTGCTAAATTCTTTTTGACTCTTTTTTGGGTAAATAATGATACTAAAGAGGTCAACATCGTAATTCCAGCACTGGGTCCATCTTTTGGTGTAGCTCCCTCAGGCACATGAATATGTATATTATACTTGTCAAAATCAAATTCATTTAGTTTAAATTCGGCTGAATTGGCTTTGATAAATTCCATTGCAATAGTAGCGGATTCCTTCATAATCTTTCCTAAATTTCCAGTTATACTCAAATTCCCTTTACCGGGAGAAATCGCTGATTCGATAAAAAGAATGTCTCCCCCTACAGAAGTCCATGCTAGTCCAGTTACAACTCCAGCAACTTTATTGTTTTCATAAATGTCTCTTGAAATTTTTGGTGGTCCTAAAATTGTATACAATTCTCTAGGTTCTGGATTTTTATTATATTCTTCTTCCATTGCAATTGACTTAGCAGCATAACGCACAGTCTTGGCAACTTGTTTTTCAAGGCCTCTTACGCCTGATTCCCGAGTATATCTCTCTATAATTTTTTCTATAATTGATTTTTTTAACTTTAGATTTACAGATTGCATACCATGTTCTTTTAATTGCTTTGGAAGAAGAAATTTTTGTGCTATGCCAGTTTTTTCTTCTAACGTGTAACCATTAACGTTGATTATTTCCATTCGATCTATTAATGCACTATGAATTGGTGCAAGATTATTTGCTGTGGCAATAAACATTACTTTAGAAAGATCATAACCATGTTCTAAAAAATTATCATAAAAATCAGCATTTTGCTCTGGATCCAAAACTTCAAGTAGTGCTGATGCAGGATCTCCTTGATAACTAGTTGATAATTTATCAATTTCATCTAAAACAAATACTGGATTAGATGTGCCTGCCTTTTTTATGCTTTGAATTATTCTTCCTGGTAAAGCTCCGATGTAAGTTTTTCTGTGCCCTCTTATTTCAGCCTCATCACGCATTCCTCCTAGTGAAATTCGGACATATTTTCTTCCCAGTGCCTCAGCTATTGATTTACCTAATGAAGTTTTACCAACCCCAGGGGGACCGTAAAGACAAAGAATTGGAGACTTCATATCATTTCTGAGTTTTAAAACAGCGAGATATTCAACAACACGTTTTTTAACTTCCTCTAAGCCAAAGTGATCACGATTAAGAATTTTTTGAGCACGTTTTAAATCAAAATTATCCTTCGAATAGTGATTCCATGGGAGATCTAAAAATAAATCTAAATAATTTCTCTGAATAGAATATTCCGCAACTTGAGGGTTCATACGTTGCATTTTCACTAGCTCTTTATTAAAATGTTTATCTACATCCAAACTCCATTTTTTATTTTTTGATCTAGATCTCATTTCTTCAATCTCCTCCTCGTATGATACACCACCTAATTCCTCTTGAATGGTTTTCATTTGTTGATGCAAATAATACTCTCTTTGTTGAGAATCCATCTCACTTCTGACTCTGGACTGAATATCATTTTTTAATGCTAATTTTTGATATTCTTCATTCATATGTTTTAAACACTTAATGGCTCTCTTGTGTAAACTAAATTCGGAAAGAATTTTTTGTTTTTCAATAACATTAACATTCAAGTTTGAAGCAACAAAATTGATTAAGAATGAAGGTGTTTGAATATTTTTAATTGCAAAGGTTGCTTCTGACGGTATATTAGGATTTTCATTTATTATTTGTAAAGCCAAATCCTTTATTGAGTCAATTGTTGCATTAAATTCCTTGTCTTTTTTTTGAGGAATTTTATCTTCAACAGCTTCAATTGATGCTTTCATGTAGGGCTTTTCTTCGATAATGCTGTTTACTTTAAATCTTTTCTTCCCTTGAATAATTATAGTAGTATTTCCATCAGGCATTTTAAGCACCCTGAGTATTTGAGCTAATGTTCCCAATTCAAAAATATCTTTTACTCCAGGATTTTCAATTTTTTGATTTTTCTGAGCTATTACACCTATTGTTTTATCTTTTGAATTAGCATCTTTAATTAATTTGATAGACTTGTCTCTACCGGCTGTAATTGGTATTACTACTCCAGGGAATAATACTGTGTTTTTTAAAGGTAAAATAGGTACTATTTCTGGGAGAGTTTCACTTTCAAGAGCTTCTTCATCCTCTGTTGTCATAAGTGGAATTAAGTCTGCTTCTGATTCAACATCCTGTAGTGACAAATTGTCAATTACACTTAAAAAAGATCTAGCCATAATATTTATTTAGGTCATTATGTCACTATAACATTATCAGTTAATTGGTTAACTTATAAAATGAGTTATAAGTAGATAATAATAACTATTTAAATATACAAGTGTCAATATTTGTGCCAATATATATTTGGAATATTAATATTTCCAAATAGAATTTAAAGAAACTTTTTAAAATCTTCCATTAGATTTTAAATCGTGTAAATACTATTTAAATAAATAATTAAAAATTATTTACTAGACGATTTTGGAATTCTCATTAACATAAAGGCTCCAAAAATAAAAAATGTTATAAAAAATAAAATTCCATTTCTCATACTTCCTGAAATTTGATCAACCAAACCAAAGCATATCATCCCGATAACTATTCCTATTTTTTCAGTTACATCGTAAAAACTAAAAAAAGAAGTTGTATCAAAAGTTTTAGGTAATAATTTTGAATAAGTAGAACGAGATAAAGATTGTAACCCACCCATAACTAAGCCAACAAAACCTGCAACACTATAAAATTGAATTGGGGTTTTTGTAAAATAAGCAACAAAACATAGACCAACCCAAATAAAATTAATAAAAATTAATACTGGAATATTTCCAAAATACTTTGAAGCGCGAGCAGTTAAAATTGCTCCAAAAATTGCAACTACTTGAATCAATAAAATACTTATTATTAAGCCTAATGTCTTTTCTTTTGAACTACTCCATGATATTTCTTCTTCACCAAAATAAGCAGCAACTAACATTACTGTTTGTAATGCCATACTATACAGAAAGAAAGCAGGTAAAAACCGTTTTAATTTAGTTTGGTTTTTAAGCTCTTTAAAAACTAATTTTAATTCTTTATATCCATTCCAAAAGATATCTTTTGTGACCTTGACTTCCCTATTGCTTTTTGGTAAAAAATAGAGAGAATATTGACTAAATAGAGCCCACCAAATCCCGACAGAAATAAAAGAATATTTCATGGCAGTCATTGATGCTTCTGAACCAGAACCTTCTATTCCAAAAGAGTTTGGATTCATGATAATAATCAAATTAATTAATAGAAGAATTACACTTCCAATGTATCCGTAAGAAAAACCCCTTGCACTTGCAAAGTCTTGTTGATCAGGGTAGGCGATATCAGGTAAATATGAATTATAAAAAACTAAACTAGCCCAAAGTCCAATTAATGCAAAAAAATAAAAAAATAATCCTAAATATATTGTTTGTAATTCAAACCAATATAATCCTACACAAGAAATAGATCCTATATACACAAAAATTTTCATGAAACTTTTTTTATCTCCTATATAATCTGCTATTCCGGATAAAATTGGTGACATTAAAGCTACAACTACAAATGCAAAAGCAGTTATAAAACTAATAACTGCAGTATTTTTTATTTGATAACCAAAAAAAGAAATAAAATTTATTTCTGAAAATATAAGTCCATAGTATATGGGAAATATAGCCGATGAAATTACAAGAGAGTAAACAGAATTTGCCCAATCATAAAATGCCCAAGCATTAATCAATTTTTTACTGCCTTTCTTTAGCGGGGTTTTATTTAATATCATAAATTATCAAAAATTAAAATAATAAATTCAAATTGACAAATTTGAGCTCCTTTTAGAGTTTTGAAATATAATTTTAAATATGATTATTCTTAATGCAAAAATCAATTCCATTTTTATTTTTATTGACCTTATATTGATACTTATTTTGTGGTAAAATAAAGAATTTTTAATTTTGGATTGCTATGATAAAATATTTCTTCTACACAACTTTATTTTTTGTATGTGGCTGTCAATTAAATTCTCAAGATAAGAATGAGAGTAAAAAATATAAAATCAATAAAACAGATTCAGAATGGAAGGCTCAATTACCAAAAATGTCTTATTATGTTTTGAGAAAAGCTGGAACAGAGCGTGCTTTTTCTGGATCACTAAATTTTAATAAAAAAGATGGTGTTTACGTTTGTGCTGGATGTCAAATTCCTTTATATAAATCTAAATATAAATATGATTCTGGTTCCGGGTGGCCTTCCTTTGATCGTGGAATAGAAGAAAATTTAGAATATGATATTGATTACAAAATCGGATATCCTCGCTCGGAATTGAAGTGCAACAATTGCGGTGGACATTTAGGCCACATGTTTAATGATGGCCCTAGAAAAACAACAGGTAAAAGACATTGTATAAATTCAGCCGCTTTAAATTTTATTCCCACAAATGAAGAACCCTAAAAATTATCCTGTTAATAAAACCGATACTGAATGGCGAGAACAACTTAATGCTAATGAGTATAAAATTTTAAGAGAAAAGGGAACTGAATATCCCTTTACAGGAATCTATAACAATCATTTTGATAAAGGAACATATGTCTGTAAGGGCTGCAATGCGCTATTGTATAAATCTGAAGATAAATTTGATAGTTCATGCGGTTGGCCAAGCTATGATAAAGCGATTCCAGGTGCTATAGAATACATAAAAGATTTTTCACATGGAATGATACGTACAGAAATTGTTTGCTCTAATTGTGGATGCCACCAAGGTCACGTTTTTGATGATGGTCCAACTTCTACAGGAAGACGTTACTGTGTCAACTCTGAAAGTATAATTTTTCAACCTAAGGAAAATTAAATCACATTACAAAAATTCACTACGAGTTTTTGTAACTTTGAAAAAACTTAAATTGATTTTTGATGACAGAATATGATGTTATTGTTTTAGGTAGTGGACCCGGAGGTTATGTGACTGCTATTCGTGCTTCGCAATTAGGGTTTAAAACAGCAATTGTAGAAAAGGAAAATCTTGGTGGGGTATGTCTTAATTGGGGTTGTATTCCTACCAAAGCCCTATTGAAATCAGCCCAAGTATTTGAATATCTTAAACACGCAGATGATTATGGGTTAAAAATTAAAGAATATGACAAAGACTTTGATGCTGTTATAAATAGGAGCAGAAATATTGCTAAGGGAATGAGTAAAGGTGTTCAATTCTTAATGAAAAAAAATAAAATTGATATCATTGAAGGTCACGGTAAAATCCTACCTGGTAAAAAAGTATCCGTAACAAAAAATAAAAAAACAACAGATTATAAGGGTCAGAATATAATTATTGCTACGGGAGCTCGTTCTCGAGAGATACAAAGTTTACCACAAGACGGGAAGAAAATTATCGGGTATAGAGAAGCAATGACACTTTCAAAGCAACCAAAAAAATTAATAGTTGTGGGTTCAGGAGCTATAGGTATTGAATTTGCTCATTTTTATAATGCAATGGGTACAGACGTCACTATTGTGGAATATTTAAATCGAATTGTCCCTCTTGAAGATGAGGAAGTCTCAAAACATCTTGAGCGATCTTTTTCTAAAAACGGAATTAATATCTTGACAGGAACAGAAGTTAAATCAGTTGACACAAATGGAAAAGAGATTAATGTTACCTTAAAAACCAATAAAGGAGATGAAATAATATCTGCAGATATTATTCTTTCTGCTGTTGGTATCAAAACCAATATTGAAAATATAGGATTAGAAGAAGTTGGCATAGCTACAGATCAAGATAAAATATTGGTCAATGATTTTTATCAGACAAATATTCCTGATTATTATGCTATTGGTGACGTAACAAAAGGTCAAACTTTAGCTCATGTAGCATCAGCAGAAGGAATATTATGTGTTGAAAAAATTGCAGGACATTCAGTTGAACCTCTTGATTATGGAAATATCCCAGGCTGCACTTATTGCTCACCTGAAATTGCTTCTGTTGGTCTTACAGAAAGTCAGGCAAAAGAGAAGGGTTTTGAAATTAAGGTTGGTAAATTTCCTTTTTCTGCTTCAGGAAAAGCCCAGGCCGGAGGTAATTCAGATGGCTTTGTGAAAGTAATATTTGATTCTAAATATGGTGAATGGTTAGGATGTCATATGATTGGTGCTGGTGTTACAGACATGATAGCGGAAGCAGTATTGGGTCGAAAGCTTGAAACCACTGGTAGGGAGGTTCTTAAAGCTGTTCATCCACATCCAACAATGAGTGAAGCTGTTATGGAAGCAGTTGCAGACGCTTATGACGAAATAATACACTTATAGTGTTACATTTGCATATTGTTTTTAAGATTATAATCTTACTAATTTTAAAATGGGTCCTATTAATCTATACAGTAAGGACAAAAGCTAAGGTTTATTAATCCTGTTTTTTTTATATATTTTGCAATAATATTTTTGATTGCAAGTGTTAGTTTTAGTCTATTTGGTAAAACTGGCTCAGGAAAAAGCTTATATAAAAGGAAATTTAATTGAAATTAAATAGTTTACTTTTTTAAAACTGTTTCAACACCAAGACGATACGAATCAAGGCCAAAGCCAACTATCAAACCTTTAGCTACTGGTGTTATGTATGAATTGTGTCTAAAACTCTCTCTTGAAAAAGTATTAGAAATATGAATTTCAATTATTGGAGCATCGATACTTTTAATTGCATCTCCTATTGCGACTGAAGTATGAGTGTATGCTCCAGCATTCAACAGGATTAAATCGGAACTAAAGCCCACCTTATGTAATTGATCAATTAACTCACCCTCAATATTTGATTGATAATAATCAAAAAGTATTTTTGGGTATTTATTTTTTAAATCAGTAAAATAATTTTCAAAAGTATTATTGCCATATACATCTGGCTCTCTCTTTCCAAGTAAATTTAAATTTGGACCATTTATAATACTGATTTTCATTTTTTTTATTTTTATCAAAAATATAGAAAATACGAGTAATCCCCTAAAACAAAATTTTGAATTGGTATCAAGCTTTGTCAGATTTTCAAATGTATCTAAAAATAGAAAGGGGATTATCTGATAATTCAATTGAAAATTACAGTATAGATGTAAAGGCATTCCAAAATTTCTTAAAAAGAAAGAAAATTAATCAAACACCTTTAAGCTGTGATGAGGAGACTATTAAGCACTTTATATACCAAACTTCGAAAATTTTCAGCCCTCACACCCAAGCAAGAAGAATAGCTGGTTTACGATCTTTTTTTGACTATTTAATTTTTGAAAAATATCGTAAAAATAATCCAACAGACTTAATCGAAGCACCAAAGTTAGGTAGAAAATTACCAGATGTTTTATCATTGAGTGAAATTGAACTGTTAATTAAAAACATTGATCTGGGACATCCTCAAGGTTATCGAAATCGGGCAATTTTAGAAACATTATATGGAAGTGGTTTAAGAGTTTCTGAACTCGTAAATATGAATTTATCAAACTTACTTTTCAAAGAATCTCTAA
Organism: uncultured Bacteroidota bacterium; assembly: GCA_902616905.1. Lineage (GTDB taxonomy): Bacteria > Bacteroidota > Bacteroidia > Flavobacteriales > Flavobacteriaceae > MS024-2A. The sequence continues at coordinate 58,314 of CACMUP010000005.1, forward strand.
TTAGAGTAATTGGAAAAGGAAATAAACAAAGACTAGTTCCTATGGGAAACATTTCTAAAAAATATTTAGAAATTTATATTAACGAGATTAGGGTTGTTCAAAAAATTCATTTAGAGAATCAAGATATTGTTTTTTTAAATCGAAATGGAAAAAGACTTTCTAGACAAATGATTTTTACTTTAATAAACTCGCTAACTATAAAGTCAAATATTAAAAAAAAGATAGGTCCACACACCTTTAGACATTCATTTGCTACACATTTATTAGAAAACGGAGCTGACTTGAGAACAATACAAATTCTCATGGGACACGAAAGTATAACCACCACAGAGGTATATACACATTTAAATACATCACATTTAAAATCTGTAATAGAAAAATATCATCCTAGAACTAAAAATTAAACTTGAATAACCAAGCGAAATCCTTCACCATGAATATTTAATATTTTGACTTTGCTATCTACACTTAAATATTTTCTTAATTTAGCAATATATACATCCATGCTTCTTGATGTAAAATAATTATCGTCTCGCCAAATTTTGTTGAGAGCTAATCCACGTGGTAGTAAATCATTTAAATGCAACAATAGTAAACGCAGAAGTTGGTTTTCTTTTGGGGAAAGCTTATACGATGACCCATTTTTGTGTGACAGATAGCGTAATTTTGAGTTGAAATTAAATTCGCTAAAATTGAATTCAAATTTTTCATTATCTATTTCTACAGGTAAAGATTTTCTGTTAAGAACAACTTTAATTTTTGCTAATAAAACTTCCGAATCAAAGGGCTTTGTCAAGTAATCGTCAGCACCAATTTTAAAACCCCTTAAGACATCTTCTTTTAAATGTTTTGCTGTAAGAAAAAAGATTGGAACCAATTCATTTTTTTGACGAATTTCCTTGGCTAAAGTAAAACCATCTTTATATGGCATCATGATATCTAAAATGCAAAGCTCAAAATCATCATTTATAAATTTTTCATATCCTTCAATTCCATTTTTAGCAAGAGTAATTTTGTAATCATTTAGTGTAAGGTATTCTTTTAATATATTGCCAAAATTTGGATCGTCTTCAACTAAAAGAATTTTTTTATTTGAATTTTTCATACAAAAAGAGAATGAATTATTTTATTATCTAAATTCAATGGGTAATGTTATTATGAATTTGGTTCCGAAACCAAGTTTACTCTCTAAATAAATTTTGCCTTTATGTAAATCAACTATTTTTTTTACATATGATAAACCTAAACCGTGACCCTTAATGTTATGTATATTTCCAGACGTAGCACGATAAAATTTATCAAAGATTTTTTTTTGAACGCTTGTTGTCATTCCAATACCGTTATCGCTAATACTTAAAATTAAATTATTTTTTTGATTGTGGGTTTTTAATTTAATATTAGGCTTTTTATCACAGTATTTTAATGCATTATCCATTAAATTTATAATAATACTTGTCAAGTGATCTTTGTTGCCATTTATAATATATTGGGTGGCATTTAGATCTGTTAGTAAATTGCCAGATTTATCTTTTAATATAAGTTGAACGTGATTTGTGGCTTCTAATATAATTTTATGGAGATCAGTAGATGTTTTACTAATTGTCTCGTTGCTTTTTTGTAATTGTGAAATCCTTAATACATTTTCAACTTGAGTCAACATCCTATTGTTCTCCTCACGAATCAAATTTACGTATTGAATGAGTTTATCAGGAGTTTTTAGTGATTTAGGGTTTGTAATAGCATCTAAGGCAAGATTAATAGTTGCAATTGGTGTTTTAAATTCATGAGACATATTGTTAATAAAATCAGTTTTAATTTCAGAAATCTTTTTTTGTTGGATAATTTGATACAATGCACTTGCAGAAACCAAGACTATAAATAGGGTTAACAACAATGTTAATCCTCCAACACTTAAAATTGAGGAAAAAACATATTGGTCTTTTTCCGGGAATGAAACAATCAGTTCATAGTTTCGCAAGCCTTTTTCATCTTGGAAAATTGGTATTGAGTACCTAAATCCATTTTGATTTTCTGTGAAATTATTTGATTTTATTTTTGTTGATAGACCATTGTCTAAAATTTGAAATTCGTATGGTGTCAAAATCATTTTTGCATTAAACTCCCTTTTAATAACAAAATCTAATTCTTTATTGTTTATGCGCTTATGAATTGGAGTATTTGCAGTATAATCCTTAAAAGCAGAACGAATACGTTGATTTGATATATTCAATCTTTCAATTGTTTTTATTTTTTCAATTGATAATGCTATATTATTTTCTCTATTAAATACATCATTCTTATTAATTATAGTTGTATTACGAACTTGTTTTACATCAGTTAGAGTTTCTAATGTATCGCCTATTTTTGGATCTAAATATGGAGTTATTTTATAATCTTCCTCTAAAATACCATATGCATAATAAGAAATTAGGTTGTTAGTTTTATCTTCATCTAAGAATAAAAAAACATTAGCAAAAGTTGCATCATCGGGAGTTTTAAGAGAGTCTAGCAAGCGTTCATATGCACTTATATAATCATTTAATTCCCTTTCCTGAATTTCTTCAGCAACACGAATTAGAGACTGCTGTACAGCCAAAGAAAATTCTTCCTCTTTATCATTCCAAGCTGAAAAAATCCAATAACCCTGTAATACTAGAATTCCTAAAATGGAAATAAACATAAAACTCACTAGCGATATAAATAAACTTTTTTTCATTTCAAGATTTACAGTTATTAACTTTCCTCTGTTTTCTTAATATTATTGATTAAAAATATTTCTACATTTTAATAATTATTTTTAATCTTTTCAATTATTTCTTTTGCTTTTTCATACATTGTATCTAAACTAGTATTTTCAATGATATAATCAGCATATTTCTCTTTTTTAGTATCACTCCATTGGTGTTTCATTCTCTCTAAAATATCCTTAACATTAAGCCCGTCACGTCGTTTCACACGATTAATCCTTATTTGTTTAGGAGCTTTTATTAATATTATAATATCACACAACTTATACGCTCCAGATTCGATCAATATAGCTGTCTCTTTAAGTATAATAGGAGATTTTCTATGTTTGTATTTAAAATTATTAAAAGCTTTCAATACTTCCGGATGAATAATATTATTCAGGCTTTCCAGTAATTTTGGATTTTTAAATACTTTTTTTGCTAATAAATTTCTATCCAATTTACCTTTGGGATTACAAATTTCTATTCCAAATTTTTCAACCACTTGCGCTTTTAATTCAGTATTTATTAACTTTCGACCGACGGCATCTGATTCAAAACATGGTATTCCATTTTTCTCAAACCATTTTAAAATTGTTGATTTACCGCTACCAATTCCTCCAGTTAAGCCTATAATTTTCATCTTCTTATTAAAAAATTTACTTTTTTAGGTTCTAAAATTATTTGTTTTACAGCAGGTGGTTGTTTTCTTATATATAATTGAAGTTCTTTTACTTGATCATAAATTATTTCATTATAATCAACAACCAAACTAAAATCAGTAGCTTTTACAGTAGCTAGTATAGATATTGGTAATGTTACCTTGATCCTAGCTTTTGGTGGAAAGAGTTTAACTTTTTTATTTTTAGGTAAGTTTATAACATCTATCGGAAGTATAAATGCTTTTTCAGAATATCTCGATACTGATAGATTTAACTTGACTTCATTAAAAGGCATTTGAATTTTTGGAATTTTATTTAACTTAATCATATTAGAATATGGTTCAAAAATATCATTGTAAGAAAAAAATTGTGTCTCCACACTAGAAATTGAATCCAAAAGTATTCTTGGCCCTCTAATTAAAATACTATCAGGAGATAATATTAAAGGTTTATCTATTAGGTATCCTGGTCTAAGATTTAATTCAATTTTTGGAAGTATTGGCACCATTTTTTTATCTAAAAAAGTATACTCAAATTCCAAAAAAACTGGATTAATTTGATTTAGAATTGTATTGTTAAATAGTTGTTGTTCAACAAAAAAATGTTGTCTTTCGGTATTAACAGTTCCTTTAGACAAACCAAACTTAGCTTCTTTTAAAGAAATATTTAATTCATCCATAAATAATCGATAAAATAATACCTCTATTCCACTAGTTTTAATTGATGCATTTAATTTGTATTCCTTTTCAGAGATAATTACACCCTCTGGAACATCATTCCAATTTATTGAAAAAGTTTGCTCTAGAGTATAAATTTTTGAAAGCTTGGTACTAGTCCAAAAAGAAAATGAGACAAAAACAAAAAAAAGAAAAAAACGCAGGCGAACTTTAGAGGGTAATTTTTCTAAAAGGACCTCTATGTTTTTAACATTATTAAGCATTGAATTTAGAAATAAATATTTTTATTCTAATTTAATGTGTCAATAATTTCCTGACTTACTCCTACATTTGAGAAACCTCCATCATGATATAAATTTTGAAGGGTAACTTTTCTAGTATAATCTGAAAACAATGAAACTGTATAATCAGCACATTCTTTGGCAGTAGCATTACCTAAAGGAGATATTTTTTCAGCATATTTAAGAAAACCATCTAACCCTGAAACACCCTTCCCAGCTGTTGTTAATGTGGGAGACTGGGAGATAGTATTTACTCTTACTTTTTTATTTTTACCAAAAAAATATCCAAAACTTCTCGCAATAGACTCTAGATATGCTTTATTATCTGCCATGTCATTATAATTTGGAAAAGTCCGTTGCGCAGCAATATATGATAAAGCAACAATACTTCCCCAACTATTCATTGCATCCGTTTTGAACAAGCATTGCATCAATTTATGAAAAGAAACTGCAGAAACATCCCAACCTTTTGTCATCCAATCATAATTCAAGTCCGTATAATGCTTTCCTTTTCTAACATTAACTGACATTCCAATGGAATGTAAAATAAAGTCTAATTTACCACCTAATTTTTCAGTTGATTGTTTAATTAAAGATTCTAAATCTTCTATCTTAGTAGCATCTGCAGGAATAACATCAGATCCTGTTTTTTTTGATAGTTCACTAATAGTTCCCATTCTCATCGCAACTGGTGCATTTGTTAAAACAAAATTTCCACCAGCATCTGACACAGATTCCGCAGTCTTCCATGCAATAGAATGTTCGTCAAGTGCCCCAAAAATAATTCCTCTTTTCCCTTCTAAAATTTTATATGTCATTTTTTAATTTTTTAATTTTAAATATATCTATTTAATTCATTAACTGTTTAGCGTGTGCAATAGCAGTATCAGTAATTTCGTTTCCTGATAACATCATTGCAATTTCATCGATTCGCTGTTTAGTATTTAAATAGTTCAGCTTGGTTAAAGACTTACCCCCTTCAATTTTTTTTTCAACCTTAAAATGATGATCACCCTTTGCAGCAACTTGTGGTAAATGTGTTATAGTAAATACTTGCATTGAAGATCCTAAATTAGCCATAATTTCAGCTATATTGTCTGAAATTTTTCCCGATACGCCAGTATCAATCTCATCAAAAATAATTGTTGGTAATTTCTTAAATCGGGATAACAAAGTTTTTATTGCCAACATTATACGAGAAAGTTCACCACCTGAGGCTACTTTTTTTAAAATTTTAAAATCATGGCCTTTGTTTGCACTAAACTCAAATGAAAGTAGATCATTGCCATTGAAAAGAAAATCTTCAGTAGTTGTTAAGTTGATTCTAAAATTAGCTTGATCCATTCCCATTTTAGATAAAAGTTTTTTTAATTCAATTTCTAAAACTGAAATTGCTTTCTTTCTATTTTCTGAAAGCTTTACGCATTGGTCATTTAAATTAGTTTTTATTTTATTAATTTCTTGTTCAATAGAATGTAATTTATCATCAAGTTTTATTGAGTTTTGAAGAAAAGAATTAATTTCTTCTTTAATTAATAAAAGATCTTTTACAGATTCAACTTTATGTTTATAAAATAGTTTATTTAAGGTATCTATTTGTAATTTTAAGTTTTCCATTTTTTGAGGATCTACTTCTAAACTATCTAGCATAGTTTTATATTCCTCTAATATATCCTCCAATTCAATTGAAGATTCCTTAACTCTATTAAATAATTCTCCAAATTGATTTGATTTATTAGATAAATCCAAAGTATTTTTTAGAAGATCTTTAAGTTGTTCAATTATTCCATAAGATTCAGCTTCTAGCAATTGAATTGACCTAGCTATTGAGGTTTGAATGAATTCTACATTATTCAAAATATTTAATTCATCTTCAAGTCTTTTTTCAATACCTGTTTCTAGATCAGTAGCTTCTAACTCCTCGTATAAATATTTTTTGTATTCATAATTATCACTAGACTTTTCTTTCATCGCTTTTATGGATAAAAACTCTTTATTTTTTTGATTATATAAGCGTAATTTTTTTTTATAACCCTCTAAAATCTTTTGATTACCTGCTAATGCATCTAATACTTGAAATTGATATTCATTTTTTAAAAGGGAGCCAGTGTCATTTTGCGAATGAATATCTATGAGCTTTAAACTAACTTCTTCAAGAACATTCAAATTAACGGGGGTATCATTAATAAATGCTCTTGATTTACCTTTAGGTAAAATTTCACGTCTTAAAATTGTCTCCTCTTGATAATCAATATTATTTTCATCAAATATATGTTTGAGATTATAAAAACTTATTTGAAATAATGCTTCAACAACACATTTCCTGGACATATCGTATAAACTTCCTAGATCAGCACGTTTTCCTAAAACTAAAGATAAACCCCCTAATAAAATTGATTTTCCAGCACCTGTCTCACCAGTAATACATGTCATACCATCACTAAAATCAACCTCAAGGCAATCTATAAGTGCAAAATTTTTTATTTTAAGATTTTTTAACAAGTTTAATAGTAAATTAATTCGTACCTAAATATATAAATATAAAAGATTTATGCTTTGATTTGTTTCCATCTTGAACCAAAAAACGGAGCGATTTTTTTTAATATTTCCTCAGTTTCTTTAAAATCGACTTTTGGTCCGTCTTCAAAGAGATTCACAATTTCTTCAACTTTTGCATCAAAGAAAATTTGAAGTAAGAAAGCGTTAGGTCTTCTTTGGAATAAAGTTTTCAAGTTATTTAAGGCTTTCATTATTGATATTTTACCAGATAAAGGATCATTAACCATCGTATCTAACCCCTCTCTATGATAGATAAATAATGACTGACGATATTCTCGGAATGTATTTGACCTTAGGGCATCTATAAGCCAAAATCTGTTTCTAATTCCATCAGATGGTTTCCAACCTTTTTGAGAAGTTGTTTGAGCTATATTAACTATTTGTCGTGCTTGATCAAAAAAAATGCTTCCACCATTTGGAGAGAAAGTTTCAGCATCCAATCCTAATATAACATATGCATAGAAACTAATAATGGAAATTAGATTTGATTCAAAGCTAGATTCATTAAAAAAGAGAGGTTGAAACTCTTGATATGAAAAGATAATGTCTTTATCTAAATAATTTAAAATTGGACTATTATAATTTGTATTAAAAATTGGTCTCTCAGATTGAACTTGAAGTGAAGCTTCAAATTTGTCATTGCTATAACCAGATAAGTTAAATACAAATGAGCAAGTAATTCTTTCTTGATTCAAAAAGTCTTTATTTGTCCATACTTGAGTATTTATAAATTCATTAAGAGCCCGTTCGAGTGTTTTAAAAATTTGTTGATTTGTTTGATTAACTAGATCAGAATTTACTATTACTTGAGCATTTAATTCTTGTCCCCTTAAGTCAAATACTAAATGAAGAAAAATTAAATAAAGTAAAATTTGCATTTTCATAATGACAAAATTTGATCAAAAATAATCTTTGCGCACTCTAATTTTGATTTTAAGGGATATGATTTCAAATCAAAATCAGAACCTCTTATAAAAGTAATTTTATTTGTATTATGAGAAAATCCAGAGCCATGATCCTTAAGTGAATTCAAGACGATTCCATCAAGATTTTTATTTTTTATTTTTAATATTGCATTTTCAATTTCTTGCTCTGTTTCTAAAGCAAAGCCTATCAAAAGTTGATTTATTTTATTTTTACCCATATAAGCCAATATATCTATTGTAGGCTCAAATTTGAAAATAATCTCATTTTCATCTTTTTTGATCTTATGCTTATTTGTATACTTTGGCTTGAAATCAGAAACAGCCGCAGCTGCAATTGCTATATCAACATTTGCATAATATCTTTTTAAAGTTTGAAACATTTCATCTGAGGTTGTAACTTTATGAAGCTTAACTAATGGAAGATCTATGCACTCATTTGAAGGCCCACTAATCAATATTACTTTTGCACCTAAACTAGATGCAATTCTAGCCAATGAAAATCCCATTTTACCTGATGAATTATTTCCAATAAATCGGATAGGGTCTAAAGATTCGTATGTAGGTCCTGCAGTTATCAGAACCGTTTGATCTTTTAATGGTTGTTTTGGATGAAAATAACCAATTATATAATTAATTATTTCTTCGGGTTCAAGCATTCTCCCTTTACCTTCTAAACCACTCGCCAATTTGCCCTCACCAACGGGGAGAACATGATTTCCAAAAGAATTTAGAGTAGATAAATTTTTTTGATTAGATGGATGAGCGTACATATCTAGATCCATAGCTGGAGCAATAAATACTGGAGATTTGGATGAAAAATAAACTGCTAATAATAAATTATTACAAATTCCATTGGCCATCGATGATATGGTTTTTGATGTTGCTGGTGCTATAAGATATATATCTGACCACATTGCCAATTCTACATGATCATTCCAAATTGGGTTATCAAGATCCGTTGCTATAAAAGAAGATAATACAGGATTCTTTGTGAGAGTTGATAAAGTTAATGGAGTCACAAAATCTTTTGAAGTTGGTGTCATAACAACACGAACTTCTGCTCCATGTTTAATTAATTGTCTAACAATTAAAGGTGTTTTATAAGCGGCTATACCACCGGAAATTCCGAGTAGAATCTTTTTACCACTTAATAAATTCATTTTATGAATTTGAATCGTCTGTTTGACGCGAATATATTTTGTTATTTAACCACTCTTCAATAGCCATTGCTTGTGGTTTAGGGAGCCTTTCGTAAAATCTCGATACTTCTATTTGTTCCTTATTTTCAAAAATTTCTTCTAGGCTATCGTTATGCGTTGCAAATTCATCCAACTTTTCATGTAGCTCTTTTTTAATATCTAAGTTTATTTGTTGTGAACGTTTTGCTATTATTGATAATGCTTCATATATATTTCCTGTGGAAGCTTCAATTTCGTTGCGATCATATGTCTTAGAAGTATTTGCCGCTTTTGATTCTCGGTATTTAGTCATAATTTTTTATTCAGGGATTATATAATTTTAAATTAATTTTTTTAATTCGCTATTTACATTATTCATTTTTCTATTTAAATCTTCCAAAAAAGGAGTCTCAGGGTAATATTTCAAAATTAAATCATATTCTTTTTGTAATTCTTTAAGTCTTTGCTCTTTTTTTGAATAGATGCTATTAATACCAATTTGATATAAAGATAAAAACTTAGTATATAAAGATTCTTCTCTAAATTTTGTCCCAGGAAAACTTGCAATAAAATTATCATTAGCCTTTATAGAGGCCTTGTAATCTCGAATAGTATAATATTGTTTGGCTATTTCAAAATCTTTTTTTTCTAATTTTTCTTGGAGTTCAGATATCATTTGGTTTGCTTCTGGGGTAAATTCAGAATTTGGATATAGGTTTATAAAAACCTGAAGTTTTTCAATTGCAGTATATGTATCTTCTTGATCTAAACTGTATGTTGGGGACTGAAAATAATAATTTTTCGCAGCTTTAAAAGAAGCTTCCTGGATACGTTCACTATCAGGGTAAGATTTTACAAAATTTTCGTATTGATAAGCTGCTAGACTGTATCTTTTTGTTTGCATGTAAGTTTCTGCAAAGAAAAAAATAATTCTTTGAGCTTGTGGTCTTCCTCTATACTTCGGAATGATTTGTTCAAAAAGACGATTCGCTTGTCTATATTCTCCGTTATTGTAATATTTCTCAGCCTGCTTGTATTTTTCTGATATATCATCGCTATTTAACAATTTTTGGTATTCACTACAAGAGGTAAATAAAGTAATCAAATTAAAAATTAAACCTATAATTGCTTGATATTTCATTTTGCAAAAATAATAATTATCATTAATTAAGAAAATTTAAATCCTGCAATGATTATTTCAAAGAAAAAATATCATTTTCGAGTATTTTTTTCATATGATTAATTAAGTCACTAGATGCATTTACGAGTGGAAGTCTGACTTGATTCGAGCAGAGTCCCATAATACCCATAAGACCCTTTATTCCTACTGGGTTTCCTTCGTCAGAGAGGGTTTGAATAATATCAAATAATTTATAATGTAATTGATATGCCATGCTAAGATTACCTTTTTCAACGTATTCGAAAATTTTTATTAAAGGGCCAGGTAGTGCATTACCTAAAACAGAAATAGTCCCAACTGCACCTGCGAGTAACATAGGTAATGTTAATGCATCATCTCCCGATATTACTTGTATATTTCTAGGAGCCGATTTAATTATTTTTTGTGCTTCAAAAAGGTCACCTGTCGCATCTTTTATTGCAATGATATTTTTATAGTTTTTAGTTAATCTAATAAAAGTGTCTGATTTAATATTACTTCCTGTTCTATGGGGGACATTATAAACAATAATTGGTAAACTACTGACTTCAGCAATTTTTGCATAATGATGATAAATACCTTCCTGAGAAGGTTTATTATAATATGGTGAGACCGAAAGAATACCTTGAAATGGGCTTAAATCAGTTGATTTTATCTCAGAAATTACCTTATAAGTGTTGTTACCTCCTATTCCAACTACTAAGGGGACTCTATTTTTATTAGACTCAACTACAATTTTAATAATCTCCTTTTTCTCATGATCATCTAGACATACAACTTCTGCTGTTGTTCCTAATAATACTAAGTAGTTAGCACCTCCAGAAATTATGTTTTCAACAATCCTTGGTATAGAATTGTAGTCTATTTTTCCATTTTTTAAAAATGGTGTTACTAAAGCAACTCCTAAACCATTAAAATTCATTTTTTTATTTTATAAAAGAGTTTAAATAATTCATAGATTCAGATAAAAAAGTCTTTTTCTCATTTAAACCAAAATTAAAAACTATATCATTTATGTGGGGGTTCGCTTTCGAAAAACCTATACGTAATTTCGAATAACATCTTGTACTAATCAATTCGGAAAGTATTTCTTTTTGATCAAAAAAATTTACAAGTAAATCAAATTTCTTATTGAAAAAATAATTTTTCTGATTTTTTATGTTCCCAGTCATTGAAATTTCGTCTTTAGAAATGTAAATTCTCCTTTTAAATTTAGTTTCAATTAAATTAATTTTATTTTGATTTAAGATAATGATAAACACGTTGTTAATTGAAATTTTTAAATTCTTAGCAAATAATAATAAAAAATTCTCGTCAAAATCATTTTCAAAAACAATTATGAGTAATGATTTAAAAGAAGTAATTTTTTTTTTCTTTTGATTTTGTAGTGTTTTTAAACTTTTATTTAGTTTAAAACCTAGTAATATATTTTTAAATAAATCAATCATTAGATAAAATTAAATAAACTTTAGTTGTTGCCGTAAAAAACAAGTATTTGGATTATTTTTACTAGAAATGTTATAATTATAACATTTCATTGTTGTTTGATTTTTTTAATGAAATAAAATCTTTTTCGCTAATAATAGAAATATTTAGTTGCTCAGCTTTTGTTTTTTTTGAAGGACCAATACCATTCCCCGCAACTAAATAGTCCGTTTTTGAAGATACTGAACTAACCAACAAACCTCCTAAACTTTCAATTTCGCTTTTTAATTCTTCTCTTGAATATTCTTCAAATACACCTGAAATTACAAACCTTTTTTTATCAAAAGCAAAATGTTTGGTTTTTTGATTCTCAATTGATTCAAATTGTAATCCAAATGATTTAAGATCTTCAATTAGTGAAATATTTTCCTCTTTTGAAAAGTATTCAATGATGCTTTTAGCGATCTTTTCACCAATTTCGTCAATTAAAATTAAATCATCAAAACTAGCTTTCTCTATTAAATTAATTGATTTAAAAGCCCTAACTAATGTTTTTGCTACTGTTTCACCAACATATCTGATTCCTAATCCAAATAAAACTTTACTAAAGGGCTTTGCTTTTGATTTTTCAATACCACTTAATAAATTTGATACTGATTTGTCTGCCATCCTTTCTAAAGTTAGAATTTGATCTTTTCTTAATAGATATAAATCACTTATTTTATTTAATAGTCCATTTTTATACAACAAAGTAACTGTCTCTCCACCTAAACCATCAATATCCATTGCTTTACGACCAATAAAATGTTGAATTTTACCAATTTGCTGTGGAGGACATAAATTATCATTTCTACAATAATGCTGTGCTTCACCCTCCTCTCTTTCAAGTGGAAAATAACATTCAGGACATCTATTTATGAATTGAATTCTAGCTTCTAAATTACCCCGATAATTAGAATTCACACCCGTTATTTTGGGGATTATCTCTCCTCCCTTTTCAACAAATACTGTGTCGCCTATCCTTAAAGCTAGTTTCTCTATTTGATCTGCATTGTGCAATGATGCACGTTTTACTATAGTTCCAGAAATTAGGACTGGTTTTAGTTTTGCAACTGGCGTAATAGCGCCAGTTCTTCCTACTTGATATTGAACATCTTCTAGTATTGTTGAAACCTGCTCAGCTTTATACTTATATGCAATTGCCCATCTTGGGGATTTTGCTGTATATCCTAATTTTTTTTGATATGAAAAATCATTAACTTTAATAACTATTCCATCTATTTCATATGGTAAATCTTTTCTTTTCAGCTCCCACTCTTTTATGTAATCAAAAACATCATCTATAGAGTTCTTGAGTCTTGCTGAATCTGGTACTTTAAAACCCCACTGTTTAGATTTTTGGAGTGCCTCAAATTGTGTATTAACGTCAATATTCTCTCCAATAATTGAATATAAAAAACACATTAATGGTCTTTTTGCAACTGACCTGCTATCTTGCATTTTTAAACTCCCAGAGGCAGTATTTCTTGGATTACTAAAAATTGGTTCACCTTTAGCAAGACGTTCTTCATTCATCTTTTGAAAACCTTCTAAGGGTAAAATTATCTCACCTCTAATTTCAAAAAAATTTGGGTATTGACCCTTTAGTTTTAAGGGTATTGTCTTAATTGTTTTTATGTTTGACGTTATATTATCGCCCTGAATTCCGTCTCCACGCGTAAGTGCTTGAATTAAAACTCCATTTTCATATGTTATACTAATTGATGCTCCATCAAATTTCAATTCACATGAGTAGGAAATTCTTTCTTCATTTCCAATAATTTTTTTTATTCTTTCTTCCCATTGAATTAATTCTTCTTTAGAATAAGTGTTTGATAAAGAATACATAGGGAATTTATGTGGAACACTTTCAAAAGATTTTGTTATTTGGCCTCCTACCCTTTGTGTAGGGGAATTTGAGTCAAGAAATTGTGGATATTGTGACTCCAACTCTTGAAGCTCTTTTAACTTCATATCAAATTCATAATCACTTATTATTGGTGCATCTTCAATATAATATTTAAAGTTATGCTCATGTAATTCCTCCCTTAAAACATTGATTTTTTTATGAATTTCCTCCATATTATATTCTTTGAATACGCAGCATTCTATCTTTTCCAAATATATCTTTTCGCTCTGAAATAATGAAACACTTATTATCAATCATATCAATTAACTCTTTATTTAATTTAGGGTTAATTTCAAGATATAAAAAACCATTAATGTTTAGATTAGTTTTTGAAAATTCGATAATACTTCGATAATGAATAAGAGGATCTTTTTGAGGTACAAAAAGTGCATTATGTGGTTCAAAATCAAGTACATTTTTTTTCATTAATTTTTTTTCAGTAGGAAGTATATATGGTGGATTTGAAACAATTATATCATAATTCAAATTAATAGATTTTATTTCTTGAATATTGCATTTAAAGAGGTTAATATTTACTCCGTTTAGTTCTGCATTTTCTTTTGCTAAATTTAAAATTACTTTTTCCCGATCAAATGCATGAACATTAAATAAATCTTGTTCTTTAGCCAAAGCTATAGCTATACATCCTGAACCTGTTCCTACATCTAGAACTGTCATTTGCCTATTTTTAATTTGGATATGATCTTCAATAATCCAACCAACTAATTCTTCTGTCTCAGGTCTTGGAATTAAAACATTTTTATTTACTTTTAAAACTAGGCTTCTGAAATTTGCTTTACCTAATATATATTGCAAAGGCTTTTCCTTTAGGAGTTGTGAAATAATATTTTTTAAAACCTTAATTTCCTTATTTTTAAGTTCCAGGTTTGGATTTAAAGCTAATTGAGATGGAAAAACATTAAAACAATCTCTTAGTATACATTTATAATAAAAGTTTACTTCACCTTGGGAATATTGTTCATTTAATTTCAATTCAAAAAATTTCTTCGCTTCAATTAAAGTCATTTTGAAATTAATATCAAAAAAGTAAAATAATTAAAAAATTTAAACCCAAAATATAAATAATAACTTAAGAACTTTAAATACTATATTTTGTGCTAATTTTACTTTCATATTTAAACTAAAATAGATAAAAATTTATTTAAACTAAGTTTGCTTTGAGTCCTCATAATGATAAACTTTTCATGCAAAGGTGTCTAAATTTGGCTGAAAATGGTCTTGGAAAAACTTATCCAAATCCTCTAGTTGGTTCTGTTATTGTATATAAAAACAAAATAATCGGAGAGGGATGGCATCATCAAGCAGGATCCCCTCATGCTGAAATTAACGCAATAAAAAGTGTTAAAGATAAATCACTACTTCAATATTCTACTCTTTATGTAAATTTAGAACCCTGTTCACATGAAGGAAAAACACCACCATGTGTAAATGCAATAAAAAAATACAAAATACCTAAAGTAGTTCTAAGTTCAATTGATCCAAATCCAAAAGTAGCAGGTAATGGTATTAGAATTTTAAAAGATAGTGGTTGCGAAGTAAAGCAATCTGTACTAGAAGAAAAATCAAAATTTATCAATAGAAGATTTTTCACATATCATCAAAAAAAACGTCCATTTGTAATTTTAAAATGGGCTCAAACTATCGATAATTATATCTCTCCAAAACACAAAGAAAAAAGTGAAAATAAAATTTTCTGGATTTCAAATGATAAATCAATACAAAAAACTCACCAATGGCGAAGTGAAGAATCAGCTATCCTCGTCGGTGTGCAAACTGTTATAAATGATAATCCAAATCTTACAACAAGAAAATGGGCAGGTAATAACCCTACACGATTAATACTTGACCCTAATAACAGAATCCCAAAAAATTCAAATCTTTATAACGATAAACAGAAAACTATATTATTTAATAAAAAAACGATTAGAAGTGAAAATCCATTAAAAAATCATGTCTTATTACAACCATTTAACTTAAAATCTTTTTTTAATTACTGCTATCAAAAAGAGATTCAATCTATAATTGTTGAAGGGGGGAGAAAAACACTTCAAAATTTTATCGACAAAGGATATTGGGATGAAGCCAGAGTTTTTACATCAAATAAAAAATTAGAACAAGGTATACCCTCTCCTAAATTTGTCTATGAAAAAATAAAATCAATTTCTATTTTGGATGATAAATTAGATTATTATTTCAATTAAATTTTTCCAACAAAAATTTTGGACATCTCATTGGAAGTTTTGTTTTTGGCGACAAAAAAGCAAGTGATGTAAATCCCACACTAATTAACTCTTTTTTTTGATTTAAAATTTTATAATCGAAATCTAATGTTGCTTTTGGCTTTTTTTTTAAGATTACAGTAACGTTAAAGATGTCCCCAAAAATTAGAGGCTTGATGTATTTTAATGATGCGCTAACTACAGGCATTAAAATACCCTGACTTTCCATCTCTGCGTAGGAAATTTTTAAATATGATAGCCATTCAAGTCTAGCTAATTCAAAATATTTTAAATAATTACTGTGATGAACAAAATGCATTTGGTCAGTTTCACAATATCTTACTTTTATTAGTTCCGTAGTAAATTTCATTTAATAAATAGTAATAAAAAAATGCAGTAAATATATTTTTAGATAAACAAAATTGTTCTTTCAGAATATCTAAAAAAAAAACTTAAAATTCAATAGCAAAATCATTTTTTTTTTAAAATATTTTAATTAATATTTGTTATGTATTCTTACAGTACAAACAAACCATAATTTAGAACTATTTAAGAACATAGATTAAATGAACATTAACGCCTCGTCTGTTTGGGATAATTGTCTTTCCTTCATAAAAGACAACATACAACCCCAAGCATTTAAAACTTGGTTTTTACCTATAAAACCGGTTAAACTGAATGGCAATGTTTTAAGCATCGAGGTACCAAGCAAATTTTTTTATGAATGGTTGGAAGAACACTATGTTAAACTTTTAAAAACAGCATTGTATAAAGAATTAGGTAATGAAGCCAGATTAATATATTCTATTAGAATGGAAAATACCTTGGGAAATAAGACCCCTTTCACAGAGAGTCTACCAAGTAGCAACAGATCTGTATTACTTCCTCAGGATGTTGATGCTCCACTGAACTCAAATACAACTGAATTAAGAAATCCATTTGTAATTCCTGGTATTAAAAACTTACAAATTGAATCTCAATTAAATCCAAACTATAACTTTGATAACTTCTTAGAAGGTGACTCGAACAGATTAGCAAGGTCTGCTGCTTTGGCAGTTGCAAATAAACCGGGTGGCACATCTTTTAATCCTTTATTGATATTCGGTGGAGTTGGGTTGGGAAAAACACATTTAGCACATGCTATAGGAGTAGAAATAAAGGAAAAATATCAAGATAAAACTGTTTTATACATAGCTGCTGAAAAATTCACTCAACAATATATCGATGCAGTCAAAAAAAATACCAGAAATGATTTTATACATTTTTATCAATTGCTTGATGTTTTGATAATAGACGACGTTCAATTCTTATCAGGTAAAACAGGAACCCAGGATGTATTCTTTCATATCTTCAATCACTTGCATCAAAATGGTAAGCAGGTTATTCTTACCTCAGATAAAGCCCCGGTAGATATGCAAGATATTGAACAAAGATTGCTTTCAAGGTTTAAATGGGGCCTTTCAGCAGAATTACAACTTCCAAACTACGAAACACGTATATCAATACTAAAAAATAAATTATATAGAGATGGTGTTAGTATAAATGACCATATTGTGGAATATGTAGCTAAAAATATAAAGACCAATGTACGTGAATTAGAAGGAGCAATAATATCTTTAATCGCACAATCATCTTTTAATAAAGTTGAAATTACTCAAGAATTAGCACAGGACGTGGTGATGAAATTTGTAAAAAACACAAAAAGAGAAGTTTCAATTGATTACATCCAAAAAGTAGTTTCTGATTATTTTCAAATGGATATTGAAACACTTCAATCGAAAACAAGGAGAAGACATATTGTTCAGGCACGTCAGCTAGCAATGTATTTTGCAAAAAAATTCACCAAAGCATCTTTAGCTAGTATTGGAAATCAAATTGGTAAAAGAGATCATGCCACAGTTTTACATGCTTGTAAAACTGTAGATAATCTGACTTTTACTGATAAACAATTTCGAAAATATGTTGAAGACTTAAGCCAAAAATTAACACTATAATTTTTTTTTCTGTGAGGAATATTAAAATACTCGCGGGTTTGCTTAGGAAATATTAGTAAATCACATATGCAAAAGCAATTTTACAATCAAAAATCAAAGAAAATTTAAATGTCGATTTAGCAGGAACTACTTATTATCATATTGACAGTTTTCAACATTTTGTAGGCATTTTAATATTAAAAAAAGGGGAGATATTAGTAATTATATAGATACGTTTGATAAGATTTTCCTGGACTTAAACCTATGAAAGACAATTCACTAAAAAATGGAGTTATATACTTAATATCCACACCAATTGGTAACAATTCTCCTCTAGAAGTGATTCCCCTTTTTGTGATACAAAAGTTAAAAGACTTAACTCATTTTATAGTGGAAAACGAAAAAAAAGCAAGACGTTTTATCAAAAGAACTCTTCCTGATAAAAATCAAAATGAATTGATCATCTATGAGCTTAATAAATTTAGTCAACAAAAAGAAATTGATAATTTCCTGATACCATGTTTTAATGGTATTTCTTTAGGTTTATTATCAGACTCAGGTTCTCCATGCATTGCAGATCCGGGTGCGATATTGGTATCAAAAGCACATAAAAATAATATAATAGTTAAACCCTTAGTAGGTCCAAGTTCAGTATTATTAGCAATGATGAGCTCAGGAATGAATGGACAAAATTTCACATTTAATGGTTATCTACCTATTAATAAAAAAGATAGGATAACAGCACTAATAAAATTTCAAAAAAAAGCATACAGTAATAATCATCCACAACTTTTTATAGAAACACCTTATAGAAATAAAATACTTTTAGATGAGATGATAGATGTTCTTGATAAAAGCACTAGACTTTGTATAGCATGTGATCTAACTTTGGATAATGAGTTTATAAAAACTAAATCCATTTTTGAATGGGAGAAGAGAAAACCTAATATTCACAAACGACTATGTATATTTATTATTGAGGCTGGATTTTAACGGTATATTTTATTTTGGTTTAACCAGCGAATATATTTTATTTTATTTTGATTGTGTTTATCTAAACTTTCTGAGAATATATGATAACCTGGTTTAGAAGGTGAAACTACAAAATACAAATAACTATGTTTTTCATAATTTAAAACAGCTTCAATTGAAGAAATATCAGGCATGCATATCGGACCAGGAGGTAAACCATTATATTGATAAGTATTATAACGAGACTTGATTTTTAAATCCTTATATAATACCCTTTTTATTATTTTATTGTAATCTTTATTTTGTTTTTTTAAGGCATAAATTACAGTGGGGTCTGCTTGTAATTTCATATTACGTCTCATTCGGTTTATATATACACCTGCAATGCGGTTTTTTTCTTCATTTTTTATCGACTCTTTTTGGACAATGGAAGCTAAGATGTAAACTTCTTTTGGGTCTAATTTTATTAACTTGGCAAGATTTAATCTCTTTTTATTCCAAAATGATTCATAATAATTTTGCATTTTTTTTCTAAAATCATCAGGTAAAATATCCCAATAAACTTCATAGGTATTTGGAAAGTACATCGACATTGCATTTTCTTCAGTGAATCCAAATTCCTCTAAAAAAGAAATATTTTCAAATGAATTTAATAAATCTAAACTATCTGCTTCGATTTGACCTGATACTCTCACTGCTAAATCCTTAAGCCTCTCTTGATTGTTGAATGTAACTTTAACTGTTAATCGTTTAGTGCGAAGGGTATTAATTATTTTATTATTACCCATTCCTTTTTCAATTTTATATTTACCGGGTTTAATATTATAGGTATAACCTTTTTTTTGGGCTGCAATATTGAATCCTTTAATAGATTCTAGTAATGGTAAAAGCTGATTATTGAGTGAGTCTATTGTATCATCTCTGTCTATAAAAACGTATGAATAATCGTTTTCAAATTTTGTATTATTTAAAAAAAATATTTTATAAAATTGGAAAGTGAAAATAAACCCTGCAAAGATCCCCAATATAATTATTATTAAAAAAAGTTTTCTTCTGTACATTAAACAATAATTTTTTGATATAAATATTCACCATGAAAACTATTCTCATAATAGTTCCATTCCTTTTTTAGTCCTATTTTTTCATATCCACAGGACTCAAAAAGATTAATGCTAGTAGTGTTTTCTTTTGCAATATTTGCATAAATACAATTAAGATTTAAATGTGTTTTGGCATATTCTCCTAAAAGAGTGACTGACTTTCTGCCTATTCCAATACCTCTATATTTATCTAAAATAAAAATTCCAACACCAGCTCTTCTATGCATGGGTTCAAAATCAAAAATATCTATAAATCCTAAAGTATCTATGTTTTCTAAAGATATAGCAAAACGCTTTTGTTTTACTTGAAAAATATCTTGCTTTTGTTGTTCAATATATTTTTGTAGCAAATCTCTTGAATAGGGCTCTGTTCTATTGGCGTATTTCCAATATCTATCGTCGTTTTCAATTCTTAAAAGAAGATCAATATCAGAAGGTTCAAGGGCTCTTAATGAAATTTTATCTTTATTCATATTTTATATTTCCCAGAAAAAACGTAATTGGCAGTTCCTTGTAAATGAATATTTTCATAATTTTTATCACTACAACTAAAATCTACATTTAGTATACCACCCAAAGCATGTAATTCAATTTTTGTCTCCCCTTCTGTTTTATCTAGATAATGCATTCCTACAGCTGCTGCAACTGCTCCTGTGCCACACGCTAATGTTTCATTTTCCACACCTCTCTCATACGTTCTAATTAAAAATTTTCTATTATTTTCTTTTTGAATAAAATTGACATTTATACCGTCAGGGTTAAAAGCTTCTGATTTTCTAATCTTTCTTCCTGTTTTTTTTACATTTAGATTTAAAATATCACTACACAATTTTATATAATGTGGTGATCCTGAATCCAAAACTATTGCTTCATCAAAATGTGTAATGCTACTGATATCATTCATTTTAAGTCGAACCTGATTATTTGAAACCAATTGCGCCTTGTGATATCCATCTACAGCTTTAAATTTGGTATTATCACCTATTATACCAAGTTTGTGAGCATAGGCTACAATACAACGTCCTCCATTTCCACAAAGAGAACTCAAATTTCCATCTGAGTTGAAGTATTTCATTTCAAAGTCAGATTCACTGCTAGATTCAAGTAAAATAAGCCCATCAGAACCAACGCCTATATTTCGATTACAGATTCTCTTAATCTGTTCAGAATTTAAATGTGAATACAAAGAATTTCTATTATCCAATATGATAAAATCATTTCCTGCACCTTGATATTTTTCAAATTTAATCTCCATTATTCTGTAAATATAGCATTTTAGAGGGTGTTAAATTGTCGTTAAAGAAAAATCAATAATGTGAAAATTTTTTACTTTTGAAAAAAATAGAAAAATGAATTCTTTTGTTAAATCACTTTCAATAGCATTATTTGCTGCCTTTTTTAGTCTTTTTGTATATGATCAATACTTTAATAACTCTAATGAGATACCTAATAATAAATTAGATAATTCAGTTTTGATCCCTACTAACTATAATGTAAATACTAGTAGTATTGCTGGTGAAAAAACAGACTTTACTATTGCTGCTTCAAAAACTATTGATGCTGTCGTTCATGTGAAAAACACTAGTTCCACATCTTCAAATTTACCATCATTTTATAGATATTTTTATGATGAGGACGAATTACCCGAGAGAATTGGAACTGGTTCAGGTGTTATAGTCTCACCAGACGGTTACATAATTACCAATAACCACGTTATAGAAGATAGTAATGAGATTGAAATAACAACTAATGATAACAAATCATATGAAGCTAAAATAATAGGTACAGATCCAGATACTGATATCGCAGTACTAAAAATAAACACTAATAAAAAACTTCCATACGTATTCTTTGGAAATTCAGATGCAACCAGAATAGGTGAATGGGTTTTAGCTGTCGGAAATCCATTTAACCTAAATTCAACTGTTACAGCAGGAATTATAAGTGCTAAATCAAGGGACCTAAACAAAAGGGATGGTGTTAATGAATCATATATCCAGACAGATGCTGCTGTAAACAGTGGAAACAGCGGTGGAGCGTTAGTTAATACAAGTGGAGAACTTATAGGAATTAATACAGCTATTACATCAGTCTCTGGAGGTTTCGTGGGGTATTCATTTGCTGTTCCTAGTAATGTAGCTAGAAAAGTTTTCGAAGACCTTATAGAGTATGGAGATGTTCAAAGAGGACTATTAGGTGTTATGGGTCAAGCCCTCGATTCCCAATTTGCAGAAAGATTTGAAGTTGAGGAAACAGAAGGTTTCTACATTACTGATTTAGAAAAGGGTTTAGGTGCTGACTTAGCTGGATTAAGGCCAGGAGATATAATTAAAAGTGTTGATGGCATTACAATCAATAAATTTGCAGATCTATCTGGATACTTATCTACTAAACGTCCTGGAGAAAAAGTAAAGCTAACATATATAAGAGATCGAAATGAAATGAAAGTTGATGTTCGTCTTGAAAAAATTAATCGTGCAATTTTTTTCTATATGGAAGTAAGAGAATTAACGAATGAGCAAAAAGAAGATTATGATACTCAAGAGGGTCTCTATATATCTAATATGAATAATCGGAGACTCTATCAAAATGGTATTGACAGCGGACATATTATCCTTGAAATTAATGGACAGGGAGTAAGTAGACTTTCAGATGTTAAAGGATTCAAAATGGGTGACATTGAAAATATTTTATTTCTTAATCCTGCAGGTGAAAAAGAGAAAATAATTTTGAGATACTAGAAGTATATTAAAAATGTATTTTAAAAAGTCGCAGTCGTCATGCGACTTTTTTAATTTTAATGTTGACAAATACTTTTTGAGATGCGCATTGATATTATTACTTTATTTCCTGAACTTTTAAAAAGTCCTTTTGAAACATCTATACTTAAAAAAGCAATTTCTTCAAATAAGGCTAATGTTTTCTTTCACAATCTTAGAAATTTCAGTAAAAAAAAACAAAAACAAGTGGACGATTACCCCTTTGGAGGTGGAGCTGGAATGGTATTAATGATTGAGCCTATTCATCTTTGTATTAATTCATTGAAGGAAAAAAGAAATTATGATGCAATAATTTATTTATCTCCTGATGGAGCTATGCTCAACCAAAAAACAGCAAATCATTTTTCAACATATAAAAACATGATTGTCATTTGTGGGCATTACAAGGGAGTAGATCAAAGGGTCCGTGATTACCTTATAACACATGAAATATCGATAGGAAATTATGTTCTATCTGGAGGAGAGCTTGCTGCTGCTGTATTTTGTGATTGCATAATTAGATTAATTCCAGGTGTGCTTGGAGACGAATCCTCTGCACTTACAGATAGTTTTCAAGATGACCTTTTAGCTCCACCAATATACACACGACCTGCAGAATATAACGGCTGGAAAGTTCCCAAAATTCTAACATCAGGAAATATACCTAAAATTAGTGAATGGCGTGAAAAAAAAGCATTAGAAATGACTAAAATAAAACGTCCTGACTTATTAAAATAAAAATCAATTACAATTGATTTGTCAGATTCTATATTGTTTACTCTA
>CACMUP010000006.1 GCA_902616905.1 uncultured Bacteroidota bacterium
GAAATAACCACTAAAATACATTTTGGCTCACTTAAATTTAATAATGGTAAAATAATTTTAAATAATGATCAAATTATTGGTGGAGATTTTTCAGTTGACATGAAAAGTTTAGTTGATGAAGATCTAAGCGGCAAGTCAAAACAATATTTAGAGAATCATTTAAGATCAGATGACTTTTTTGGAGTTGAAAAATACCCAACAGCCTCACTAAATATTTCTTCTTCCAATAAGATAAGTAATAATAAGCATAAAATAAATGGTATTCTTACAATAAAAAATATTGCACACCCCATTAGTTTTGTACTGACATTTAATGATCTTGGTGCATTTGTGAAAATGACTTTCGATCGATCAAAATATGACGTTAAATATAGATCTGCATCTTTCTTTTCAGATTTAGGTGACAAGCTAATTTATGATGATATAGATGTTGAGGTAACTCTAATTTTCTGAAAATGTAAATTAAAAATTATAAGGTATTCTAATTTTTATAAAATTTATACTATTTTTGGTTCCAATGAAAAACTATAATGTAAAAAGCTGGTGGCACAATAATGATTCCTAATCATTGTGATGCATCTTTTTATGTTTTTAAACAAGGCTTGTCATCACGATAAGCCTTTTTTAATTGAGTAAATTATGAAAAAGTTTGAATTAAATATTAAATACAAAAAAATACTCGCAGATACAGTTACGCCTGTTAGTGTTTATTTGAAACTTAGAGATGTATTCCCTCATTCTTTACTTTTGGAGAGTAGTGATTACCATGCCAACAATAAAAATTTTTCATATATATGTTGTAACCCGATTGCTTCTTTCGAATTAAAAAATGGATTACTTACTATAGAAATGCCAAATGGTGAGATTTCATCTGAAAATATTACAAATGAAACTGATATTCCTCAAAGAATTCATGATTTTTCACAAAAATTTAAATGCAAAAGCTTACCATTTAAATTTATTGCTAATGGGATTTTTGGTTACATTTCACATGAAGCTGTAGAATATTTTGACAGCATAGAAATTAACAAAAAAAAATCTGGATTTAATATTCCTGAAATCTATTATGCCGTATATCAAAACATAATTGCAATCAGTTTATTTAATCATGAAGCATATTTATTTTCAAATATTTATGCTGGTTCACATAATCTAGAGGAGATAGAGGTTCTTCTTAATTCAAAAAAAAATAGCTTATTTAAATTTCAAAAAATAGGTGATAAAAAATCTAACCTTACCGATATAGAATTCATAAACTTTGTGAAAAAAGCAAAAGAGCACTGTTTTCGTGGTGATGTTTTTCAATTAGTACTTTCGAGAAGATTTTTTCAAAATTTTAAAGGAGATGAGTTTAATGTTTATAGAACTCTTCGTTCAATAAATCCATCCCCTTATTTATTTTTCTTTGATTATGGTGATTTTAAAATCTTTGGAAGTTCACCTGAAGCGCAGCTAATAGTCCAAGATGGGAAAGCAGAAATACATCCTATTGCTGGTACATTTAAAAAAACTGGTGATGATAAAAAAGATTTGATATCTGCAAAAGAATTAGCAAAAGATCCAAAAGAGAATAGTGAACATGTGATGCTAGTAGATCTAGCTCGCAATGATTTAAGCAGAAATGGAACGAACGTCTTAGTAGAAAAAAATAGAGAAATTCAGTTTTATTCACATGTAATTCACTTAGTCTCAAAAGTGACTTGTAAAATGAAAACTATGACAAATACATTTAGAGTTGTAGCTGATACTTTTCCAGCTGGAACTTTGAGTGGAGCCCCAAAACATAAAGCCCTCCAATTAATAGATAAATATGAAAAAACAAAAAGAAATTTTTATGGTGGAGCAATAGGTTATATGGATTTTAACGGGAATTTTAATCACGCAATTATAATAAGATCTTTTTTAAGCTTAAATAACCAGCTTCATTATCAAGCAGGTGCAGGAATTGTTGCTGATTCAATACCTGAGAGTGAGTTACAAGAAGTGTATAATAAGTTAGGAGCTTTAGACAAAGCTCTAATTCAAGCTGAGAAAATTTAATTATGAAAAAAATATTTGTTATCGATAATTATGACTCATTCACCTATAACCTTGTACATTATCTTGAGGACTTGGGTTGTATAGTAACTGTAAAAAGAAATGATAAATTTGAACTTAAAGAATTGAATGATTATCATTCAATATTACTATCACCAGGTCCTGGAATTCCAAATGAATCCGGTCTATTAAAAACTGCAATTAGACACTACGCTCCTTCAAAAAAAATATTAGGTATTTGTCTAGGGCAACAAGCAATAGGAGAGGTTTTTGGAGGAACTTTAATTAACTTAAAGAAGGTTTATCATGGAATTGCTACCCCGATTAAAATAATCAAAGAAGATTATTTATTCAAAAATCTCCCAGAGATATTTAACGTAGGTCGTTATCATTCATGGGTAGTTGATACCCCACTTCCCAAAGATTTAGTTGCAACATCTTTTGATGAAGAGGGTCAATTAATGTCACTTAGACATATTGAATACGATGTTAGAGCTGTTCAGTATCATCCTGAATCAATACTAACTCCTTATGGAAAGAGAATATTAGAGAATTGGGTAAATAGTTAAATATGAAGGCTATACTAAATAGATTAATAAAGCACCAAAGCCTTAAAAGGGAGGAAGCTCGACAGATGATAATTAATATTGCTGATGACAAATACAATACATCGCAAATCGCTTCTTTTCTTACGGTTTATATGATGAGAAGTATTACCCTAGAAGAACTTGATGGATTTCGATTAGCTCTTTTAGAATTATGCAATTCAATTAATGTAAATGAGTTTAATACAGTTGATCTTTGTGGAACAGGAGGGGATAATAAAGACACCTTTAACATTTCTACTATTTCTTCATTTATTGTTGCTGGCGCGGGGGTAAAAGTAACAAAACATGGTAATTATGGAGTTTCCTCAAGTTGTGGATCAAGTAATGTTTTGGAGGCACTAGGAATTAAATTTTCAAACAAAGAGGATCATTTAAAAAGATGTTTAGATAAAGCAGGTATTTGTATTCTTCATGCCCCTCTTTTTCACCCTGCTATGAAGAATGTAGCCCCTATTCGCCGTGAACTAGGGGTCAAAACTTTTTTTAATATGTTAGGCCCTCTTGTTAATCCATCATTCCCAAAAAATCAAATAACCGGTGTTTTTAATTTAGAGTTAGCTCGTTTGTATAACTACTTATTACAAAAAACAGATATTAACTTCACTATTTTATATGACTTAAACGGATATGACGAAATTTCTTTAACTGGAAACACAAAAACCTTTAGTAAAAAAAGTGAAAGATTAATTAAATCAAAAGATTTTGGTCTAAATCGAGTGAATGAAACTGATATTTCAGGAGGAAAAAGTATTGAATCATCAGCTAAAATTTTTATGGATATTATTCAAAATAAAGGGACTAAGGCTCAACACGACGTTGTTTGCGCAAATGCTGGAACAGCTATTTCAACTACTTTAAATTTATCTATTAGAGAAGGTTTTGAAAAAGCAATGGAATCATTAAAATCTGGAGATGCTTTTAAAGCATTCAATAAACTCAAAAAAATAAGTCATAAATGAGTATTCTAGATCAAATAATAAAAGATAAAAAAATTGAAGTGTCAAAAAGAAAAAATATTTTTCCTGCTTCATATTGGGAAGCTTCTCCACTTTTTGATAGGGCTACCAAATCTTTATCAGATAATCTTAGAAATAGTAAATCAGGAATAATAGCTGAATTTAAAAGACGTTCTCCCTCAAAAAAAAACATCAATAATTCACTTTCTGTGATTGAAGTATCAGAAGGGTATGAAAATGCAGGGGTTTGCGGAATGTCAATTCTAACTGATGGAAAATACTTTGGAGGATCTTTGGATGATATAAACCTCGCACGTTCAGTAACTAAATTTCCTTTATTAAGAAAAGAATTTATTATTGATGAATACCAAATTATTGAAGCCAAAGCCCACGGTGCTGACGTAATATTGTTAATCGCATCTGTTTTAAATTATAAACAAATTAAAGACTTATCTTATTTGGCTAAAAAACTTGATTTAGAAATTTTACTAGAAGTGCATAATCAAGAAGAATTAGAAATGTCCATAATGCCCTCCATTGACATGATAGGAGTCAATAATAGAAACTTAAAAAATTTTGAGGTTTCCCTCGATAATAGCAGAAAATTAGCTAGTAAAATTCCTGATGAATTTGTAAAAGTATCTGAGAGCGGGATAAATGAAGTAGCATCAATAAAAGAATTAATGAGTCATGGATATAAAGGTTTTTTGATTGGAGAAAATTTTATGATAACTGAAAACCCAGGCCTATCAGCATCGGAATTTATAAAAAAAATTAAAAGATGAAGTTGAAAGTATGTGGTATGCGTGAACTAGAAAATATTTCAGCTTTATCTGAACTATACCCCAATTATATAGGTTTTATCTTTTGGTCTGAATCAAGTCGTTTTGTAGATAAAAAAACTCCTTCCCTTGACAAAAAAATTATTAAAACGGGTGTTTTTGTTGATGCTACTTTTGATTATATTCTTACTAAAATTAAAGACCATCAATTAGATGCAGTTCAACTTCATGGACAGGAATCTTGTTCTTATTGTAAAGTGATCAAAGATTATGGATTGAAAGTTATTAAATCTTTCTCTATAAAAAATAGATTTGATTTTAATACTCTTAAAGATTATGAAAATTCATGTGATTATTACCTTTTTGATACTAAAGGAAAGTTACCAGGAGGAAATGGTTTCACCTTTGATTGGAAAATATTGAACAAATATCCTTCACAAAAACCTTTTTTTTTAAGCGGTGGTATTGGAGTTGACAATCTAAATGAAATTAAAAAACTAGTGAAAACAAAATTACCTATACATGCTATTGATGTAAATAGTAAATTTGAAACTGCTCCGGGTAATAAAAATATTGAATTATTGAAAAAATTTAAAAAGGAAATTGATGAATTACAACGTTGATGAAAGAGGTTATTATGGTGATTTTGGAGGGGCTTTTATCCCAGAAATGTTATACCCAAATATCTCAGAATTGAAAAAAAACTACATAAAGATTTCAAATGAACCTGGTTTTAAAAAGGAGTTTGATAGTTTATTAAAAGAATATGTTGGAAGGCCTACTCCTTTATATTATGCGAAAAGATTATCAAATAGATATAATTGCAGAATTTATTTAAAAAGGGAAGATCTTTGCCATACAGGCGCTCACAAAGTCAATAATACTGTAGGTCAAATTCTTTTAGCAAAACGTCTGGGCAAAAGTCGTATCATAGCAGAAACAGGAGCAGGACAGCATGGAGTTGCTACTGCAACTGTGTGTGCTTTGATGGGAATTAAATGCGTTGTATATATGGGGCAATTGGATATCAAACGTCAGGCCCCCAATGTAGCAAGAATGAAGATGTTAGGAGCTGAAGTACGATCTGCTGAATCAGGAAGTAAAACATTAAAAGATGCTACAAATGAGGCTATTCGAGATTGGATTAATAATCCTGAAGATACTCACTATATAATTGGTTCTGTTGTTGGGCCTCACCCTTACCCTGATATGGTTGCTCGTTTTCAATCAATTATAAGTGAAGAAACTAAGTGGCAATTAAATAAATATGAAAAAAGAGATTATCCTGATTTTTTAATTGCATGTGTTGGAGGTGGAAGTAATGCAGCAGGTCTGTATTATCACTATCTTAATGATGAACGTGTAAAAATTATTGCTGTTGAAGCGGCAGGAAAGGGAATCGATTCTGGTGAAAGTGCTGCAACTTCTGCACTTGGAAAAGAAGGAATTATTCATGGGAGCAAGACTCTTTTAATGCAAACTTCAGATGGACAAATAACGGAACCATATTCAATCTCAGCAGGTCTTGACTATCCTGGAGTAGGTCCGATGCATGCCCATTTATTTCGGTCTAGGCGTGCGGAATTTATCTCAATTCCTGATCAGGAAGCAATGGACTGGGGTTTAACTCTTTCTCAACTTGAGGGAATTATACCTGCAATCGAAACAGCACATGCTTTTGCAATTTTAGATTCAAAAAAATTTAAGCCAAGTGACGTTATCGTTTTTAATTGCTCTGGTCGTGGGGATAAAGATTTATCAACATATATTGACTATTTCAAATTATAATGAACCGAATAGATAATAAATTCAAAGAGAAAAAAAACCTGTTATCTGTATATTTTTCAGCTGGCTATCCTCAACTTGAGGATACAGTCACTATAATAAAAAATCTCCAAGCTTCTGGTGTTGATATGATTGAAATTGGTCTTCCTTTTTCTGATCCATTAGCTGACGGGCCTACTATTCAAAAAAGTTCAACGAAAGCTTTAAATAATGGAATGACCACCGAAAAACTTTTTACTCAACTTGAAAACATCAGAGATCAAATTGATATTCCCCTGATCATAATGGGTTATTTTAATCCAATGATTCAATTTGGAATTAAAAAATTTTGTCATCGCTGTAATGAAATTGGAATTGACGGTATAATTATTCCTGATTTACCTGTTGAAGTATATCATGAAGATTATAAAAGTGTTTTCGACAACTATGGACTATACAATATGTTTTTAATAACTCCTCAAACTTCAAATGAACGTATTCGTTATATTGATAAAGTCTCAAATGGTTTTATATATATGGTCAGCAGCTCAAGTGTTACAGGGGCCAAAAATACATTTCAAAAGAATCAAATCGAATATTTTAAAAGGGTTGATGACATGAAATTAAAGACACCTAAAATCATTGGTTTTGGGATAAGCAATTCTGAAACTTATAATGCTGCAATTAGATATTCTGAAGGGGCTATAATTGGTTCAGCATTTATAAAATTTTTAGAAAAACAAGGGGTTAATAAAATCGGCTCATTTGTTTCCTCTATTAGGTAAAAACACTTCTTTATATTTTTTAACCCTAAAGTCAAAAGTTATATAATTTTAAAAACCAAAATATCTTTTTTATAACACCTTATGAGTTCAATTATAATCGTTCTAGCTAAAGCTCCAATATTGGGAGAAGTTAAAACCCGTATTGGTAAAAATATTGGAATGGAAAGTTCAAAATGGATTTATGAACAATTACTTTCTCATACTTCAAATGTGACCAAAAAAACTAAAATAAAGACTGTTTTATTTAAAAATAAAAATCATGAAAAATTGGAAACCTTATTTAAGCATTCTATAGCCTCTAAATTTCAAGTAGGTAAAAGTTTAGGAGAAAAAATGGAAAATGCATTTCAATGGGCATTTAAAAAAAAATTTAAAAAAATAATACTAATAGGTACAGATCTATGGACTTTAAATGAAAAAATAATTATTGATTCATTTAAATTATTGGATAAATTTAATTTAGTAATCGGCCCTTCTTATGATGGAGGTTACTTCTTGATTGGAATGAAAAAACCAAATGAAAATATATTCAAAAATATTCCATGGAGTACAAATAATGTTTTGGAAAAAACAATTTCAAAAATGAAAACTAGGAAAATAAGTTTTTTAGAAATTGCAAAAGATATTGATAGTTTTTCAGACCTTAAATCTAACTTATCACTTTTAAAAAAATATAATAAAAAATTTATGTTTTGAATATTTTAGCTAAACACAACAATTTGAATTATTTAATAAGAAATTTACTCTACTTTATATTTGTATTGACATTTTTTATGTCATTTAGTCAAAAAAATATTCATCATCGTTGGAATAATGATTTAAAAAAATATGTTTCAAATAATGGAAATGTTAACTATAAGTTATGGAATAAAAATAAAAGTAATTTAGATGCTTATATTAATCTTTTGTCAAAATTTCCTCCGGAAGATAAATCTTCAAAATCTCACAAAATATCTTTTTGGATAAACGCATACAATGCATTGACAGTAAAATTAATCCTATCAAATTATCCTTTAAATAGCATTAAGGAAATTAACTCACCTTGGAAAACGAAATGTTTTAAATCTAGAGGAGTCAACTATAGTTTAGATGATATTGAACACAAAATTTTAAGAAAATTGAATGAGCCTCGTATTCATTTCGCAATTAATTGTGCTTCTAAGTCTTGTCCTAAATTATTAAACGAGCCCTACACTGAAAAAAAACTAAACAATCAATTAAATGAAGTAACTATTTCATTTTTGAATGATAATTCAAAAAATAAATTAGATAAAAATAAATCGGCTATTTCAAAAATATTTTTGTGGTACGGAAGTGATTTTGGATCAAAAAAAATGATGCTTGATTTTATTTCCAGATATTCTAAAATTAATATTCAAAGATCAAAACTCAATTATTTACCATACAATTGGGAATTAAATGAATAATAAATATTTTTGAAAAAAATTATGAAAAATCCAAATGCTTTTAAGTGGTCGATTAAGTATGGATTACTATCTGCTTTAACTGGAATGCTTTGTTGTATTGCCCCAGCAGTTTTATTTATGTTTGGATTGATGGGAGGTGTAGTCGCAATTTCTTTTGCAGATTTTTTTTATAAAGAGGATGGTAGTCTTGGAATTGGCTCTATTATTCTGAGAATCATTGCGGTTGGATTAGGTGTTTATGCTACACTAATTTTTAGGAAAAAGCAAAATCAATGTTCAATAAATCCACAAAGAAAAAAACTTAATTTGATTTTATTGATACTACTTCTTTCCACTTTTGGGGTTTCATTTTTTTTAGGGTTTGAATCATTATCCAGTTGGTATTTTGATAAATATATAGTTCCGCAACAGCAATTAGAATTAAATATAAATTAAAAATATTGATATCAAAATTGCTGTAGTTATACCGGCCCATAATGAAGAAGAGTCTATTGGTTTGGTAATTGATTCTATTCCAAGAATTGTCAAAGAGATAATTGTTGTAGATAATTGCTCAAATGATGATACATCAACAGTAGCTAAATCAAAAAATGCAATTGTTTTACATGAAAACCAAAAAGGTTATGGCTACGCGTGTCTGAAAGGAATTAAATATTTAAAAAATAACCCTCCCGATATAGTCGCTTTTTTAGATGGTGACTACTCAGATTATCCTGAAGATTTAAATAAAATTGTGAATCCAATTATAGAGGAAAAAGTAGTTTTTTGTGTTGGGACAAGATCAAAAACTTTGAGAGAGAAAGGAGCTATTACTATTCAACAAGTTTTTGGAAATGCTCTAGCTTGCTTTTTAATGCGCTTACTTTATAAAGGTAATTTTACTGATTTAGGTCCATTTCGTGCTATACGTTGGGACACTCTAAACTCTCTTGGAATGAAGGATAAAACATATGGCTGGACAATTGAAATGCAGTTAAAAATTTTAAGAAGAAAATTAGCGTATGTTGAGGTTCCAGTAAGATATAGAAGAAGAATTGGGGTATCAAAAGTATCAGGAACAGTTAAGGGGACGTTGATGGCTGGATATAAAATACTAACTTGGATTGGAAAATTTTATTTCTCAAAGTGGAAATAAATTAAGTTTCAAAATGCTTGTTTTATCATACATTACTTTTGGAATATACATTAGCAGTTTGCTTATGATTTTCATATATAGTTTAACTCAGCTAAATATGTTGAGATATCTTTTGAAACATAAAAAAGGAAAAAAAAAGAAACCTTTACTTCCAATTCAACTACCAAAGGTGACAATACAGCTTCCACTTTATAATGAATATTATGTGGTAGAAAGACTATTAAAATGTATTACAGCATTAGAATACCCTAAAAATAAAATTCAAATTCAAGTATTAGATGATTCTATTGACGAATCATTAATTCTTACTAAAAATTTAGTTAGTAAATATCAAAAAAAAGATATCCCGATAGAACTAATAACCAGAAAAAAAAGAGTAGGTTTTAAAGCGGGTGCTTTGAAAAAAGGACTTGAAACAGCAATTGGAGAATTTATAGTTATTTTTGATGCTGATTTTATGCCCCAATCAAATTGGTTGTTAAATACAATTCCTTATTTTGAAGACTCAAAAATTGGTGTTGTTCAAACAAGATGGGGACATTTAAATAGGAACTATTCTGTTTTAACCAGAGTTCAAGCTTTTGCTTTAGATGCCCATTTTATTTTAGAGCAAATAGGAAGAAATAGTCAAAATCATTTTATAAATTTTAACGGCACAGCAGGAATTTGGAGAAAAACCTGTATAATTGATGCTGGAAACTGGGAACATGACACCTTAACTGAAGACCTAGATCTAAGCTACCGTGCACAACTTAAAAATTGGAAATTTAAATATTTGGATGAAATTGAAACTATGGCTGAACTGCCAATTAGCATGAGTGCAATACGCTCTCAACAATTTAGATGGAATAAAGGAGGAGCTGAAAATTTTAGGAAAATAATTCAAAAAGTAATTATTTCTAAAAATTTGAATTTATATACAAAAATAAATGCTCTGTTTCATTTACTTAATAGCAGTATGTTTTTAAATGTATTAATTATTTCTGTACTAAGTGTTCCATTACTTTTTATTAAAAATGTATATCCTGAATTATCTTTTTTATTTAATATAAGTGGTTTGTTCATCATAAGTACTTTAATTTTTTTCTGCTGCTATTGGCATGTTCACAAGTATTTTTATGGAGGTGGGGTTTTTTCTTTTTTATTTTATTTTAAACGCTTTATTACTTTTTATAGCTTGGTAATGGGATTTTCAATACACAATTCAATTGCTGTTTTAGAAGGATATTTTGGCAAAAAAAGTCCATTTATTAGAACTCCAAAATTTAATAATACAAGCATAAGAAAAAACAAATATGCCAAAAATAAAATTTCAATTTATTCAATAATTGAATTGATTACTGCAATATATTTTCTGCTTGCAATAATCGCCTCTTTATTAATTTTTCCTAAAGCTGATTTTAGTTTTTTATTTTTTTATATTTTTCTTTTTATTGGGTTTTCAACAATAAGTTATTTTGATTTTAAGGAAGGCAAATTAAAATGAAAATTCAAGAAAAAATTTTGTTTTGTTTCTATACATCTACTTTCTTACTTGGTTTTTATTTGTTTTCATACAAAATTCAACGAGATGATACTTTCTTATTACTTACCTGCTATACCTTATTATTCGTAATACTCTATTTATGGATAAGAAAGTTTAATTCGTTAATTGGTGTTTTTATAATTGGACTTATTTGTCGAGCACTTTTTTGGGAGCATGTCCCTTCTCTTTCAGAAGATTTTTATCGTTTTCTCTGGGATGGAAATATTCAACTATTAGGTATTAATCCGTATCAATATAATCCTAGTCAAATAGTTGATTCTGTAATATTCCCAAATTCGTCTACAATATATAATCAAATGAGTGATCTTAGTTTGATCAATTATTCTAACTATCCCCCCCTTAGTCAATACCTATTTAAGTTAATTTGTCATTTAGATCAAAATGGAATTCTTAATTATGTAAAGGGAATTAGGTGTGTTTATTTAATTGGAGAAATTTGTTTGTTTTTTGGAACAAAATTTTTACTAAAATATCTAAAACTTGATCCAAAATACATTGTATGGTATTTTTTAAATCCTCTTGTAATTATTGAAGGATTTGGAAATTTACATAGTGAGAGTTTTATGTTATGTTTTACAATATTCTCTTGGATATTTTGTTTCAAAAAAAATCTATTTTTTGGAGGTTTATTTATGGCTATAGCAATAGGAATAAAATTATTACCACTAATTTTTATTCCTTTCTTTTTTAGATTTTTAGGATATCGAAAATTTATTTTGTTTGCATTGATATCTGGTTTTTTTTCAATCATAATTTGGTTCCCTTTTTTTAATGGAATTATGATTGAAAACTATTTAAATACGATTCGACTTTGGTTTAATTACTTTGAATTTAATGGAAGTATATACAAAATAATTCGTTTTATTGGTTATAAGACGTATGGATATAATATAATACGTCAACTTGGAAATATTACTCCTTATATTAACATAGGGTTAATTTTTTGTTTTAGTTTGCTTTATTCTAATCTGAATAATAAAAGAATACTCGAAAGCTTACTATTATTTTTAAGTTGTTATTTTTTTATTTCTACTACAATTCATCCTTGGTACATAATTAATTTAATTTTAGTTGGTATTATTTCAGGTTACGCATTCCCTATAATTTGGAGTTTGACAGTTTTTTGGAGTTACAATGCCTATTCCTCAAATGTTATTCAAGAGAATATATTTTTGCAACTATTTTCTTACTGTTTAGTTTACGGATGTTTTTTTTATGAAATCTATTACGAAAAGTTAGGACATCATCTTCAAAAACCCAATTTCTTTAGTAGTTAGTCTTCTCCATTTACCTCTTGGTAGATCTTTTTTGGTTAGTCCTCCAAAAACAACTCGATCCATTTGAATAACTTTTGATCCAGATGCTTCAAAAAGTTTTGTAAGTATTAAAGGAGAAATAGAATGCACCTCAACACCCACCTCTTTTTTTGATTTTCCTGGAATATGACTTATTGAGTTTATTTTTTGAATTTTATCAAATATCAATTGATCTTTTTTTAGTTTACTCATGATTTCATTTGAAATATTTTTCTCCAATTTCACATGATAAACCATATGAATTTTTTTAGAATTATTAATTCTTATTCTTATTTTTTCATCATTAGTTAAAATCAATAATCCAGTTAAGGGTCTACCCATATCTCCTATTGGAAAAACCTTTGCGTCAATTAATGATGAAATAAGATCTTGTACAGGCTTATTAATTTTCTTTTTTTGAGAAGAGGCTATAAATCCCTTAGGTTTGTTAATCAAAATGTAATCTAAAGCTGAATTTTTTACTCTTGAACCATCATATTTAACTTTATCATTTGGCTTAACCCGGTATCCCATTTCAGTAGTAATCTTTCCATTAATTTCGACTAATCCCATTTTTATTAAATTATCAGCTTCCCTTCTTGAGCCTAAACCAGCATTAGCTAAAAATTTATTTAAACGGATACTATTATAACTTTTGGAAGAAGAGTATTTAAATTTTGTTAATTGTTTTTTTGATTTCATGGAAACTAGTTCTTAAAATGTCATGAGAATTTATTTATCTTTTTAAAAGTGAGATACAACTTCTATAAAATTATTTTTCATTAATCTTTTTGTTTTATCTTGATCTTTTGAAAATCCTAAAATATATCCTCCCCCTCCAGAGCCACATAATTTAAAATAAAAATCATTTGTTTTAATTCCCTCATACCACAATTGATGGAATTTTTCAGGTATCATAGGCTTAAAATATTTAATTGTAATAGAAGATAATTTTTTTAGATTAATAAAAAATAAATCAATCTCACCTTTTAAAAAATACTCTATGCATTTGTTTGAATTTACAATAAATTCGTTATTAAATATTTTACTAAATTCTTTATTCTGCATTTTATCCATAAATAATGACACCATTGGCTCAGTTTCACAACTAAAACCAGTATCTAACAAAAAAATGACATTCTCATCAGATGATTTTTTAGTCGGAATTTTAGTTGTTTCAATTTGATCTACAGAATTTATTAAAATAGGTAAATTGAGATAGCTATTTAATGGATCAAGGCCAGAAGATTTGCCATGAAAAAAAGATTCCATCTTACCAAAAATATTTTTTAAATAAATTAGATTTTCATTATTTAGAATTTTATTAAATTTTTTTTTACTTAAAATATATCTGTCATAAAATGCAGCTACTATTGCCCCACTACTCCCAACCCCATAGCCTTTAGGTATATTACTATCAAAAAAAAGTTTATTGGTTAAATCATTTTCTAATTTTTCCCAGTCAAAATCTAAAATTTCATTATTTATCTTCTTTAGATATTTAGAGAATGCTAATAAATTATTATGAGAAACTCTATTCTCATTAGTGCCTTGATCTAGAATACTTAAAAATCCACTATAGGAATCATATGGAATAGATAGTCCTTTAGAACTTTTAATTATTCCATATTCCCCAAAAAGTAAAATTTTAGAGAAAAATTGTGACGCTTGCATAAATAAGAAAAACGTTTTCTAGGATTAAATCTAATTTAAATTTTTTTAGCACCAACACCTACATAATCAAGAATGTATTGACCATTCTGACAAAATTCTTTTAGCTCATCTTCAATAAAATTTTTAACTATGTTTTTAAATTCAAATGGATATAGAAGATGGATATTTGCTCCAGCATCAAGGGTAAAACAAATAGGAATTTTATTATTTTTCCTAAGGTCCCAAATTTTTTCAATTATTGATAAAGTATTCGGCTTAAACAAAATAAAATATGGATTTGATGTCATCATCATAGCATGAAGTGATAAAGCCTCTGACTCAACAATCTCAACAAATCCATCTAAATCTTCTGACTTCATAATGTCAACAAGATTGTTCAAATTACTTTTAGCTTGTATAAATCTATTAGACGCATAAGGGTGTTTATTCATTAAATTATGTCCTTGAGAACTAGTAACAGACTTTGTGTTTTTATCTACTATTAGAATTGCATTTTGATAAGTTTTAAAAATAGGGCTTAATTCATCGTCAATATTAACTGCATAAAGATCAGATGAAAAAGAAACTGCATTATTTTTACCCCATATTGTGACAGGCCCTTTAATACTTCTAGCAGCACTTCCTGACCCTAAACGAGCTAAAAAAGAAGCTTTCTGATAAAAAAAAGAATTATCCATTTTTGGAAATAATTTCCTTTCCATATCCATCAAATTTAAAGACAATGCAGCCATCGCTGATGCTGATGATGCAATACCACTGCTGTGAGGAAAAGAATTTTGACTTTTTATGACTAGTTTATATTCATTTATCCAAGGTATGTAAGAACTTACAAGTTTGAAAAATGTTCCAAGCTTAATCTCAAAATCGGTCATTGGTTTACCATCAAAATAAAAATCAAAGTCAAAGGTTTTTGATTTATGAGGTTTAAATAAAATTTCTGTCTTAGTAACGCATTTTGACAATGTTAAACTCAAAGAAGGATTTTTTGGTATTTGAGAACTTATTTTACCCCAATACTTTACCAAAGCGATATTACTAGGGGCTTCCCAAAAAGATTTAAACTCTGTGGAGGGTGCTGTTTTTGAAACAAATAAATTTTCTTCCATATAAATTTCAAATATAGGACTTCATATGTTATGATTTATTGAAGAAAGATTAGAAATCACTACTTTGTATATGGAATGAAAAAAATAAAAAAAGATTTAATATTAGCATGCATTGTTGGAATTTTACTTTCGCTAGGTGTAGGTTTAATCTCAAGTATAGTAACAAAAAATGCTATTCCAAATTGGTATGTAAATTTAGAAAAACCTTTTTTTTCACCTCCTAATTGGGTATTTGGTCCTGTTTGGACATTTCTTTATACCCTTATGGGAATTGCTATTGGTAGGGTTTGGTTTTTTGGTAGAAGACATTTGTGGGGGAAAACAGCTATATATCATTTTCTATCCCAATTGATTCTTAACGGACTATGGTCATTAGTTTTTTTTGGATTAAGAAACCCTGCTTTGTCGATGGTTGTAATTGTTATTTTATGGATACTTATTCAAAGAACAATATTTTGGTTTCGACTCGTTGATAAAAAAGCTTCTATTATCTTATATCCCTACATAATTTGGGTGAGTTTTGCTTCTATTTTGAACGCATTTATAATTTATTTGAACTAATAGATTATTTTACTATTCTTTCTGGGAAGTCAGTAATAATTCCATCTACTCCTTTGTCTATTAACAGTCTAATATCATTGGGTGCATTAACT
Organism: uncultured Bacteroidota bacterium; assembly: GCA_902616905.1. Classification (GTDB taxonomy): domain Bacteria; phylum Bacteroidota; class Bacteroidia; order Flavobacteriales; family Flavobacteriaceae; genus MS024-2A. Next base: position 15,769 of record CACMUP010000006.1, read on the forward strand.
GTCCAAGGATATATTTTAAATCCATTTTTTTGAATTTTTTGAATATTTTCATCGTTTAAAGTCTCATAATCAGGATTAATTGAAACAGCGTCAAGTTCTAATCCTATAGGAATAGCATCTAAGGGATCATCTTCAGTTAAAATAGCTATTTGAATTTCTTTATTTATGTGTCTAAATTTTTTTAGTTCTTCCCAAATAAAACTGGAAATCAAAATTTTTTCGGATGACCATTCTTCTTTATCAAAGTATTCTTTCAAAAGATTATTAGTTTCGATTGCTGTTTGACTTCCCTTCAGTTCTATATTTAGAAAAACCTTTCCTTGAATTAAATCCATTACTTCATTCAATGTAGGAATTGTGTAGCCATCCAAAACTTTTATACGTTGAATTGAATCTAAATCTAAATCCTCTATATATCCACTTGCGTTCGTAAGATGTTCGAGTGTCTTGTCGTGAAAGACAACTAACTCACCTGAAGCACATTTAAAGACGTCTATTTCTATCCCATTTACTCCTAAATCAATGGCTTTTGCTATTGAAGGAAGTGTGTTTTCTGCTAGGTGACCCTTTGCCCCTCTATGACCAATAATAACAATGTTCTTTTGAGATTCGCAATAAATACTCATAATACTTAAATATAAAACAACTAAAACTCCTCTGATTCTCATAAATTAATTTCCATTAAATTTTTAGCTTATTAACGAGAGGTTCTTCTACTTTATTAATATCCAAAACTCCCATGGCTTCATATCATATTGATAAAAAGATGAAAGTCGTTTGACTTTAAAATCTTGATATCTCTTAAACTCACCATCATAAGGCAAAGTAAATTGCGAATAACCATTACTTAAATTTGCAACAACGACGAGAGTATCTCCATTTTTTTCTCTTTCAAAAGCAAAAATTTGATTGTCTTTTGTTGAGAAAATTCTTTTAAATGAACCTCCATTTGATCCTGTGGCTAAGGCTTTATGATTGTTTTTCAGTGCACCCATTTGTTGTAAAAATTCCATAGTTTTTCCTTTAATTTTTGGAAAACTATCTTTTTCAAAAAAATGTAATCTTTTATTTAAGTCATATTCTTGTCCTGAATAAACTAATGGCATGCCTGGAAGCATATAATTCATAGCCATAAAAACATATTGTGCATCACCATAGCTTTCATTTATAGTTCCATTCCAAGAATTTTCATCATGATTAGAAACAAAATTGACTAGTATATTGTCTTTACCATACAAGCGGATTGTCCTTTTGATATGTTTGTAATAATCATTGGCATTTTTTCTGCCTTTTGCTATATCTTTTGATAAATGATGACCCGGCCAATCATAAGTAGCATCAAACTTACTCACTAGTTCGATACCCCCAGGATGATAAATATCAGTCTCAGCTAAGAGAAAAACAGGTTTTATATCTCTTAATGCTTTAAATGTCTTATCATAAAATATTTTTGGAACTGCATAAGCTTGATCTATTCTATATCCATCAATGTCAGCTTCTTTGACCCAGTATATCATTGCTTGACGAAGCTCTTCTCTCATTTTAAGATTACTATAATCAAGATCAGCTACATCTGTCCAACCAAATGACTTGCCTGTTCTAAAATCAATCGGGTCAATAATTTCCCCTTTTATGTTTTTTATATAATAGTCACTTTTATTTTTGATCCAATCATGATCCCAACCTGTATGTCCCAGGACCCAGTCTAAAATAACATAAATTCCCAATTCGTGTGCTTTTTTCACTAAAGCTTTGAAGTCCTTTAAACTTCCGAATTCAGGATTGACTTTTGTATAATCTGATACAGCATAATAACTCCCTAAGGGTCCTTTGCTTTTTGTTGTAGAAATTGGATTAATTGGCATTAACCACAAAATTTTAATTCCCATTTTTTTTAAAAGATGTAGATCTTTAGCAAAGGCATTAAATGTACCTTCATTAGAATATTGTCTAATATTCGCTTCATATATAATAGAATGTGCAATAATTTTATTAGATATTGGTTCTAATGTTTTTGTAATTTTTAATGATTCTTCTGGCTTTCTTGCTTTTTCTTTTGAAGATTGACAAGAAAAAATTAAAATCCCTAAAAGTACAGTTAAATAAGTTTTCATATTTTCAATTTAATTCAATTATTTTAGCAACTCTAGTCTTAACTTTAAAGCTTTTGCTTAATATAATTTTATTATTACTTAAAATTCCAATTCCATTATTTAACTTCCTTAATTTTACCATTGTTTTCTTTAGATAGTTCATATCCAAAATTTGAAGCAATTTTTTTCCATTCTAGAAAATGATTTTTTGCAGTATCTACAATTACACCATCAAGATCAAATAATGCGAAAGTATGATTATTCATTGCAGAAAAGTAAAATTTTATTTGACATTATTCTTCTGGAGCTAATGTTATATTAAGACCATCTAATCTATCATTTATTAAAATCTGACACGATAACCTGCTGCTTTTCTTAACATTAAATGCTTCAGCAAGCATTGCTTCCTCATTTTCTGAAATTTTTGAAAGTTGATGGTCACTATTTACATAACATTGGCATGAGGCACATAGTGCCATCCCTCCACAAGTAGCTTCAACAGGGAATTCATATGATTTGATTAATTCCATTAAGTTTAAATTAATATCAACTGGGGCAATTAATTTATGCTTGGTACCCTTTCTGTCAACAAGATAAATAGTAATTTCTTTACTCATGTAATTAGACCGAATCTATACTTGTAACAGATTCGATTTGGGGAAGATGTTTTTTAATAGTCATTTCTACTCCTGTTTTTAATGTCATTTGGTTAACGGTACATCCTGCGCAAGCTCCATGAAGTTGGACTTTGACATGCTTACCATTTTCAATTGTTACGAGTGATATGTCTCCTCCATCTGACTTTAAAAAGGGTCTTATTTCTTCAAGAGCAACATGAATTTTTGACTCTAGTTCATTTTTATTCATTTTGGTTGGGTTTTTATAGCTTCACATCCAACTAAATTAGTAATTTCTACAACTTTTGTGGGTGGTAAATTTTTATTTCTATTAAGTACCTGAGAAACTAAATTTTTAGTAATGATAGTAAAATCATTTTTTATTAACGTTTTTTCCTGCATGGAAGCGGGTCTTCCATAATCAGCGCTTTCTCTGATACTCTGCACTAAAGGTAAAGATCCTAAAAAGGGAACTTCCATATCATTGGCAAGATACTCTGCACCTTTTTTACCAAATATATAATATTTATTTTGTGGTAATTCTTCTGGAGTGAAATAACTCATATTCTCAATAATTCCTAAAACAGGGACATTGATGTTTCTTTGTTGGAACATGGCAATCCCTTTTTTTGCATCAGTTAAAGCAACATTTTGGGGAGTACTTACAACTACGGCCCCGTTAATAGGTAATGATTGAACAATACTTAGATGAATATCACCCGTCCCTGGAGGTAAATCGATAAAAAGAAAGTCTAATTCACCCCAATTTGTGTCAAAAATCATTTGATTCAGTGCTTTTGCAGCCATAGGTCCTCTCCATATTACTGCTTGCCCGGGGTGTGTAAAGAATCCAATTGATAGTATTTTCACTCCGTAATTTTTAATAGGTTGTATTTTTGATTTGTTATTTATTTGGACTGAACCTGGTTTTTTACCCTCTATGTCAAACATAGTTGGTAAAGATGGTCCATAAATATCTGCATCCAAAATTCCAACTTTACATCCCATGTTTGACAAAGTGACAGCTATGTTCGCAGTTATTGTCGATTTTCCAACTCCCCCTTTACCTGAAGAAATTGCAATAATATTTTCAATACCAGATAAGGTTTTAACCGCGATAGATTGATCTTTTTTTTCTTGAGCTACAACTGAAATATTTATTTTAATTTTAGCTTTCTCATAGACTTTCTCGTGCAAAGTTTTCAAAATTAAAACCTCCAACTTTTTCCTAGCTTGTAAGCTTGGATTATTTAATTTAAGATCAATATCAATTTGATCTCCAAAAATCATAAGATTGGAAACTGCCCCCTTATCAACTATATTTTCACTTTCGCCAGAAAGACAAATTGTTTTTAAGGTTTCAATAACATTTTTTTTACTAATATTCATATATCTCTAATCAGCATTCAAATATAATATTTAGGTTTTACAATCTAAAAACAAATAAACTTTAAAGAGGCCCTAGCTCAATATTCGGATTCCAGAAATGATGACTAAAGTTTTTGACTTGATTTTCTTTTATTTTAATTCCTTCATTTTCCAACAGTTTTTTCATAATGTTTGAACCTCCAAAATGATGCTTACCTGTTAAAAGCCCATTACGATTTACGACACGATGAGAAGGAATAGTGTCATCATTATGTGATGCATTCATTGCCCAGCCAACTGATCTTGCACTGACAGAAGTACCCAAATATTTAGCAATAGCACCATAGGATGTTACTCTACCTATAGGTATCTTTCTAACAACTTCATATACTCTTTCAAAAAAAGTTTTTTCTATATTCAAATTATAACCTGAATTTCATGTACTTTATTGGTTTATTCTGTTCTAAAAATTTTTTTTCATAAAAAGTTTGAATCGCTGTGGACTCCAATGGAGAATTTTCATTATTGTAAATATCATGATGAGCATAAATAACTTTTCCCATTTGAGCTGCACAACCTAATGTATATCCATATAAAAATCCACTGTCAGTCTTTAAATGTATTATGCCCTTTTTTTTAATTATATTTTTATAAATATTTAACATTTCAGGGTTAGTTAATCTATGTTTAGTCCGATTTAATTTAATTTGTGGATCTGGAAAAGTAATCCATATTTCATCAATTTCATTTTCTTCAAAACAATAATTTAATAATTCAATTTGTGTTCTTAAAAAAGCAACATTTTGTATTTTATTTTCTATGGCTGATTTAGCCCCTTTCCAAAAGCGAGCTCCCTTTATATCAATACCTATATAATTTTTATTTGGATACTTATCTGCTAAAAATAGACTATACTCACCTTTCCCACATCCTAGTTCTAGTACAATTGGAGAGTTATTTCTAAAAAAATTAAGGTTCCACTTTCCTTTTAATAGAAATTTTTCATTTATAAGATCCCATCTTTTAGGTTGGATAACATTCTGAAAGTTTTCATTATCTCTAAATCTTTTTAACTTTTTTTTACCTCCCACAATTTTTTGAATCGTTTAAAAATTTAACCCTTTTAAATCATTTGGTGAAACGCATGTTAATGAAAAAGAGAATTCTGAACCAACATTAACTTCACTTTCGACAAAGATCTTTTCATTATGTGCATCAATAATATGCTTTACTATTGATAAACCCAATCCTGAACCACCAGATTTCCTGTTTCTAGTTTTTTCAACTCGATAAAAACGTTCAAATAATCGAGGTAAGTCTACCTTTTCAATACCCTCACCATTGTCAGAAATTCTTATTAATATTTTATTTTCCTTAAACGGATTAATACTTATCTCAGTTATTCCTCTATCGATTCCATATTTTAAAGAATTCATTAATAAATTTGTAATGACTTGTTGAATTCTCTCCTCGTCAGCTAAAACCATAATCGGTTGATTATATTTTTTATCAAGTTTGATAGTTATATTATTTTTCTTTGCTTGCATTTCCAATAATTCAAATACACTATCTATCGTTGATAGGATATTGAATTTTTTTATTTCGAGTTTTGAGATTCCCGATTCAAATTTTGTTATTAAATCTAATTCTTTTACAATATATGTTAAGCGATCAACCCCTTTTGAGGTTTGTTTTAAATATTTCTTTATGATTTTTTTATCGGTTATGCCTCCATCAAGTAAAGTCAAAATATAACCCTGAATTGTAAATAATGGTGTCTTAAGTTCATGAGCAACATTGCCAATAAATTCTTTTCTAAAATTATCTTGAATTTTTAGATCTTCAATTTCTAAATTTTTATCAATGTTTAATTTTTTTAAATTTCTTGTTAGGAGTTCAATGTCTTTTGTTCTTTTAAGAATTGAAGTAGATGTTGTCGCTGGAAAAAGACTATTATATAATTCATTAATCTTTTTAATAATTAAATTTTCGTAGCGATAAGAAAGTAAAAAATAACAAAAAGAGAAAGTACAAATAAAAATGGCTATCTCACAAAATATAAATTCTGTTTTTATAATATCAAGAAAAAAAAATATTTGTACCAGAGAGAAAATTAAACGGAAAGACGCTATAAAAAAAGATAAATAAAAGGAAGTTTTATTAAACTTAAATAGTTTCAAAGTTGATTATTTTTTTGGTAAAGTGAATTTATATCCTATTCCTTTAACTGTCTTTACATAATTATTCCCAATTTTTTCCCTAAGTTTTCTTATATGGACATCTATAGTTCTGTCTCCTACAACAACGTCTGATCCCCAAATTGTTTCCATAATTTCTTCTCTTTTACAAACTTTATTTTTTTTAGAGGCAAGCAGATAAATTAGTTCAAATTCTTTTCTTGGTAAAAATATTTCATTTTCTTGGACAATTATTTTGTATTCATCTTTATCAATAATTAGTCCGCCAAAGTCTAATATATTTTCATTTTGATCTTCACCCTCAAATCTCCTAAGTAAAGCTTTAACTTTAGAAACTAGTACTTTTGGCTTAATAGGTTTTGTAACATAATCATCAGCACCTGCTTCGAAAGCAGCAACATATGAAAAATCCTCTCCTCTAGCTGATAAAAACATTATAATTGTGTTTGAAAATTTACTATCTTTTCTAAGTTGTTCACATGCTTCTATACCATCCATATTTGGCATCATAACATCCATAATAATTAAATGTGGAATTATTTTTTCCGCTATTTTAATTGCTTCAAGTCCATCAGATGCAGTAAAGACATGATATCCTTTTTTTTCTAAATTAAACTTTATTATTTCAATTATATCTGGTTCATCATCAACTAGAAGAATTTTGGTTTGCTGCTTTTCCATATTTTTAATAAAAATAATCCGTTCTAAAAGAACTCATTTTCTAAAATGGATTTTTATTTAAAATTTATTCATCATATTCACTCAACTTACGATATTTTTTTGAGCAATTATTTAATTTATCATTAAATTTTAATTTATTTAATTTTGAAGATTAATGAGAAAACTTTTTTTAAATTTTGATAAAATTCAAACCAAAAATCATTTTGGCGAAATGGCACTTAATCTTTTTGAATATCAGTATCAAAATAATTTAACATATAGAAGCTATTGTAATTTATTGAATATTGATATAAGTAAAGTCAAAGATGAGAATGAAATTCCTTTTTTACCTATCAATTTTTATAAATCACATGACTTAAATTCTTCGATGAAGACACCAGATAGAACATTTTTATCGAGTAAAACTACGGGTGAAATTGCTTCAAGGCATCCAGTAAATGATATAAATATTTATATCAAAAGCTTTAAGAAATGTTTCTCATTGTTTTATGGTAAAATTGAGGACTATGTTTTGCTTGCTTTACTACCCTCCTACTTAGAGCGACAAAATTCTTCATTAGTTTTTATGGTAAATTATTTAATAAAAAATACTAATAATCCAGAGAGTGGATTTTATCTTAATAATTTAGAAGAATTAACTAAAAAATTGATAGAATTAGAAACTAAGGGGAAAAAAACAATTCTACTAGGTGTAAGTTTTGCACTTCTTAAACTGTCTGAAAATTTTAATTGGAAAATACCAAATACTACTATTATTGAAACAGGAGGGATGAAGGGAATGAGAAAAGAATTAATTCGTAGCGATTTACATAAAAAATTAAAAAAAGCTTTTGGAGTTTCTGAAATTCACTCAGAATATGGTATGACTGAAATATTGAGTCAAGCATATTCTAAAGAAAAAGGAGTTTTTAAATGCCCACCATGGATGAAAATATATATAAGATCTGTTAATGATCCTTTTGAAAAATTGGGATTTAATAAAACAGGTGGAATTAATATAATAGATCTTGCAAATATTGATACTTGCGCATTTATAGAAACACAAGATTTAGGAAAATTAAATGAAGATGGATCATTTGAAATATCAGGTCGTTATGATAACTCAGAAATCAGAGGGTGTAATCTAATGGTTTTATAATTTCAAATTAATCAACTACTTTTAAAATAAAATATCTCTTTTTCCCTCTTTTTATTAGAACATAATGATCAGCAACTAAATCATTTTGATTAATAATGTAATTTTGATCAACCCTTACTTGATTAACTGAAATAGAATTTTCGTTAAGAGCTCTTTTTGCTTCACCGTTTGATTTTAAAAATCTTGTTTCTTGAACTAGGGCAGTTATAATATCAATACCTTTTTTTATTTTGGATATGCTTACCTCAGTTTGAGGCACACCATCAAACAATTCTAAAAAAAGCTTTGAATTTATTTTTTGTAAGGCCTCACTTGTTCCACCGCCAAAAAGAATTTGAGAAGCCTCTAACGCCTTTTGAAAGGCTTCATCCCCGTGCACAAATTTAGTTATTTCCTTCGCTATAATTTTTTGAAGAATTCTTAAATGAGGGGATTTAGCGTGTTCTTCAATATTCATATCCACCTGTTCCTTAGATAAAAAAGTAAAAATTTTAATATAGTTTATTGCATCCTGATCAGAGGTGTTTAACCAAAATTGATAAAATTTATAAGTAGAAGTTTTATTTTTATCTAACCATATATTTCCGTTTTCAGTTTTCCCAAATTTAGATCCGTCTGATTTTTTAATCAATGGACATGTAATTGCATAGGCTTTAACATTTTCTTTTCTTCTAATTAATTCAATACCAGTAGTTATATTTCCCCACTGATCACTCCCCCCTAGCTGTATTTTGCAATCAACTGTTTTATAAAGATGTAAAAAGTCATAACCTTGAAGCAATTGATAAGTAAATTCAGTAAAAGACATACCTACTTTAACATTTGAGCCCAAACGCTTTTTTACAGATTCTTTTCCCATCATATAGTTCACAGTTATATGCTTTCCAATATCTCTTGAAAAATTTACAAGTGTAAATGATTTCATCCAATCATAGTTGTTTAACATGATAGCTTTATTTTCATTTTTTCTATCGAAATCAAGAAAGTTTTCAAACTGTTTCTGTATGGCTTGAGAATTTTTTTTTAGCGTTTTTTGATCTAATAAATTACGTTCATCTGATTTTCCAGAAGGATCTCCAATCATACCTGTAGCACCCCCTAAGAGTACTATAGGAGTATGTCCTGCATTTTGAAAATGTTTTAAAATTATAATTTGCACCAAACTTCCAATATGTAGTGAGTCAGCTGTAGGATCAAAACCAATATATCCTTTAGTCTTGTTTTCTAAAAGAAATTTTTCTGTTTCTGGAGTCATATCATGGAGCAATCCACGCCATTTTAATTCCTGTACAAAATTCACTTGTATCTATTTTTAAAGTAAAGATAGATTTCTCCGAGAGAAACGAGAAATCTAAATCAAAAAAGTGTAATTTGGATGATGATCTTAATCACAGGTGGAACTGGATTTTTAGGAGCACACCTTATTTTAAAGTGCTCAATAATGAAATTAAAAATTCGTGCAATTTACAGAAGACAAGAAAAAGTAAATGAAGTTGAATTATTTTTTAAAAAATTTGCACCAAAAGATGACAAAAATTGCTTTGAACGAATTGAATGGATAAAAACAAACTTAAATGATATAATTAGTTTAGATATGGCTTTAATTGGTGTTGACCAAGTATATCATTGTGCAGCAAAAGTGTCTTTTGCTAATTTTCATAAAGATAAATTATTAAAGACAAATGTTGAGGGAACTACCAATATTGTAAATCTTTGTATTAAACATAATGTAAAAAAACTTGTCTATGTCAGTTCTATTGCTTCTATAGGTGCAGAAAAAGATATCAAAATAATAAATGAATCTAATAGTTGGTTTAAAAATCAAAAACATACCCATTATGCTTACTCAAAATTTGCTTCAGAGATGGAAGTTTGGAGAGGAATGCAAGAAGGTTTGAATGCAATAATTGTAAACCCAGGAGTAATAATTGGATATGATTTTAGTAGTAATAGCAACAATTTTATTTTCAAGAGAGTAAATAAAGAGTCTCTTTTTTACAGTATTGGAAGAATTGCTTTAGTTGATGTAAATGATGTAGTTAAAGCAATGATTTTATTGATGAGTTCAAACATAAAAAATGAACGTTTTATTTTAGTTAGTGAAAATATGAGCCAGAAAGAATTTCTTGATAAAATTGCATTAAAAGTAAAAAAGAGAAAAGCAAGGTTTCCCCTGAAAAGAGGTATGCTTACAACGCTATTAATTGCTGAAAAAATTCTAAATATATTAAAAATTAAAAAAAGATTTTTAAGTTATGCTTTAATTGATGCAGTATGTTCGCTTCAAAAATATGATGGTGAAAAAATAAAAAAAAATATAAATTTTAATTATACACAAGTAGAAAATTCTCTTGATATATATCTTAATAATATTCAAAAAAAACAAAAATTAAAATAGATGTTTAGACTATTGTAAATTATTATTTATTTAGAATTTAATAGTCTATCAATAGAGTCCTTTTGAATTTTCATTTTATCAAGTACTTTTTTATAAATTTTAGAATATATTCTTGGGTTTTTAGAATAGTATTTATCACTTTGAATTAATAGGATACTATCAACCCCATACTTTTGATACAAATAATTTATCCCAAATAAATCTAGAAAGTCTGGATTTTTTTCACTGAAGGTATACATTACATCCATCATTATAGCCTCGAAAAGTATTTTTTCCATTGTTTCTTCATTAATTAAATTATTAGGTTTTTGATCTAGAGGGAAATCATTACAGCTAAAAAATAGAAATATTGATATTAAATAAATAAAATTTTTTGTCATTTTTTTGTCATCTATTAAATGTTAATTCTTTTGCTGCAGATTTTGGGTTTACTTTTCCTTGGTCATAGACCAAACTTCCATTAAGTATTGTTTTTTCAATTTTGCCTTTAAATTTTGTCCCCTCAAATGGAGACCAACCACATTTATATAATAGATCATCCTTTTTTATATTATATTCTTTATCTAAGTCTATAAAAACAAGATCTGCAAAGTACCCTTCTCTAATATATCCTCTGTCCTTAATATTGAACAAAATAGCAGGATTGTGACACGCTTTTTCAACAATTTTCTCTAAAGAGATTAAACCATTATGATAAGCTGTTAATATTGCTGGTAATGCATGTTGGACAAGGGGACCCCCTGAAGGTGATTTAGAATAATCATTAAATTTTTCCTTCAATGTGTGTGGTGCATGATCTGTAGCCAATACATCTAAAAAATCATTATTTATCCCCTCCCACAAGGCCTCTTGATCTTTTTTGGACTTAATTGAAGGATTCCATTTAATTAGTGTTCCTTTATTTTTATAATCCAAATCGTTGAACCAAAGATGATGAATGCATACCTCTGCTGTAATTTTTTTCTTATTAAGTGGAATATTATTTTGAAATAAAGAAAGTTCTTTCGCTGTAGAGAGATGAAAAATATGTAACCGTGCTCCAGTTTCTTTTGCAAGTGCTACTGCCTTAGACGATGATATATAACAAGCATTTTCATCTCTTATTACAGGATGCTGATCTACAGGGATTTTTTCTCCAAACTTTTCTTTAGCAATTTTTAGATTATTCTTGATTGTTTTCTCGTCTTCACAATGAACTGCGATCACCAAATTAGTGCTTCTGAAAATTTGTCTTAAAACTTCAGGATCATCAATTAACATATTACCAGTAGAGGAACCTAAAAAAAGTTTTAATGCAGGTACTCTTTTACGATCTAATTTTAAGATTTGGTCTAGATTATCATTAGTCCCACCAAACATAAAACTATAATTTGCAAATGATGTTCTAGATGCAAGTTTATTTTTTTGCTCCCAATTTTTAATAGTTGTTGTTTGAGGGTTAGTATTCGGCATCTCTAAAAAAGACGTAATACCACCAGCAAGTGCAGCTTTAGACTCTGATTCAATAGTACCTTTATCTGTTAATCCAGGTTCCCTAAAATGAACTTGATCATCAATTAGTCCAGGAAAAATTATTTTTCCAGATGCATCAAGTATTTGAGATTCTTCTGAAGCCTTTATTGAATTGCCTATTTGAACTATGCGTTCATTCTTTACTAAGATATCTTGTTTGGTAAGCTTACCTTCATTTACTAATATGCCGTTGACAATTTTAAGCTTTCTCATTTTTTTTTAAAAACATTTTTTTATTTAAACGCAAAAAAAGAACACCTTTAAACGCCTCCCAAATGATACTTTTATCCATTTTTGATTTACCTAATTTTCTGTTTAAAAAAACTATAGGATGTTCTTTTATAATGAATCCTTTTAACCAAGACTTATATTTCATTTCAATCTGAAAAGCATATCCAACGAATTTAATTTGCTTTAAATTCAAGTTAATTAAAACTTCCCTCTTATATCCTACAAAACCCGCTGTTGGGTCTTTTATAGGCATCAAAGTTATTAATCTTACATATAAAGAGGATAAATAAGAAATTAAAATTCTAGTTAAAGGCCAATTAACAACTCTAAATCCCTTTATGTATCGAGATCCAACAACAACGTCTACATTAGAATTTAATAACTCCAGCATAGGTAATAGTTCAGATGGATTGTGAGAAAAATCAGCATCCATTTCAAAAATAAAATCATAATTGTGATTTATTGCCCATAAAAATCCTTCAACATAAGCAGCTCCAAGACCCTCCTTTTGTTTTCTTTTTTTTAAAAATAATTTTTCAGAATATCTATAAATTAAATTATAAACTACATCTCCTGTACCGTCTGGAGAATTATCATCAACTACTAAAATATTTAAATCTAATTTTATTTTAAAAATTTCATGAATTATCGATTCTATATTTTCAATCTCATTATATGTTGGGATAATTACAAGAGTTTTTTTCATAAATATATAAATGTAGTAAATGTAAAATTAGTTCTTAAGCAGCAAATAGGTATAATTTTTTTAAACTGCTAAATTTGAATTATGAAAGAATTGATTTACCGAAACTATTTGAATCAAGATTGGATAAGTTTTACTTTTTTAATTAATTTGGTTCTTCTTACAATAATTTTAAAAATTAATCCATCAAGATTGAGAAACTCATTATCTATTTATTCGGCAGATCTTTACATTAACAAACATTTCAATGATAAAAATTTAAATTTAATTTCATTTTATAATGTTCTTTGTTTTATAATAATAATAAGTACACTATGTCTTTCAATAATTTTATTTCTAGAATACAATTATAAAACTATATTATTTGCCAATGAATATTATTATTTATTCTCATTATTATTAATTACAATATCTATTCGTTATATTCTTATTCAATTTTTAATTAATAAGTTGAACTTACATCATATTTTCAAAATTGGTGTTTTAAAAAGTTTCATAAACAATTTTCGTTTTGCACTGTTTTATTTGATTTTTTTATTAATTGTAATTTATTTTAAGATCCAGAACAGAGAGTTTTTAATATTTACTTTGTGTTATTTAATGATCTGGATTTTTTTTCAGTTTAGAATTTTAATTTTTCTTTTTCGATCTAACCCACAACAAATTCTATATATAATTATTTATCTTTGTACTGTAAGGGTTATTCCTTGGTACTGGTTCTATATAATTATACTAGAGCCATGGTTGTAAAATTGAATGATTATGAAAGTGAAAACAATATTGGTGTCCCAACCTGAGCCATCTTCCGAAAAATCTCCTTATAATAGATTAAAAGAAAAACTAAATTTAGCAGTTGATTTTAGACCATTTATACACGTTGAAGGTGTTATTGCAAAAGAAGTAAGAAAACAAAAAATTGATTTTAACAAATTCGACAACGTTATACTAACTAGTAGAAACGCTGTCGACCACTATTTTCGTTTATGCAAAGAAATGAGGTTTACAATAAAGAATACTACAAAATATTTTTGCTTATCTGAGGCTGTGGCTTTCTATCTCCAAAAATATGTTATTTACCGTAAAAGAAAAGTCTATGTTGGCGAAGGTAAAATTGGTGATCTAGAAAGTGTTTTCAAAAAATTTGAAAATGAAAATTATTTATTTCCAACTTCTGATCTCCTGAAAAGTGATGTCCCTGTCTTCCTTGATTCACTAAAATTAAACTGGCAACGTGCGATTTTATATAAAACTGTTGTAAGTGATCTCTCTGATTTAAGAGATGTTTATTATGATATTTTGGTTTTCTTCAGTCCTTCAGGAATTGAATCTTTATTTAAAAATTTTCCCAACTTTAAACAAAATGAAACACGCATTGCTGCGTACGGAAAAACTACTATAAAAGCAGCTGAAGATTTTGGACTTAAAGTTCAAGTTAAAGCACCTACTGAACAGTCACCGTCAATGACAATGGCTATCGAAAGATATATAGAAAAAGTTAATTAGATTTTTCAAAGTTCGATTTTTTACAATCATTATTTTTAAATAAGAATCAATTTTATATTTTTAAATCTAATCATAATTTTATTTTGAATTACTCTACATGAAAATAACACAACAAACTGTCTCAATAGACGGTATAGATAAAATTATAATTAAACATCTAATAAAAGACGCCCGAACGCCTATTCAAATATTAGCAAATGCTTCAGGAATTTCGGGAGCTGCTGTCCATCAACGATTGAAAAAAATGGAAAAAGCACAAGTTATTACAGGTTCTCAAATTATTTTAAATCCAAAAATTTTAGGTTATAAAACCGTAGCATTTGTAGGCATATACTTAGACAAAGCAATCAAAAATCCAGATGCAGTAAAAAAACTAAAAGAAATTCATGAAGTTATAGAATGCCACTATACAACAGGTAATTGGAGTATTTTTGCAAAACTAATTTGTCGTGACAATGAACACCTAATGGAGTTACTTAATAAAAAAATCCAACCTGTAGATGGTGTTTCAAGAACTGAAACATTTATATCGTTGCAAGAACAAATAAGTCGACAAGTAGCATTATAACTTAGTCTGTTCTACCACAAAAAGCCTGTATAGCCAAATATGCTAAAATATCTGGTGATGATATTGCAGAAGGAACGCATTATTTGTAGCCCCATTTAAGCGAATACTACTTTCCAACTAATAATTTACGAAATACAGTATTTTAAACCCATTTTTGGAATATTTTCCTAACTGTTTTTATTGTTTTAGATGCCCACATACCTGAGACTGAGTTCAGAATAATAAGTAAATCATTAGATCCCCATTTTAAATTAAATTCATTTTTAGTGAATTATTTTAAAAAAAGATTTTAGAATTAATTAAACAATATTGGTAGATTAATTGGTTTGAGTTAAAAAACAATATTTATGATTTTATTTGGAATAATTATCCACCTTTTCGGTTCAAGACCATTAAGAAAAACTAAAGTTCTTTCGTCTTCCATAATAGCCTTCTTTATTTCTTCGATTTCAAGATTTAAAGATAAAAAAATTGTAAACCGCAATTTCCCATTAAATGAAACAGGGTAGTTTTTTGTTTCCTCAATTAGATAGGATGGATTCGAAATCGGGAAAGGTTCATTAATTATTGATTTTTTATTGCCTAAATGTTCCCAAATCTCTTCAGCTAAATGAGGTGCAAAGGGAGATAATAAAATTGTTAAAGGACTTAAAATTTCATAACTCCTACAATCTAAACGAGTTAACTCATTAACACAAATCATCAAAGAACTTACACATGTATTAAATGAAAAATTTTCAACATCATTAGTAATTTTTTTTATGGTTTCATGAAGTATTTTTAATTCACTTTTATTGGCTTTTCTATCGGTAACTGCCCAACCATTTCCTTTATAAAATAAACGCCAAAATTTATTTAGAAAATTTTTAACACCAGATATTCCAGATGTATTCCAGGGTTTTGCTTGCTCAATGGGTCCTAAAAACATTTCATACATTCTTAAAGTATCTGCACCATATTTATCGCATATTTGATCGGGATTTATAACATTAAATTTAGATTTTGACATTTTTTCAATATCTCTTGAAACATAAAATGATTCGCCTTTTAAAAAATTTACATCTTTAAATTCAGGATTATTTTGTTTTAATCTCTCAATATTTAATCTATTTTTTTCATCGACGAAGGATATGTCAACATGAATTTTTTGTGTCTTCTCGTCCTTAATCATGTCAAATGAAATGAAATTATTAGTATTTTTTATTCTATGTGCAAAAGCACTATTCCCTAAAATCATTCCTTGATTAATGAGCTTTTTAAATGGTTCACAAGTATTAACATAATCTAAGTCAAATAGAACTTTATGCCAAAACCTTGCATATAACAAGTGAAGAACGGCATGTTCTGCACCTCCAATGTAAAGATCGACTGGCATCCAATATCTAATTAGGTCTTTATTTGCAAACTCATTGTTATTATCCGGGTCAATAAATCTTAAAAAATACCAACATGATCCAGCCCATTGTGGCATTGTGTTGGTCTCTCTCAAATAATTCTTACCATTAATTGAAATGTTGACCCAATCATTATTCCTTGCCAATGGCGACAAACCGTCATTTGTTGGCAGATAGCTTTCAACCTCAGGTAATTCAAGAGGTAAATCATCAAATTCAAGGGCTTTCTTTTTATTTCCATCGTATATTATTGGAATTGGCTCACCCCAATATCTTTGACGTGTAAAGATCCAATCTCTTAATTTGTAATTGGTCGTTTTAGTCCCTTTATTTTTACTTTCTAATTTTTCGACTACGATGGATTTGAATTTTATATTATCAATTCCATCATATTCTCCACAATTAATTATAGGCCCATTTCCAGTATAACACTCATCTTTATTGCCACCATCAATTACTTTAATTATTTTAAGATTAAATTTTTTTGCAAACTCGTTATCTCTTTCGTCATGTGCAGGCACAGCCATTATAGCACCAGTCCCATATGAAAAAAGAACATAATCGGATATCCATACAGGGATTTTTTCATTTGAAATAGGATTCAAAGCATAAGATCCAGTAAAAACACCTGTTTTATTTTTTTCATTCTCTTGTCTCTCTAAATCACTTTTTTTTGAAGCCTGCTCAACATATTCAATTATTGATTTTCTATATTTATCTGTGGTAATATTATTTATTAAAGGATGTTCAGGTGCTAATACTAAATATGTTGCACCAAATATTGTATCTGGTCTAGTTGTAAATACATCAATAAAATCATTATTTATCGAAAACTTTATTTCAGCCCCCTCAGACTTTCCAATCCAATTTTTTTGGGATAATTTTATAGATTCAGGCCAGTCCAATTCGATTAAATCATCAAGTAATCTATCGGCATAATCTGTTATTCTCATGACCCATTGTTTCATCGGTCTTTTGATGACAGGGAATCCCCCTCTTTCACTTAAACCACCAATAACCTCTTCATTTGCAAGTACAGTTCCTAGCTCTTCACACCAATTAACATCAATTGTGTCAACATATACCAACCTTTTAGAATCTATAAAAGACTCTATTTCGTTTTCATTCAGGTTTGTAGGAATTTTTAATTTTTCAATGGGTTGTGCTTTATTAAGACCATGATCATAATAGCTATTATACAATTTTAAAAAAATCCACTGAGTCCAACGATAATAGCTGCTATCACTTGTTTTAATTTCTCTATCCCAATCAAATGATAAACCTAATTTATGCAATTGATTTTTAAATCTGACAACATTTTCTTCTGTAGTTTTTTTAGGGTGCTGTCCTGTTTTGACGGCATATTGCTCAGCAGGTAACCCAAATGAATCAAAACCCATAGGATGAAGAACATTAAAACCTTTACTTCTTTTAAATCTAGAAACTATATCAGACGCTATATAACCTAGTGGATGACCAACATGAAGCCCAGAACCCGATGGATATGGGAACATATCTAACACGTAATATTTTGGTTTTTCTGAATTACTATCAGCTTTAAAAGTTTTATTGTCACGCCAATACTTCTGCCATTTTTTTTCAATATTACGAAAGTCGTATACCACTTTACAAAATGATTTTTAAGAAAGTCACAAAAATACGCTTATTGATTGAATGTTAAAAAGCTAAAAGAATATTTTATCAAATTTCGTTTCTTACTTAATCTTTTTAATTTTACATAAATATTAATCGTGAAGAAAAAAAATATTGAAAATTACCAAAGAATAAAAGTATTAAATTCTTATTTCTCTGTTATATTAAGCATTACGTTTGTTTTATTTTTATTAGGTGTTCTTGGTCTTTTTCTGATTAATGGTAAAAAAATTGCTTCCCATTTTAAAGAACAAATAGCAATGTCAATATATTTTAAGGATAGTGCCAAGGACATTGAAATAACTCAATTACAAAAAAAAATTCAACTTGACTCTGCAACTAAATCGATAAAATTTATAGCAAAGGAAGAAGCTGCAGAAAAATACATAAGAGATATTGGAGAAGATTTTTTAGAATTCTTAGGTTACAATCCACTACTCAATTCAATTGATATTAATTTTAATTCAATATATGTTAATACAACTAGCCTCGAAAAAAGGAAGAAAGAAATAGAGTCAATAGATTTTGTTGATGAAGTTGTTTACGATAGCCCATTAGTAAAATTACTCGATGAAAACATAAAAAAAATAACGCTTATTTTATTATTTATTACTTCAATTTTTGTTTTTATCGCAGTATTGCTAATAAATAGTTCAATACGTCTCTCAATATATTCCAAAAGATTTTTAATTAAAACAATGCAATTAGTTGGTGCAACAAAATCATTTGTCAGAAAGCCCTTCATTTGGAGTCATGTGCGATTAGGAATTATCAGTTCAATAATATCATTAATAGCTTTAACTATAATAATTATTCAGCTGGATAAATATCTTCCTGAATTAAATATTTTAAAAGAAGCTAATGAATTAACTTTTTTATTTATTAGCATAATTAGTTTAGGAATTGGAATTACAGCTTTAAGTACTTTTTTTGCAACCCAAAGATATTTAAACTTAAAATCAAACTCATTTTATTGATAATTTTAAATGGAAAAAAACCCAGTATCAAAAAAATTCTTATTCGGAAGAAAAAATTATAAAGTCTTGTTTATAGCCCTAGTAGTTATTTCTTTAGGCTTTATTTTAATGAGTGGTGGAGGTAGTCAGGATCCATATGTCTTTAATAAGGAAATATTTAACTTCAGAAGAATTAGACTTGCACCTGCTTTAGTAATTATTGGTTTTGGAATTGCCGTATACTCTATTTTTACAAATCCACTATCAAGAAAATGAATAATTTGGAAGCTATTTTTTTAGGCATAATTCAAGGGCTTACAGAGTTTTTACCAATATCTTCGAGTGGACACTTAGAAATTGGCAAAATATTTTTAGGCAATGATTTTATGGGCCAAGAAAGTTTATTCATTACCCTTGTCCTTCACTTCGGTACTGCATTGAGTACAATTTTTGTCTTTAGAAAAGAAATTAAAGAAATTCTTATTGGAGTTTTCTCTTTAAAACCCAACGAAAAAAGACAATTGGCTCTCAAAATTGTAATTTCTGCGGTTCCAGCAGCATTTGTTGGGATTTTCTTTCAAGAACAAGTTGAAACTTTGTTTGCACAAAACTTAATTCTGGTAGGTATTATGTTGATTGTCACCGCCACATTTCTTTTTTTAGCTGATATCATACAAAACACTAAAAAAGCAGTTTCTTTATCAAACGCATTTTTGCTTGGCATAATTCAAGCTCTTGCAATTCTACCTGGGTTTTCAAGAAGTGGCTCAACCATTGCCAGCGCAGTTTTCTTAGGAATTGATCGTAGGAAGGCAGCACGATTCTCTTTTTTGATGGTTCTACCTCTCATTTTTGGAAGTATGGCTAAAACAGCATTAGATCTCAAAACTATTCCAGAAAATTTAAACTCATCATCACTAATGCTAGGTTTTATTACAGCATTTATTAGTGGAATTCTTGCCTGCAATTGGATGATTTCGATAGTCAAAAAAAGTCAGTTAAAGTATTTTGGTTTTTACTGCGTCATCTTGGGTGGATTAACACTTTTTTATGGACTTTTTTGAACAAAAATACAAGGCAGAAGTCTTACAAGAAGGTATGCTTTTTTTAATTGACAAACCTCTAGGATGGACATCTTTTCAGGTGGTTAATAAAATACGATGGTATTTAAAAAATCAAGCCGGTTTAAAAAAACTTAAAGTTGGTCATGCTGGCACCTTAGACCCCCTGGCATCAGGTTTATTATTAATCTGTACGGGTAAAAAAACAAAAACCATTCGGGAACTTCAACAAAATGAGAAGACCTATTCGGGAACTTTTTACATTGGCGCTACTACCCCTTCTTATGATTTAGAAACAAACATTGATGCTCAATTTCCAATTCAACATCTTTCCGATGACCTAATTCAAAAAACTGCAAAAAGTTTAATTGGAGAAATTCAACAATATCCCCCTTTATTTTCTGCTTTAAAAAAAGAAGGTAAACGCCTCTATGAATATGCTCGTATTGGTGAAAAAATTACCCTTGAAGCAAGATCAGTAAGAATTACCAAATTTGAGATTACCCACATTAAGCTTCCAGAAGTTCATTTTTTAGTAGAATGTAGCAAAGGCACATACATACGAAGTCTTGCTCATGACTTTGGAAAAAAATTAAAATCAGGCGCTCATCTCACTTCACTAAAGCGAATCAAAAATGGAAACTTTTCCCTCGTGAATGCCTTCACAATGGATAGCGTTGTCGACGAAAACAGTAAAAAAAATATAAGAAGTGTAAAATCAATAAAGTAAAACTCTTTAATTTTATATAATGAAGTTTCAAGCTTTTAACAAAAATATAAGGAATAAAAATACTGAAGTTCTATCAAAAAACATTGAAAAACTCAAGCGAGAAAAAAATGCTGTAATTCTCGCTCATTACTATCAAGAAGAAGCCATTCAACAAGTTGCTGATTTTTTAGGTGATAGTCTTTATCTAGCTCAACAAGCGGCTAAGGTTGACAATGATATAATAGTTTTTGCAGGTGTTCATTTTATGGCTGAAACTGCGAAAATAATAAACCCTACAAAAAAAGTTTTGTTACCTGACTTAAAAGCAGGTTGCTCCCTTGCAGATTCTTGTCCTCCAGATGACTTTGCTGCGTTTAAGGCAAAACATTCTGATGCTATAGTGGTTTCTTACATCAATTGCTCAGCAGAGGTCAAAACTTTAAGTGATCTAGTCTGTACTTCAAGTAATGCCAAAAAAATCATTGAAAGTATTCCTAAAGAAAAGAAAATAATTTTTGCGCCTGATAAAAATTTAGGTGCTTATCTCATCAAAGAAACTGGAAGAAATATGACTTTATGGGATGGCTCCTGTATTGTCCATGAAGCCTTCTCATTTGAGAAAATATTATCTCTTGTAAAAAATTATCCAAAGGCAAAATTTATTGCTCACCCTGAAAGCGAATCCCTAATTTTAGATATAGCACATTTTATTGGCAGTACTTCAGAGCTTTTAAATTTTGTTCAAAAAGATGATGCTACGGAATTCATTATAGCTACAGAAGCAGGCATTCTTTTCGAAATGCAAAAACGCTGTCCTGAAAAAACATTTATTCCTGCTCCAATAGAAGACGATACCTGTGCGTGTAGTGAATGTGCCTTTATGAAACTTAATACACTAGAAAAATTGTATAATTGTTTAAATGAAGAAACACCAGAAATTCAATTGAATTCTAAACTTATGGATGCTGCTAGAGTCCCAATTAATAGAATGCTTGAATTGAGTTAGCTATGACTAAAGATATTCTTGTTATCGGTACAGGAATTTCAGGTTTAACTTTTGCTATCAAGGTTGCTGAAGAAAATCCTAAAACTACGCTTACTTTAATTTCTAAAAGTGATATTAAAGAAGGAAATACGAGATACGCTCAAGGAGGAATAGCAGTTGTTCGAAATCTAAAAAAAGATTCCACTGAAAAACACTTTCAAGACACCTTAGTTGCTGGAGATGGTGCTTGTGACCCAAAAGTAGTCAAATTTGTTGTAGAGGAAGCAAACCAACGTTTAGACGAACTCATCAATTGGGGAACAGCATTTGATAAAAAAGAAAAAAATCTTGATTTAGGAATTGAAGGGGGACACTCAGAAAGGAGAATTGTGCATTATAAAGATCAAACTGGAAAACAAATTCAAGAGGTTCTTACCGCTAAAGTCAAAAGTTTTTCAAACATCACTATATTAGAAAACCACACACTGGTCGATTTAATCACCGACCACCACTCAAAAACAAAAAAAAATCGTTGTTATGGTGCTTATGTAATTTCTCAAGAACGTGAAGAAATTATCAAAATCACTGCAAGAATTACTGTCCTTTCTACTGGTGGAGCAGGAAGCCTTTATGCACACACAACAAACCCAAGCGTAGCCACTGGAGATGGTTTAGGAGCTGCCTATCGTGCTAAAGTACTGATGAGCGGTTTGCCTTACGTCCAATTTCATCCGACAGCACTTAAAGATAAAATTGATGAAAAAGTCTTTTTAATTACAGAAGCTGTTCGTGGAGCTGGAGGAAAATTACGAAATAGTGCCCAAGAACGCTTCATGCTCAAGGCAGATCCAAGAGGAGAACTTGCTCCGCGTGATATTGTAGCTCGTGAAATTCAAAAACAAATTCAAGAACAAGACAAAAATTTTGTTTGGTTAGACGGGTCAGAAATCCCTAAGAAGAAATGGAAGTCTCATTTTCCCACTATTTATAATACCTGTAAAATGTTAGGTATAAACTTACCAAAAGATCACATCCCCGTCGTTCCGGCAGCTCATTATTTTTGTGGTGGAATAAAGGTAAACCTGCACAGTGAATCACAACTAAAAGGGCTTTACGCAATAGGAGAATGTAGCGCAACAGGACTGCACGGTGCTAACCGCCTTGCTTCCAACTCTCTCTTGGAAGCATTAGTTTTTGCACACCGTGCAGCCATTAATTGTATTGATTTTCTTAAAAAACCGATGCCTAGCGAGGCTTTTTACGAGACTTTACCCAAATGGAATGGAGATATTTATTCTAAAGACAATACCATTAAAAATGAATTGCGTTTACGCAACGAATTACAAGAAATAATGACCAAAAATGTTGGAATCTTTAAAACAAATAAAGGACTCAAGCAAGCGGAAGAAAAAATCAATAATATCTACTTAAAAGTACAAAAGTTGTATAACCAAAATAAATTAACCAACGGCCTGTGTGAGTTGAGAAACATGGTAAGTATTGCTTACCTGCTCACAAAGCAAGCTCAGGAAATTAAAGAAAACAAAGGAGTCTTTTATAATCATAATCATGCCAGATAATTTTTTTAATCAATATAAAAAGCCAATTGAATCGTTTATTGACCAGGCAATCAAAGAAGATCTTGGATTAGGTGACCAAAGTAGCCTCTCCTGTATTGATCCTAAAGACCAAAGTAAAGCACAACTTTTGATCAAACAAGACGGCAGAATAGCGGGTATAACACTTGCAAAACACATCTTTAAAAGATATGACTCTAGACTTAAAATAACTTCTGATCTTGAAGAAGGTAGTCAAATCAAGAAAGGTGATGTTGCATTTACGGTTGAAGGTCCTACCTTAGCCATCTTAGCTACAGAACGATTAGTATTGAATACGCTACAACGCATGAGCGGAATTGCCAGTTTTACTCATGAATTGAGCCAAATGATAAATCACACCTCTTCTAAGCTTTTAGATACAAGAAAAACAACACCAAATTTTAGATATGCGGAAAAATGGGCAGTGCTAATTGGAGGCGGAATTAATCATCGGATGGGACTTTTTGATGCTATTATGATTAAAGATAACCATGTTGATTTTTGTGGTGGGATGTACCAAACTCTTGAAAAAACAATGTCATATGTCAATCATCTCGAAAAGCCGATACAAATCATCGTAGAATGCCGAAATAAAAAAGAAATTGAAACAGCACTTTTATTTTCCAAGGTGAGTAGAATTTTGTTAGACAATCATCAGCCAAAGGAATTAGTAGAAGCAATTTCAATCATCGACCATAGAAAACCAACTGAGGCTTCTGGTTCAATTTCAAAGAAAAATCTGATTGAGTATGCTGAAACAGGAGTTGATTTTATTTCAATGGGGGCACTAACTTATGGTGCAAAAAGTATAGATTTAAGCCTAAAAGTATTGTAGAAAATAACCAAAATAAAATTATTAAAAGCCTGCTGCACAAAGAATGTCCTTTTCAAGCCAGATAAATTCTGCTTTAATTTTTATATTTGTTAACACATAGTTTCTAAATGAAATATCAAAGAATTCTTTTAAAACTCAGTGGCGAGGCTCTTATGGGAAACCAAACACACGGAATAGATCCGGATCTAATTGACAGCTATGCCAAAGAAATTAAAAAAGTTTTTGATCAAGGTATTGAAATTGCGATTGTCATTGGCGGAGGAAACATCTTTAGGGGAGTCTCTGGTGCTAGCAAGGGAATGGATCGAGTGCAAGCAGATTATATGGGAATGCTAGCCACTGTAATCAACGGCCTTGCATTGCAAAGTGCATTGGAAAATAATGATGTTCCTACACGATTACAAACAGCAATTAAAATAGAAGCTATCGCAGAACCATTCATAAAAAGGAAAGCAACAAGGCATCTAGAAAAAGGAAGAGTAGTTATCTTTGGTTCAGGAACTGGGAATCCGTATTTTACAACAGATTCAGCTGCTGTGCTCAGAGCGATTGAAATTAATGCTAATGTAATTTTAAAAGGAACTCGCGTCGACGGTATCTACACCGAAGATCCAGAAAAGAATATACAGGCTACAAAATTTGACAACCTGTCCTTTGAAGAAGTTCTTAAAAAAGGAATCAAAGTAATGGATACCACCGCCTTCACCTTAAGTCAAGAAAATAATTTACCCATAATTGTTTTTGACATGAATACTCCAGACAACTTATATAATGTTGTCGAAGGAAAAAATATTGGTACTAGAGTAGATTTATAAGTAACTAACCATGGAAGAAGAAATGCAATTTATATTTGATAAAGCTAAAGAAAGTATGGAATTTGCAATCAAGCGTCTCGAAAAAGAGATGCTTAACATACGTGCAGGAAAAGCAAATCCAATTATGCTTTCAGGTATTAAAGTTGATTATTACGAAACTCCTACTCCACTTTCTCAAGTTGCAAATATAAATTCACCTGATGGGAGAACACTTACCGTTCAACCATGGGAAAAAGGAATGTTAGCAGAAATTGAAAAAGCTATTTTAATAGCCAACTTAGGATTTAACCCAATGAATAATGGAGAATTCATTATTATCAATATCCCAGCACTCACCGAGGAGCGTCGTAAAGAATTGGCCAAACTCGCCAAAGCTGAAGCTGAAAATGCTAAGATTTCTATTCGCAAAGCTAGAAAAGATGCTAATACTGAAATTAAAAAGTCTGATGCTTCTGAAGATGTTCAAAAAAATCACGAAATTGATATTCAAAATCTTACCGATCAATACATCAACAAGGCTGATGAAATTTTCAGTATAAAGGAAAAAGAAATCCTGAAAGTTTAATCATCTTTTTTATTGCTATGCAGGCTCAAATGAGAAGAAATAAACGACCAAACTTTTGGGGCCTGGTGGCAAGAATCATATTGAGAAATAGAGTTCTAATCTTA
This sequence comes from uncultured Bacteroidota bacterium, assembly GCA_902616905.1. Classification (GTDB taxonomy): domain Bacteria; phylum Bacteroidota; class Bacteroidia; order Flavobacteriales; family Flavobacteriaceae; genus MS024-2A. The sequence goes on from CACMUP010000006.1 coordinate 41,454, forward strand.
TTAGGTATTTTACTTCTTACTATTTTTTGGTCAACTCATTGGAAACAAATGCAGTTTACCTTTACTGAAGCCAACTTACTTCCAGATAACCATCCAGAAAACATCTTATACCAATCCTTTACTAAAATCTTTGGTGAAGAAGGAAATATTATTGTCATAGCTCTTCAAGACAGTATCTTCTTTAAAAGAGACAAACGGGAAGTTTGGAAAAATTTGAATAAAAAAATTCAGGAATTTGATGAGATTAAATTTGTTCTTTCAACAGAAAATATTCAAGAATTAGTGAAAGACAATAAAAAACAAAGTTTTTTCTTAAAGTCTTTATCTGAAACGTTGCCCCCTAAGGTTAAAGAAGCAGAAAAATTTAAAGAAAAATTATTCCTAGAGCTTCCATTTTACGATAACTTACTATATGATAAAACATCAAATACTATTCGCTCCATAATTTACATGGATCCTAACGTAGTCAATACAGCGCACCGTAAAGACTTTATTTTCAATATTTTCATCCCGTTAATCAATGATTTTGAAAAAAACTCAAAAACCGATGTCCGAGTTTCAGGAATGCCTTACATTCGCACTTTAAACGCTCAAAATATTGTAGACGAAATCGGTCTGTTTGTTCTAGGAGCGACCTTGATTACATCTCTTATTTTCTTCCTATTTTTCCGTTCCTTCCGTGCCACTTTTATTTCACTATCTGTAGTTGCTATTGGGGTTATGTGGGCTTTTGGAATCTTAGGCTGGCTTCGCTATGAAATCACAGTTCTTACCGCTTTAATTCCTCCTTTGATTATTGTGATTGGGGTCCCTAATTGTATTTTCTTAATAAATAAATATCAACAGGAAATTGCAAAACACAGAAATCAAGCTAAATCATTGCAGCGTGTCATCTCCAAAATTGGAAATGCAACGTTGATGACTAACCTGACAACTGCCTCAGGTTTTGCAACCTTCATTTTAACTAATAGTAAAATTTTAAAAGAATTTGGTATTGTTGCCTCCATTAATATTATTTCAATTTTTCTTTTATCTCTTTTAATTATTCCTATTATCTACAGCTTTATGGCGCGACCAAATAAAAAGCACTTAAAACATTTGAAGAACAAAATAGTAGATTTTTTTGTTTCTTGGATGGAAAACAAGGTTCGCAAAAAAAGAATAAATGTTTATTTAGTTTCTTTATTTGGACTAATCATAGGTATTATGGGGATTTATCAGATTAAAATTTCTGGAAGTCTAATTGAAGACATGCCTAAGAGCGCTGATTTTTTCAAAGACATTCTTTTTTTTGATGATAACTTTAACGGAATTGTACCCTTAGAAATTTGGGTGGATAGCAAACGTGAAAACGGTATCGTTAAACCTGCAACCTTAAACAGAATGAATCGCCTACAAGAAACAATCGAAGAAATTCCTGAATTAGCCCCTCCACTTTCTGTTGTGAATGCCGTAAAATATGCAAAACAGGCATATTACAACGGAAATCCTAACTACTACGATCTCCCAACTTCTCAAGAAAATAGTTTTATTTATCCCTATTTAAACAAATCTAACAAAAACGGTCAGCTTCTTGATGGATATGTTGACAGTACAGGACAATTTGGTCGAATTACCACTTACATGAAGGATATCAAAACCGAGCGTATGGAAGAAATCGAAACAGACTTAATTGAATCTATTGATAAAATTTTTCCTGAAGAACGCTATGGAGTAAAGATTACAGGAAAATCTCTATTATTTTTAAAAGGAACTAAATACCTCATAAATAATTTAATCTTATCGTTGAGTTTAGCAATTTTATTGATTGCTGTTTTTATGGCATTTCTTTTTCGGTCTTTTAAGATGATCATTATCTCTTTAATACCAAACCTGTTGCCTTTGATTATTACTGCAGGTGTAATGGGCTTTGTAGGCATCCCTCTAAAACCTTCAACCATTCTTGTGTTTAGTATTGCCTTTGGAATTTCAGTTGATGACACAATTCACTTTTTAGCAAAATATAGACAAGAACTTATTGCTAACGGGTGGAAAATTAACAAGGCCGTATTTGCAGCCTTGCGAGAAACTGGAATAAGTATGTTTTATACATCAGTTGTTCTGTTTTTCGGTTTTTCAGTGTTTATGTCTTCTAACTTTGGAGGAACACAAGCCCTTGGCGGACTTGTAGCAGTAACCTTAATGATGGCGATGCTTGCCAATTTAATCCTGCTTCCATCACTTCTTATTTCACTTGAAGATACTATCAGCAATGACAAAGTCCTGAAAGAACCTAAACTGGAGATATTAGACTAAAATTTCAGATCTAGGATTACAAGAAACTTTCTGAAATAAACTTATCTTTGTAAGCCAAATATTAAAAACCTTCCCAGAAATAAAACGAGATGATTCGCGCACAAAACGCAGGCAGAAAAACACTTAAATTGATGAAAGCAACGAAAATAAAAACCCTTTTAAAAAAATCAGAAATTAACAAAAAATTAATCGTACAGGGATGGGTAAAAACTTTTCGGGCAAACAGATTTATTGCACTAAATGATGGTTCTTCTTTAAAAAACCTGCAATGCGTTGTTGACTTTGAAAATCTAGAAGAGTCTTTACTCAAAAGAATTAATACAGGAGCTGCTCTCTTCTTAGAGGGCAAATTAGTTGAAAGTCAGGGAGGAGGTCAAAAAGTAGAATTACAAGTAGAAAAACTCGAAGTATTAGGAGATTCAGACCCTGAAAAATATCCAATTCAACCAAAAAAACACAGTCTAGAATTTTTAAGAGAAAAAGCCCATTTGAGAGTTCGTACAACCACTTTTGCTGCAGTAATGCGAATCCGATCAAGGCTTTCATATGCTATTCATAACTTTTTTCAAGAACAAGGTTTTTATCATATTAACACACCTATTATAACAGGAAGTGATGCTGAAGGTGCGGGAGAGATGTTTCGCGTGACCACCTTAGATGTTAAAAATCCGCCTCTAAATGAGGCGGGTAATCCAGACTATAAACAAGACTTTTTTGGCAAAGAAACCAACCTTACAGTTTCAGGACAATTAGAGGCTGAGACATATGCACTGGGCCTTGGTGAAGTTTACACCTTTGGTCCGACCTTTAGAGCTGAAAACTCTAACACTGCGAGGCACCTTGCAGAATTCTGGATGATAGAGCCTGAAATGGCCTTCTATGACTTGACAGATAATATGAATTTAGCTGAAAAATTCATCACATGTGTTTTAAAAGAAATACTAGATAATTGTATTGAAGATTTAGAATTTTTAGATGAACGCCTCACCAAAGAAGATCAAATCAAACCCCAAGCCGAAAGAAGTCCAATGAGACTTATAGAAAAGATTAAATTTATAATAAATAATGACTTTAAACGTGTTAGCTATACTGAGGCTTTTGAAATTCTTTGCAATTCAAACCGGAATAAGAAAAAGAAATTTAAATTTCCTTTAAGCGAATGGGGAGTAGATCTTCATAGTGAACACGAACGTTATTTAGTTGAAAATCATTTCAATTGTCCTGTAATTCTTTACGATTATCCAGCTAATATAAAAGCATTTTATATGAGAAGAAATGAAGATAATAAAACTGTTAGAGCAATGGATATTTTATTTCCTGGTATTGGTGAAATTGTTGGTGGCTCACAAAGAGAAGAGAGACTGGAAGTTTTGGAAAAAAGAATCGAGGAAATGAATATTGATAAGAAGGAATTATGGTGGTATTTAGACTTAAGAAGGTTTGGCACTGTTCCTCATAGTGGATTTGGATTGGGTTTTGAGAGATTAGTTCAATTTACTACTGGAATGAGTAATATTCGAGACGTGATACCTTTCCCAAGAACCCCACTAAATGCGAGTTTCTAAATGAAAGTAAAATACATATCTTTATAATAAACACTTTAATTCCATGTTAAAGCAACAATTACAAATTAAGCTTTCACAAAAATTATCTCCTCAGCAAATTCAACTGATGAAGATGATTCAACTTTCAACATTAGAATTAGAGCAAAAAATTGAAGCTGAAATTGGAGAAAATCCTGCTCTTGAAAGTGGAAAAGAAGAATTATCAAATGACTTTTCAGAATTAGATAATGGAAATGAAAATTTGGAGGCAAGTAAAATTGATATTGATCAATATGTAAGTGATACTGAAATTCCATCATATAAACTTTACACAAATAATTATAGCGGTGATAAAGAAGATAACGCAATCCCTTTTTCAGGTGGAATAAGTTTCCATCAGTTTTTGTCTCAACAAATTGGAAATCTAATTCTACCAAAAGAAGAAATTGAAATTGCAAAGTTTATAATTGGTAGTATTGATGATAGTGGTTATTTAAGAAGAAATAATGAAGAGCTAAGTGATGATTTAGCATTTACTCAAAATATCATTGTTGATAAAAATATAATAGAAAAAATAGTGAGATCAGTCCAATCTCTTGAACCAACTGGTGTCGGTGCACGTACACTCCAAGAATGTCTTCTACTTCAACTATTGAAAAAGAAAAAAGATCGTCCTGAACTAGACACCGCAATAAAAATAATTAAAGTACATTTTAATCTTTTTAGTCTCAAACACTACCAAAAATTGCAAGAGAAATTAAGTGTTAATAAAGAAGAACTTAAAAAAGCTTTAGATATTATTAGTAAATTAAATCCCAAACCTGGTGGAGCACTTGCTTCTATAAATCAAAATACCCAGATAGTTCCGGATTTTATTTTAACAGTTGATGAAGGTGAACTAAATGTAAATTTAAATCAAAGAAATGCACCAGAGTTAAGGATTTCTAACACATATAGAGAGATGCTCTTAGGATATTCAAAATCTGATTCTAAATTAGAATCACAAGAAGAAGCTGTACAATTTATCAAACAAAAATTAGACTCAGCTCAATGGTTTATTGATGCTATCAAACAGCGTCACCAAACTTTATCGTTAACAATCAATGCTATTATTGAAATTCAAAAAGAATATTTCATAACTGGGGACGAGAAAAAACTAAAGCCTATGATCTTAAAAGATATAGCAGATAAGATAAATATGGATATTTCTACTATTTCACGGGTTGCAAGTAGTAAGTATATTGAAACACCGTATGGCACAAAATTACTCAAAACTTTTTTTTCGGAAGGTTTAAAAAAAGAAGATGGAGAAGATGTTTCATCTATTGAAATTAAAAATATTTTAGAACAACTTATTTTAGAAGAAAATAAAAAAAAGCCTCTGACAGATAATATATTATCTACAAAAATGAAAGAAAAAGGATATATAGTAGCAAGAAGGACTGTTGCAAAATATAGAGAACAACTAGAAATACCTGTTGCAAGACTTCGAAAGGAATTATAAAATATAGAAAATAAGTCCAAATTTTATTGGTGTTAATGTAATTGAAAAATTCCGATTATCTCTAGGTATAGAACTGAAAATAGGATTTAGTCTATAAGCCAAATAAAAATTCCAAGTATTATACCCAAAACTTAAGTGGGCCGTTGATCCCCATTTTTTTAATTCATCTGGGAATAAGATTATATTTGAGTTTTGTTTCGCTTTATTTTTAAAATTCCAGTTTAAAGAAACACCTCCATAAATTCTCCAAAAAGCAAAATTATTATACGTTGCATTTCGCCAACGAATTGTGATCGGAATCTCGAAAGATTTAATTGAAAAATAAAGTGGGCTCTCAAAATCTAAATCAGTTTCAGAAAAGCTGTATCCTCTCTCCTCTGAATATGATAGGTTAGTATTGTACCTTTCAAAACTCACACCTAGTCCTAAACCTGTTGAAAATTTACTAGATGAAACAAGTGGAATGTCTCTAATTATCCCCAATTGAAAATGTCTTGATAAGGCTTTTGGTTTAAAATCTTCTACATTACTCTTTAAAGAAGCCAAGGATATTCCCAAATAAATTTGGTCTTCTCGAAAAAAATTTAAATTTTCCACAGTAGCCAAATCCTGTCCAAAGAGTTTTGAACAAAAGAATATTGTCAATATTAAATAATGACCTACAATAAATTTAAAAGAATATTTAAGTTTATAAATTATCACAGGATAATGTAAAAAAAAAAGTGCCTAAGAAAGACACTTTTGTTAGATATCAATATTTTTAATTTAAATTTTGAGTGTAGTCTCCAACTCTAGTGGTATAATTTATTTTTAATGCTTGAACTTTTCTCAATTCTTGTTTTATGTCTTGAATTAAACCCATTTTTGTATCACTATCGACTTTAAGTGCTGTAGTAAGAACATTTTGAAGTTCTTGTCTCTTAGAAGCTCTTTCAGCTAAAATAAAAGCTCCAACTTCATCAACAGAAGCAAACTTATCATTTAATTGTATTCTAGCACTAGTTCCATATTTATCTTGATATCTTGATGATGGTTTTCCCGCATAGATATACATAACTCTGTCTTTTTTATCCAACTTTTGGATTTGATCTGCAGCAGGTAGTTTGTTGACAACCATGAGTGTACTATCTCTCATGACTGTTGCAACCATGAAAAAAAACAGCAACATGAAAACAATATCTGGAAGTGAAGCCGTGGAAATTGCGGGTAAGTTCCCTCCTTTTTTCTTTTTAAATTTAGACATTATAAATAAAATTAATTTAGTTTATTCGATTCTGCTTCTGACAATTTCTGAGGATACATAGACTTAACCTGGTCCAGTTTTGGTTTTAAATCCTCAGAAGTATCTGCGCTTGTTCTTGGATCGTCATACTGCTTTTGAGCTTCTACAAAATTGATCCCAAGATTAGGATATAACCTAACAAACTCTCTATTTCTTAGGTCATTGTATGCCGCTACAAGTTCATTTTGAACCGCAATATATACCTTATAAGAGGTTTCCCTATCGTTTTTTAAGGAAATAATTGCTTTATCAGGATTATCGGATGATGTTTCATCTCGTTCACCTTGACAATAATCGCAAGCTTCATCACCAACACCTCCTCCATTATCAAGAAACGAGATTGCAAGAGATCTAAGGTCAGCTATATCAACTAATTCTTCTTCAACTAAGAGTTGGTCGTTCTTGCTAACTAAAACTGTAAATATATTTTTTTCCCTAATGATAGGAGGATCAACTTGGTCTTCCATTGGTGGTAATTTTCTATTTAAACCACTATCGGTCTCAATGGTTGTTGTTACTAGGAAAAAAATAAGTAATAAGAATGCTATGTCAGCCATTGAACCAGCATTTACTTCAGGAGCTGCTCTTTTTGCCATAATTTATTATCTATTTAAAAATTTTCTTGCCCCAGAAAAAATCATTGATAAAATTGCTAGTGCTGCGAGAATATAAAACATTCGCAAGCCAGCTCCTACCCATCTAGAACCTGAAGCTGATAATACCTCACCATCTTTCATAGGTGTTTCGACTCCAGTAGATAAAACAAAAGAAATACCCATTACAGCAAGGAAACATCCAACAAAAATTAATGATTTTTTTAGTTTTTCTGAACTTGACGCTAAATTTATTAATGAAAAAATAATAGTTACAGCTACTGTTACAAGAAGAATAGCCATTGCTAGAGAAACTAGTGGTGTGACCGATCCAAAATCACCAGCACTGGCTGCCATTTTAATCTCCTCGTCTCCTACACCAATAATTCTAAATAAAAATATTACTCCAAGCAAACCAAATACAGCACTGATTATTTTAACAATTGTTTGAATATTCATATTAATTTGTAATTAGGATATTAATTATTTTTTCTTTGCAACTAAAATGTCAATAAGTGTAATTGATGCATCTTCCATATCATTAACAATACTATCTATTTTGGCAACAATGTAATTATAAAAAACTTGTAAAATAATTGCTACTATGAGACCAAAAACAGTTGTTAAAAGTGCAACTTTGATTCCACCTGCAACAAGCGAGGGTTGCATATCTCCTGCAGCTTCTATCTTATCAAAAGCTTGAATCATCCCAATTACTGTTCCCATAAAACCAAGCATCGGTGCTAGTGCAATAAATAAAGAAATCCACGAAACATTTTTTTCTAATTGACCCATTTGTACTCCACCATAGGCAACTACTGCTTTTTCTGCACTTTCAATCCCTTCATCCATTCTATCGAGTCCTTGATAAAAAATTGAAGCAACTGGACCTTTGGTATTCCTACAGAATTCTTTGGCGGCATCTACGCCTCCCGAAGAAAGTGCTTCTTCAACCCCATCTGTTAATTTTTTTGTATTTGTTGTAGCCAAGTTCAGGAACAAGATTCGCTCAATTGCAATCGCAAGTCCTAAAATTAAACATATCAAAACAATACCCATAAAACCAGGGCCACCTTCTATAAATCGTTTTTTTAACTCTTGTGTGAAAGACGCAGACTCAGCAGGTATTTCTTCGTCTTGAGTAATTAAATTTGCTGGAGCATTAGCCGTATTATTTATTATAATATTTGCCTTAGCTGTTGCTATGAAACCTAATAAAATAATGGCAATAAATAGTTTTCTCATTTTTATTATTGTTTGTTCTTTAAAATTAAATGCGGTTAAAGATAAAAAAAAATATAAATGATATTAATTTTTTGTGTAATCTCGTCAAATAAACTAAGTTATAGTTTAGCAGAAACCTGAATTCTAATTAATGAATGTTTCTAAATTTAACTTACTTACAACAATAAAACTTTTACTTCAAGTAGAACTAATCGAAACAAATGAAAACTAATTTTAGTTGATATCCAGACCTATTTATTCGGAATAATTGATATTTATATATTTAATAAAAGGTCTAAATTATTAAAATCGAAGAGTTTAAATACAAAAGACAAATAGTATAAATCGGAAAAAACAATTAATTTTTAATCTATAACTTCCCTAATAGGATTACCTTTACCATCATTCGTAATGTTGAACCCAACTAGGAGTGAATCTTGCCTATCATCTTTAATTATTCTAGATAATACGTTATCCGTTTTGTTTACTTTTTTAAAGAGGATGTCAAATTCAACCTTTTTGTCAAAATTCCAAATTCTCTCTATAAAAAAGGGTAATCTTTTTCTGATACTTGGGATTTCACTTTCATCTGTTTGCTCCCATGAACACATTTGAGCGCCAATAACATTTTCGTTTCTGTCTAATTGAATTGGATTTTTGTATGCAAATGATTTGTGCCACCAGTTTTCCCATTTCCACATATTCCAATCATAAATTTTTTCTGGACCCCATTTCAAGGGTAAAATATTAGGATCAGGATTTCCACTTCGTACAACGTATAAAGGCATCCAAGACGTATTTACTAATTTATAACCATCTTCCACTAAATGATTGGGTAAGTTATATAACGATTCAAACTCAAATACTGTTATGTCTTTAGGAATCTCTATTTTACCATTTCTAGAAAATCCTTCCCAGACAAACATTTGCTTTCCCTTACTTTTAAAAAAATCATTCATCCTAACAATAAAGTATCTGTAAAGCTCGTGTATATCATTTCCCAATTTATTTTTTTTCATGAAGTCTTGGACATAGGGGTCATCAGCAATAACTTTTAAATTTGCCTCATCAGCGCCAAGATGAAAATACGGAGATGTGTGAAAAGTGTCCATAACCTCTACAAATAACTTTTCAAGGGAATTGTAAACATCTTCTTTGCCGATATTTAACACATTTGCAAATTCTAATTTACCCCCAAATAAATCCTCAGGCCTCTTTTCTAGGCTAGTAGTTGAAAAAATTTCCGGGTATTTTTTTACAAACTGCATTGAATGACCAGGAACATCTATTTCAGGAATGATAATAACCCCCCTTTGGTAAGCGTAATCAACAAAAGATGAAAGTTCTTTCTTAGTATAATGATTATCTTTTGTCTGAAGTTTTGGAAAATTTTCAGAAGGGAAAGTGAACAACTGATCATCAGTTAGATGAAACTGTAAATAATTTACCTTGTAGAAAGAAGCAAGGTCGATTAATTTATAAATTGTTTCGGCTGAGTGCCACTTTCTTGCTAAATCAACAAGAAGTCCTCTATAGATAGCATCTGGATTATCTTTTATTGTTAAAATTGGAAAAGTCATTCTTCCTTTTTCGTTTACAGATAACTGTAAAAGTGTAGATCTTGCCATTTTGATTGCACTTAATGATCCCCCCTTTATTATAATTTTATTACGAATACTAATTTCATATTCCTCATCATTAAGTTCTTTGTCAATTTCTAAGTATATATTAGACATATTTTTGTTTGTGACAAGTTCAAATGAATTAGAATAACTAAGTTTTTTAAAGTCATTTGAAATTAAATCATATAAATTTTTAAATTCATTAAAGTTGGCAAAGACCTTAATTTTTTTGGAAAGTAAAATATGTTTGCTGGAATCTATTAGGTTTAAATTCTTCGGTAAGGGTACTACATTAATATTGACCTCTTTGTTGATATATTTTACTTTTTTCGAACATGAAAACAAGATAGTTGATAAAAGTAAAAATCTTGTAATTTTTTTCATGGTATAAAGTTAAAAATTAACAATTAACCTATAATTTTTCCTTTTTTCAAAACAACAATTTGTTACTAAAAAAAATTAGTACAGAGTCGATTTTCAAATTATAATGTTAAGATATTTAATTTAGAAATTAAACTGACATATAAATATACTGTTTCTAAAATGGGTGTAAATTTGTGGTATAAAAGAAAACTTGCTCGAGTTCATATACCACCTTATTAGTTGGGTATTTAATATTTATATTTAGACTATCATTAATTTTTTTTAAAAAAACCTTTATTTCCTTAAAAATTATGGAATAAAATTAAATTTTGTTTATAATTTTTTTTTTAAAAATAAAATAAATCGAAAAGTTAATTTCTAATCGATAATTTAATGCAGTAATAAATTTTATTGTATGAAGTTGTCAAGAACCGATTCTGGTTTTTTTAGACCTGGTAAATCAAATCTTTCCTCGATTCAAACTTTATTAGGAGATTTTATAAACGATAGGGATTCTCCTAGCCTGATTCGGAAATTTCATGAAAATAAAGTTGAAGGGTTGTCAAACTCCTCTTGGGGTAAAAGTGAACCTTTAGAAAAAGTAGTAATCGATAATGAGGACCTAGTTAAAATCTTAAATCATCCGAAAATGCTAAAAAACTCAATATGCATAATTGAGCCTGCTGAGCATGTGGGAACAAATTTAGCTGGAGAAAACGTTAGGGCCTCATCTAACATAGCTTACTTGTCTCAATTTATCGCCGATTGTGACTCTATTTTGATTCCATTGTGGTGTTCAAAAGAATTAGATCATTCACTTATAATTGATCTGTTAAATGGATGTTTAGCTTATTTTATTGAAGGTGGATATCCGTCGGTAAAAGATCATAAAACATTTTATAACTTGAATTTTGGACTCAATGAATTACAAATTTTAACGGAGAAAATGCTAATTTCTAGGGAACTTAAAACAGCACCCGGAATTTTTATTTGTTTGGGACACCAACTTGCAGCACAAGCACATATTAAACTATTAAAAAAAGCAACTAAAGAGGTTTTAGAAAAACTTAATCCAGATACTTTCTCCATAAGTTCACATTATCAAAATTTAATTGAAACATCTAAGAGTATAATCAAAGTTGGAGAAAATTTAAGTGTATATAAAGACAATAGCTTAGTCGCCAAAGGATGGAATGATCCACTTTTTGCAGTTGCTTTAAATGAGGTTCCAGAAGTTGGCCAAGTTGAACTTCAACATTATTCACACACAGGAGATCATCCAAGTTCAGATTTTCAAAAATTACTAATGTATCATGATCTTTCTAGTGAACTTGACATCGGAGTTATAGAACAATCAATTACATATGAAAAAAATTTAAACATTGTAATGTTTCATAGTGATGAAGTCAATGAAGAGGCAATTTTGTTTTCTAATTGGGCTTATGGAGAATTAAGAAAGGCTCTTTTCCCGGCTAGAAAGGAGTTATCAGTGTCAGAGAATGCATGGCTTTTAAAACTTCCTACTTCAATAGAAATAGTCTGTTCAACTTTTGCTGAAGCTAAAATATGTACAGAGGTTGCAGCAACTTGTATTAACTATATGGACTACGAAACAAAAGTAATCAGACGATCATTTAGTTTTCAATTCCATCCAGAGCTATTAAACGATTTAAGAGAATTTAGATTAGCGGGTGTTCCAAAGTATGATAAATTAAAAAATGATGATGGAATAAGAATGCTTATGAGAGTAATCTACGAGTCTATTACTGATTAAAACCAATCTCTAATTTAGTAGAGAGGAAGGGATTCGAACCCTCGATCCCAATGCAATTGGAATACACACTTTCCAGGCGTGCGCCTTCGACCGCTCGGCCACCTCTCTCTAGATAATAAAGTCAAATAAAGTAAAAATATATCTTTTTAAAAAATTACTTTAACTTTTAATACGTGATATTTGATTATCAAAAATAGCTTTTGAGTTTTTAGATGTAATTCTACTAATTTCATCTGCTGATAATTTGTAGCAATGAGCAATTTTATCTCTTATTAATGATAAATATGCGCTTTGGTTTCTTTTTCCTCGATTGGGTGATGGAGCTAAATATGGTGAATCGGTTTCCATTACGATAGAGTCTAACGGTATTTTATCTAAAAATTGATTAATTTTTCCGTTCTTAAATGTTATCACTCCTCCTATTCCCAATTTTAAATTATATTCAATTGCGCGATAAGCTTGCTCCAAACTTCCAGTAAAACAATGAAAAATACCATAAAGATTCTCATCCTTCTGACCTTCTAACACCTCAAATACTTCATCAAAAGCATCACGACAGTGAATTACTACGGGAAGCATCTTTGACTTTGCCCAACTTATTTGTAAATCAAATGCCCTTTGCTGATTAATTTGAAAACTTTTATCCCAATACAAATCAATTCCAATTTCTCCTATTGCAGAAAATTTTCTAATGTCTATATAGTGCTTAACTAAATTCAGTTCTTCCTCGTAGTTCTCTTTGACATGGGTTGGATGAAGACCCATCATTAAATGCACTTGATCAGGGTAGGCTTTTTCTAAATCAAACATTCGTTTGTGATATTTACTATCAATAGCAGGAATATAAAAATCAGTAATCCCTTCTGAAATGGCACTTTTAATTACTTCATCCCTATCCTGGTCAAAAGCCTCAACATATAAGTGAGTATGTGTATCTATCAATTTAATATATTTTAGATTATAAAAATAGTTAATCTATATTAGTGAACGTTTATATGATACGTAAAGCGTATTTTTGACTAAGATGAAAATTACTAATTATGTATGTAACCTTGAGGTTTACAAGAACTAAGCACCTATTGTGTAGGGCACGAATAAACAAAATAAACGCAATACTCCTTATTGATACTGGTGCATCAAACAGCTGCATACATAGTAAATTAAAAGAGCAATTTGGACTAAGGTCTAAAGGAAATCCTTTTGATGCTTCTGGTGCAAGCGAAGGTAAGATGACTGCAACCATGACACAAAAATGTGAGCTTTACCTTGGAAGACACAAGATAGGTAAACACGCTTTTGTACTACTAGATTTAACTCATATTAATCAAACACTGCTTTCGCAAAGAACAAATTCAATAGACGGCATTTTAGGGGCTGATTTTTTAATGAAAAAGAAAATTATAATTGACTACGGGAGAAGGAGACTAATTCTATAATTCCAAAGCTTTTTTTGGATCTCCTTCCATTAAAATATCCAGGGGATTTTCGAGAGCTTCTTTAACAGCTACTAAAAAACCAACTGACTCCCTCCCATCAATTATACGATGGTCATAAGAGAGAGCGAGATACATCATAGGGCTAATCACTACTTTACCATTTTTAGCTATTGGTCTTTCTATGATATTATGCATTCCTAAAATACCAGACTGTGGAGGATTTACAATTGGAGTAGAAAGCATAGATCCAAAAACGCCTCCATTAGATATTGTAAATGTACCTCCTGTCATATCATCCACGGTAATTTTTCCATCTCGAGCTTTTACTGCTAAACGACCAATTTCTTGTTCAATACCAGAAAAACTTAATGTCTCAGCGTTTCGAACCACTGGAACCATAAGCCCTTTTGGTCCAGAAACAGCAACACTGATATCACAATAATCATAACTAATTTTATAATCTCCGTCCATCATTGAATTTACATCAGGATAAAGTTTAAGTGCGCGTACAACTGCTTTAGTAAAGAAACTCATAAAACCGAGCTTTACACCATGCTTTTCCAAGAAGCTGTCTTTATATTTTTTTCGCAAATCAAATATTGGAGCCATGTCTGCTTCGTTAAAAGTGGTCAGCATGGCGGTTTCGTTCTTAGCAGCAACAAGTCGTTCGGCAACTTTTCTTCTGAGCATTGAAAGTTTAGATCGGTCTTGACCGCGATCACCCCAATCGGGTTGCGTTCCCATAGAAGGAACTGCCTTAACGGCATCTTCTTTGGTTATTCTTCCACCTCTTCCCGTTCCTTGAATTGAAGCAGCATCCACTCCTTTCTCTGCAATGATTTTACGAGCTGCTGGGGAAGGTGTTTGTGAGGCATAAATACTGGTTTGTTCAGGTGCTGGATTTTTTGGGGCTGACTCTATAGCCTCTGGTGCTGCTGAGCTATCTGTTGTTGAAGCTCCAGCTTCGGCTTCACCTTCCGTATCGATTAAACATACTACAGCTCCTACTTCAACTGCATCACCTTCTTCTGCTTTAAGCGTTATCGTTCCACTAACCTCTGCTGGAAGCTCTAAAGTGGCTTTGTCAGAATCCACTTCAGCTATCGCTTGATCTTTTTCGACATAATCTCCGTCCACTACCAACCATTGGGCAATTTCAACTTCTGTAATAGATTCGCCCGGAGAGGGGACTTTCATTTCTAAAATCATGATTTACTTCTTTACTTTTCTAATAAAATTGTCTTGTGAGGGATCAAAAACATAATCAATCACCTGTTGATGTCTTCTTTGAAAACGCATCGCACTGCCTGCTGCTGGAGCACCGTAATACCTTCTACTTGCAGGTCTAAATTTTGTGGCTGCTTCCCATTGCAATAACAGATAACTCCAAGCTCCCATATTGCGTGGTTCCTCTTGCGCCCAAACCCAATCCGTTGTTTTGGGAAACTGAGCCATATGTTGATCTATTTCTTTAATTGGTAAAGGGAATAATTGTTCGATACGAATGAGAGCAACATCCATACGCCCCCTTTTTTCTCGTTCCTCCTCCAAGTCGTAATAAAATTTACCTGAGCAAAGTACTACCGTTTTTACTTCCTTAGGGCTAATATCAGGATCACCTATTACTGCTTGAAAACTTCCGTGTATCAAATCTCTTTTAGCAGAAACCGCTTTAGGATGGCGCAACAAACTTTTTGGAGTAAAGACTACTAACGGTTTTCTAAATTTAGTTTTCATTTGCCGTCTCAGCAAATGAAACATATTGGCTGGTGTCGTACAATTGGCGACAAACATATTATCTTTTGCACACAATTGTAGGTAGCGCTCCATTCGTGCTGAAGAATGCTCAGCTCCCTGGCCTTCATAACCGTGGGGGAGCAACAAAACAATTCCATTTTGCAATTTCCATTTGTCCTCAGCTGATGATATATATTGATCCAACATTATTTGTGCTCCATTAGAAAAATCACCGAACTGAGCTTCCCATAATGTTAGTGTATTAGGACTTGCCATTGCATAACCGTAATCAAATCCCAAAACTCCATATTCGGATAATAATGAATTGTAAATACGAAAACGACCCTGCTTTTTTGGATCAATCTGATTGAGTAAGATCACTTCTTCCTCTGCACTCTCTGTTTTGATAACCGCGTGACGATGTGAAAAAGTTCCCCGCTCAACATCTTGCCCAGACATACGCACATTAAAGCCCTCTTGGAGTAAAGTCCCGTAAGCTAATAGCTCACCCATTGCCCAATCGAGGTTGTCCTTTTCAAAATACATGGCTTTGCGATCAGCAACTAGACGCTCAATTTTTCGAAGAAACTTTTGATCTCCAGGCAGTTTGCTTATAGCTTCTGCAACCTGATCAAGATCTTTTTTAGCGACAGCTGTTGAAACAAGCTTCATCATTTCAGCCTCTTCAACCCTGTTGAAAGTTTTCCACTCGTCTTCCATAAAGGGAGTAATTATTGTAGTTTCTAATTTTCTTGAATCTTCAAGATCGTCTTCCAAAATAATTTTATACTGTCTTTCTAACTCTTCAACATATCCTTTTTCTATAAAACCATTTTGAATTAACGTTGCTGCATAAATATCTCTAGGATTTGGATGTTTGGAGATAGCTTTATAAAGTTCTGGTTGTGTAAATCTGGGTTCGTCTCCTTCATTATGACCATATTTTCTATATCCCAACAAATCGATAAATACGTCTTGTCCAAAACGCATTCTATAGTCAAGCGCGAAAAGCGTAGCATGGACAACCGCTTCTACATCATCTGAATTAACATGTAAAACAGGTGAAAGGGTAACCTTAGCAACATCTGTACAATATGTACTCGATCGAGCATCTAAGTAGTTGGTTGTAAATCCAATTTGATTGTTAACAACAATATGTACTGTTCCTCCTGTGCCATAACCCTTAAGTTTTGCCATTTGAACAATCTCGTATGGTAATCCCTGTCCAGCGATAGCTGCATCTCCATGCACAATGATAGGTAAAACTTTATTAGTATCGCCTTCAAATTTATTCTCTAGTTTAGCTCTTGTAATCCCCTCTACTACTGCGCCTACAGTCTCTAAATGAGATGGATTAGGAGCGATATTCATGTTAATTTTTTTACCATTATCCGTTATCCTTTGAGAACTCCAGCCTAGATGATATTTAACGTCTCCATCAAAAATAACCTCTTTGTAATCTTTACCATCAAATTCACTGAAAATATCTTTTGTCGATTTTCCAAAAATATTAGTTAAAGTATTTAATCGTCCTCGGTGAGCCATTCCCATAACAAACTCTTCAACTCCTTGATTTGCAGCAGCTTCAACTACTGCATCTAAAGCAGGAATTAGAGATTCTCCCCCTTCTAAAGAAAACCGTTTTTGCCCTACATATTTGGTATGTAAAAAATTTTCGAAACTTACAGCTTCATTTAATTTTTTTAAAATATGTTTTTTCTGTTTTTCAGAAAAGTTAGGATGATTGTCATTGACATTCAACCGATTTTGGATCCAGTTGACTTTTTCTGGATTTCGAATATACATATATTCAATTCCAATAGAATCGCAATAAATACGCTTTAAATGATGAATGATTGTTTCTAAACTACTAGGACCTATGCCCATAATATCCCCTGCGTTAAAAATAATTTGAAGGTCAGACTTTGAAAGTCCAAAGTTTTCGATATCCAGGGTTGGACTATATTTTCTTCGATCTCTAACAGGGTTTGTTTTTGTAAATAAATGTCCTCGACTTCTATAGCCATCAATCAATTTTACCACTCTGAACTCTTTCTGCAAATGCTCTGGCACCTCGACAGTATCGATCGATGTAGAACTGTTACTTTCTATCCCAAAGTCAAAGCCTTGAAAAAAAGCTCTCCAACTGGGCTCTACACTATCAGGTTGTTGTAAATACTGGTCATACAGTGATGCAAAATGAGCTGTATGGGCAGCGTTTAAAAACGAATAATTATCCATGCAGTAAGTGCTTCTAAAGTCCAACAACAAAATTACAATTTTTGATTGAAGTGCTTCTCTATTTATTTAAAAATAAATCGGAGAAAAAAGTAAACTTATATCTAAACTTAAGGAACATTTTAATATCTTTTGCACATGTTTGCATTAGTTGATTGTAACAATTTTTACGCATCTTGTGAACGGGTGTTCCAGCCCCAATGGGAAAGTAAAGCCATAGTTATTCTTTCGAATAATGACGGTTGTGTCATTGCGCGAAGCAATGAAGCTAAAGCTTTAGGTATCCCCATGGGAGCACCAGCATTTCAATACTACTCTTTTTTTAAACAAAAAGGGGTAAAAGTTTTTTCCTCCAACTACCCCCTCTATGGTGATATGAGCAGTAGGGTAATGTCCATCTTAGAACAGTATACTCCCAATCTTGAAATTTATAGTATAGACGAAGCTTTTTTACAATTCAAGGGTTTTGATTTATTCAATCTTGAAGCAGAAGGGCACCGCATCCAAAAACAAATGCGTCGTTGGACAGGCATTCCTGTTTCTATAGGTATGGGACCGAGTAAATCCTTAGCAAAAATTGCTAATAAAATTGCCAAAAAATACGATTCAAAAACAGGAGGTATTTACTGTATTAATAACGAAGATAAAAGAGTTAAAGCACTAAAATGGACTGCTATTGGTGATGTGTGGGGTATAGGTAAGCAGCACTCTAAACGTCTTGAGTCTATAGGAGTTAGAAACGCATGGCAGTTTACAATGCTACCAAACGATTGGATTCGCAAACAGATGAGTATATTAGGGCTTCGCCTTAAAAAAGACCTACAAGGATTACCCCATATACAATTAGAAGAAGTACAGCCTTCCAAAAAGGGAATTGCAACTACTAGAAGCTTTGAAGGGACCCTAGCTGAATTTAAGGATCTGGAAGAGCGAATTTCTACCTTTGCTAGCAGCTGTGCAGAAAAAATGAGAAAACAAAAAAGTAGTTGTACTGCATTGATTGTTTTTTTGCGTAGCGATCCCCACAAAAAAGGGGTGACTCCCTATCGAAATAGCTGTGTACTAACACTACCCTATGCCACCAATTCAAGTATTACATTAAGTAAATATGCGGTACTGGGATTGCATAAAATTTTCAAAAAGGGGATTCTTTATAAAAAAGCAGGAGTGATGACAATGGGCCTAGTCCCTACTGCTAACCGTCAACTTCCTTTATTTGGTGGGGAAGAGTCGAAACATTTATTAATAATGAAAGCTTTAGATCGTATTAACAAACGCTTTGGACCGCACCAAATGAAACTTGCCAATCAAGATTTACAGCATACCTGGAAAATGAAACAAGAACATCTATCACAACGCTACACTACTGAAATTAGTGAGATTATTGAAGTAAAGTAAATATGCAGACACAAAAGCTAACTTTTTTTCATCCTGACCAGAACCAACAAAAATCATTGTATTTGGCTCAAGAAAAAATCTCTGCAGGCTTTCCTTCTCCCGCTGATGATTTTAAGGAACTTCGAATAAGTATCGATCAAGAAGTTGTACGCAATGAGGAAGCTACATTTTATGCGCGAGTCTCAGGCGAGTCTATGCAGGGAGCAGGACTGGATGATGGTGATCTTTTGGTTATTGATCGGAGCATAGAACCTAAGAATGGTAAAATTGCTGTCTGTTATATAGATGGAGAATTTACGGTAAAGCGATTAAGAGTGGTTGAAGATGGTATCTTTTTAATTCCCGAAAATCCAAAATATCAGCCAATAAAAGTAACAGAGGAAAACGAACTTATTATCTGGGGTATAGTAACCTATGTAGTAAAAAAAGTTTAATTAGTTTACTCCATTAAAACTTTATGAAATAGCTTTGCCAAAAAAGTAGCAAGCTGATCACTCGATAAATTGATATCGGAAGTATGTGTTGCTAAAAATAGTTCAGGAGGTGTTCCAACTAACATAAAACTTAAAAGTAAAAATTCATATTTCTCACTAAAAGCCTTAATCTTGAAATCAGATTTTAGATCTCGATTCAAATTTTTTACAATTGTCTTAATAATATCACTTTGATATGAACTTTGGCGTATTTGTGCTTGATTTAGTATATGAAATTGAATCATTTCAGAGGTGCCAATTAAGTCAAAATAGCTTTTAAAAGTTCCATACAAATAATCATAAATATTTTTACTCTCCCTTCTGGTTTTCTGAATAGCAGTCTTTACACTTTGATTAAGTTCGTCTATTAACGCGTCAAATAAGGTTTGTGTATCTGCAAAGTAATTATAAAATGTGCCTCTAGCAATTTTACTATTTTCAACAATATCTGCTACAGTAGTCTTTTCAAGTCCGCGAGAAGAAAACAAAGCTAAACCCTCATTCATTAATCTTTTTCTTACTTCTTTTTTTTGTGAAGCACGTTTACCTAATATTGGTGATATAAAATTCATTTTAAAGGCGTTCGAAAATTCCTGCAATCCCCTGTCCTCCTCCTACACAGGCTGTTACCATTCCGTAACGTTGCTTTCTTTTTTTCATCTCTTCAATTAATTGGATTGATAGTTTTGCTCCTGTACAACCTAAAGGATGACCTAAAGCAATAGCTCCACCATTTACGTTAACAGTCTCAGGATCAAGTTTAGCTTCTTGAATAACAGCTAGTGCTTGTGCTGCAAATGCTTCATTTAATTCAGTTTGTTCTATTTCAGACAAATCTAATCCAGCTTGTTTTAGAGCTTTTGGTATAGCTACACAAGGTCCAATTCCCATGTATAGAGGATCAACACCACCAACAGCACAGGACACAAGTCTTGCTATGGGCTCAAGGTTTAATTCTTTAACAATCGATTCACTTACAATTAGTGTGAATGCTGCGCCATCTGATATTTGAGAGGCATTTCCTGCTGTTACTATGCCTCCCTTTTTAAATACAGATCGTAATTTTGACAATCCTTCTACTGAGGTGTCTCTCCGAACTCCTTCATCTATGTCTACAATATGAGTTTTTGTTTTTCGTTTATCATTCTCAACATATACTTCTTCAATAGAAATCGGAAGAATCTGTTCTTTAAATGCCCCTGAGTCAATAGCTAAAGAAGCTTTAAGATGTGAATTAAATGAAAATTCATCAGCTGCATCTCTACTTATATTAAATTTTTTTGCTACTGCCTCAGCAGTATGACCCATACTTACGTGGTAATTTATGTTTTCAATATTTGCCTGATAACTAGGTGCTAATTTATATCCTGTCATAGGTATTGTACTCATGCTTTCTGTTCCTCCAGCTATATAAATATTTCCAAAGCCAGCCTTAATTTTGCTTACTGCCTGGGTTATTGCTTCTAATCCAGAGGCACAATATCTATTTATAGTTATGCCAGCTACTTGACTTCCTAATGCTCTTGCAGAAATTAAACGTCCTATTTGAAGACCTTGTTCTCCCTCTGGATTGGCGCAGCCGACTATTACGTCATCTACTTGATCGGAATTAATCTCAGGAACATTTTTAATTAAATGTTTGATTACATGTACTGCTAAATCATCAGAGCGATAATTTCTAAAGCCTCCTTTTTTTGCTTTTCCTACTGCTGTTCTATAGCCTTTTATTATATATGCCTCCATAATTTAGTTTCTTAAGGGTTTATTATTCATCAATAAATATTGAATACGATCAAGTGTTTTTTGGTTTCCAAGAAGACTCATGAAACCCTCTCTTTCGATATCAAGTAAGTATTTCTCACTAACCTTTTGCGATCCGGTTAAGTCTCCACCACAAATTACATTTGCAATTTTTCTTGCAATCTCTACATCGTAATCTGACATATACTCTCCAAGGCGAAATTCATTTATAGCTGAGTACAAAACGCTAATACCTGCCCTTCCTAAAACTTGAATATCATTTCTTGGAGATTTAGGTATATAATTTTTTGATAATTCCAATACTACATCTTTAGCCATACCTATGTTCATAGGTGTGTTAATACAAATAAAATCACGATCCTTTTTTAAATAACCTAAATCAAAGGCTTCATGAGCTGAATTGGAAACAGCAGCAGTAGCAATTGATTTGAAATATTTTATTAAGGTTGGATTCTGCACATCACCCTCAAAAAAGTCATCTGATGCTCTTAAAGCAAATTCTTTTGTGCCTCCGCCTCCAGGAAGTAAACCTACTCCAACCTCAACTAAACCTATATATGATTCAGCCGCATAAATTCCCGCATCACAATGCATTGAAATTTCGCATCCCCCTCCGAAAACATACCCTTGGGTAGCTACAACAACCGGAATTTTAGAGGTTCGGATCCTCATATTTATTCTTTGAAAATTATCTACAAAGTTTTCTAAAACATCAAACTGTTTCTGCATGGCAAGCATTCCTATATTCATGAGGTTTGCTCCAACCGAAAATTGCTTTGCATTATTACCTATTACCAAACCTTTCCAATTTCCATCTTCAGCAAGTTGAATGATTTCATTTAGACCCTTACCTATTCCCTCACCAATTGAATTACTTTTACTTGTAAATTCTAAACAAAGAACACCATCCCCAATATCATGAACACAACACTCGCTGTTCTTCAAAACTGGAGATTGGTCACGATAACTTTCTAAAATAATAAACGTCTCAGATCCGGGTAAAATCTCATATTTTTTTGTTTGAATATTAAAATATTTTTTAGAACCATTTTCGAACTTGTAAAAAGATTCAAAACCTGAAGCAGCCATTTCTGTAATCCATTTGGGAACATTTCTGCCTTTAGTTTTTATTAGTTCTATCCCTCTATCTAACCCTACTAAATCCCAGTACTCAAATGGCCCAAAATCCCAAACATAACCTGTTCTCATGGCATCATCTATGGGATAATATTGATCTGTAATCTCAGGAACTCTATTTGCAGCATAGCTAAATAAGCTTCCAAAATAATCCCTAAAAAAGTTTTGCTCTTTAGAATCACCATTAATTAGAAATTGGATTCTTTTTTTCATCAATCCCATTCCTTTTGCGGTTTTAACCAAATCTAATTTAGGACGTATCGCAGGTTCATACTTTAAGGTTTTTAAATTCAGTGCATTGATAATCGTCTTTCCATTAGCGTCTTTTTCTTTCGTTTTTTCGTAAAACCCTTTTCCAGTTTTATTACCCAAAAACTTGTTATCTAACAAAAAGCGCATGAATTTAGGTTCAGATTTTTTTTTCAAAGAATCTATATAATCATCACCTTTTACATTATCAATAACAAATCTGCTAACATTGTCTCCAGTGTCTAAACCAACTAAATCTTGTAATCTGAAACTACCAGTATTAGGTCTTCCAATAAGAGAACCAGTAAGCAAATCTACCTCTTCAATTTTAAAATCATATTTTTCGGTTAATATGGTAATCTCTGTTCCTGACATTACTCCGATGCGATTACCAATAAATGCTGGGGTATCCTTACATAAAACTGTTTGTTTTCCAAGTGTTACTTTACCGAATTCCATGAAAAAGTTTGTAACTTCAGGTTTAGTTTTAGCTGTAGGTATGATTTCTAATAGAGGTAAATATCTAGCTGGATTAAAAAAATGGGTTCCACAAAAATGTAATTTGAAAGACTCTGAACAGCCCTGAGAAAGAAGTTTAATTGGTATACTTGATGTATTTGAGCTTATTAAACTTTCTTCTTTTCTATATTTATCTACCTTCTCAAATATTTGTCTTTTTACATCCAGTTTCTCTATGATTACCTCTATAATCCAGTCTGCATCTTTTATCTTTTCAAAATCATCTTCAAAGTT
The DNA here is from genome assembly GCA_902616905.1 of uncultured Bacteroidota bacterium. Lineage (GTDB taxonomy): Bacteria > Bacteroidota > Bacteroidia > Flavobacteriales > Flavobacteriaceae > MS024-2A. The sequence goes on from CACMUP010000006.1 coordinate 64,837, forward strand.
TCCTGTTTTAATTCTGTTCATAAAACTTTTTGAATACAATGGAGCTGGCTTTGATTTTATGGCATTTTGCAATGAATTATTTACTAAAAAATTTCGAGATTTTTTATTTTTTTTACCATTCTTTGAAACAATATCCAACATAAGGACCTGCATTCCGACATTAGCTAAGTGACAAGCAATTCCAGAACCCATTACGCCTGAACCAAGAACTGCCACTTTTTTTAGACGATAATTCATGATATATATTTCTTGACTAATCTAATAAAAAAAATGACACTGTGTCATTTTTTATTTTTACTTTTACATAAAACAGAATCATGAGTTTAGAAAATATGATATCTCAATTTGAAAAAAGGGCATCCACTTCAGAGCCAATTGGTGGAAAATTAAAGTTTGAAGTTGATGGAGTAGGTATCATCATCGATGGCACTTCAAAAAATAATATGGTAAAAGCCTCAGATGAAGAAGCAGATTGCACAATAAGTTTAACAGCTGAAGTTTTGGAAAAACTTAGAGACGGAGATATAAATCCAATGATGGCTGTTATGGGTGGTCAAATAAAAATAACAGGAGATATGGGATTAGCGATGAAAGTCCAATCCTTAATGGGTTAAAAAAAGTTTTTCAAAAAATAATTTATAGGGTACAAGTTATATTACGAACCCAACCTGATTTAGATTACACCGCTTCCAATAATCTAACTGATTTTTCCAAACAAACGGGAATTAGGAGTAAAAGTTTTTAAAACCAAGGGTTAAACGACCATTAAAGTGGTAACTGATTTTGATTTTTACAAGCAAATCATTCTTTACTTACTAATTGAGAGTTAGGCCATGGTATTACTTTTCCCATGATTTTGTTGGTTGGCATCTGAGCCTCAACTGATTGTAAATGCGTAGTTAAAATCTTTGTGAGTTCTAATGCTTTTTTATGATTAGAATACAACAGATTATTGATTTCTTGCAGATCGTCTTTTAGATTATATAGCTCCAAACTCAAATCAGTGTGGAAATAAATTAATTTCCAATCTCCTAATCGAACTGCACTGCAACTCCCAATACCTGGACCTTCAGGTCCCCATTCATTCGGGTAGTGCCAAAATAATGGTCGAGGGGCAGATTCTATACCATCATTTAAAAGTTGGGGAACAAAACTCTGCCCATCTATTATCTGAGGAATTTCAGCTTCATTAATCTGTGCCATATCCAATAATGAGGGGAAAAAATCTTCAATAATGAGGGGTGTAGTATTGACTGAATTTGGTTTTATCTTGTTGTGCCAATACGCCAACATGGGTACTCGTATCCCGCCTTCATAAATCGATCCTTTACCACTGTTTAAGGGACGGTTATGATAGTGTTTTTCTCCCCCTCGTGCAACAGCACTCAAACCTCCATTATCAGACATAAATAAGATGACTGTATTCTCCTCAAGTTGATTAGCCTCAAGATAATCAAGTACCTTACCTAAAGCTTCATCCATACTTTCAATCATAGATGCATAACTCGCCTCGGTTTCTTCTAGACCCATTTCCCTATAAGGTTTAATAAAGCGTTCATTTGCCATTAAAGGGGTATGAATTCCATATAAAGCGAAGTATAAAAAAAAGGGTTTTTTTATTTTAACGGGAGTATCTAGAGCAGTAATAACTTCTTTTGTAAGGGCTTCTGTCAAAAAGAGGTCTTTACCATGGTATTTTTCCAGACCTGGAACAGCCCAAATTTCTCTACCTTTTTTTCCATGTCCAAAATTCTCTTTCCCTAAATAACTTCCAGGAGCCCCTGCAGCATGACCCGCAATATTTATAGTAAAACCTAAATTTAGCGGATTAGATGAGGGGTAACCGATCGCACCAAAATGAGCTTTCCCAGCATGTATAGTATAATATCCTGCCTCTGAAAAGATTTGTGCTAAAGGTTTGGCATAAACTGTATTAGGTGTATAAGGATCAAGTCCAATTCCGTTGTAATTCCAATCTGGAAATTTTAAGATGGGGTGATTGAGTTCCATAGTTTGCTTCTGATCGGGTCTTAATGTCCAATTTGTTACCCGATGGCGAGCTGCATTCATACCCGTCATTAAACTCACACGCGTTGGAGAACAAACAGGAGTTGCATAGGCATTAGTAAATTTCACCCCTTTTTTAGCCAAACGCTCCATATTAGGTGTTTTATAAATGTCATTAAAAGGAGTAGACTGATTCCAAAATGGAACTGAAGTATCTTGCCAACCCATATCATCTACAAGAAATAAAACAATATTTGGTGGTTTCTCTGCCTTTGGTTTTTGACAACCCAGAAAGAAGGATATTAGGACTAAAATACTATAAAATTCAGCCCTAGTCTTCATATAATTCAGGGGCTTTAAATAATCCTAAATTTGACAATACAACTCGTGCTTTAGTTTCATTTACTGTAAAGCGGAGACCTTCAATAGTTTGAGTATCAAAACGCACTAACCGCTTGTTGCCTATGGTGGATCCTTCATATTCTTTTACCCAAATCCCATCTCTTAAAATTTCTAGTGTGAAAGACTTAATCCGCTGCCCCATAGGGAGGTATTCTTGAATCATAAAGGTATTGGCCTCAAGAGGGGCTTCAAATAAGATTTCAATCGTTGGCTTTAGATCATTTACTTGAGAAACCCAATAGCTCTTTAAATCCTTATCAATTAGAGACTTAGCGGGATATCCTTTAGTTGTAGTACTCGTTTTTAGCTTTTGGCCTTGAGCAAGGTTTACAGTGAAAGTCTTTTTTAAAAATGCAGCCAAAGCCTTGAGATTTGCAACTTCATTTTCATGAACTAAACCACGTGTATCGACCGGTAAATTGAGTAATAATGAACTATTGAGTCCTACTGAATTATAATAAATATCTACAAGCTTAGACACTGACTTTACTTGATCGTCTTGTTCTGGATGATAATACCACCCTGGACGTATAGAGACATCTGTTTCTGTGGGCACCCAATGTGTTCCATTTTCTTGTCCAGCAGCGTAACGCTGAAAATCGGGCATTCCAGCATAAACACTGTCCCTATATATCGGCGACCAAGTTGTCTCATTAGCATAACCTTTTTCATTACCTACCCAACGGATGTCTGGACCCGCATCACTAAAAATAACGGCTTCAGGCTGCAGATTTCTTACAATTTCAATTGTCTTGGGCCAATCATAATATGTTTTTTTATCTACTCTGCGTTCCTCATTAGCACCCCCATAATAACCATCACCTCCATTGGCACCATCAAACCAAACCTCAAATACTTCTCCATAGTCCGTTAATAACTCCCGCAGTTGATTTCGAAAATAATTTATGTATTCCGGCTTACCGTAAGCAAAATGATTTCGATCCCATGGCGAGAGGTAAACACCAAATTTCAGTCCAAATTCTTTACAAGCGTCAGCAAGTTCTTGGATCAAATCACCTTTTCCTCCTTTCCATGGTGAATTTTTTATTGAATGTTCCGTATACTTACTTGGCCACAAACAAAATCCATCATGATGCTTTGCAGTAATGATAATCCCTTTCATTCCCGCATCTTTGGCTACTCTTGCCCATTGTCTTGTATCTAGCGAAGTAGGATTGAATTGATTCGGCTTTTCATCTCCATACCCCCATTCTTTATTTGTAAACGTATTCATATTAAAATGAATAAAAGCATAATACTCCATTTCTTGCCAAGCTAATTGGTGTGTATTAGGAATTGGACCCATGGGCATTAGTGGGGCTTCAACTGAAATACACCCTAAAAAGAGTGATCCTGTAAATAAAATTAATAAGAAAAATCGCATTTTAAATTTTTATAAAAATTTGTTTTTTAAATAGCCAATTACACAGATACCACAAGCCGAAAAGTACTACAAAACCTGAAAACAAGTCCGCCGCCCAGGAAGAAAATTTGCCAATGAAAGAATTTGAAAAAGGGCGAACTACTTTTAAAAATAAACCTCCTCCTCCTAACGAAGCAAAAAGATAAATAAAGAGTGAATTGACACCTACTACTCTAAATACGTAAGTTTTTTTAATTACTTGCTTTACATCTATAAGCCAATAAAAAAGTGCTAATGCGAGAAAAGTCCACCCTGCTGAAAGTAATACAAAGGAAGTAGTCGAAATTCTTTTTATTACAGGTGTAAAAAGAGTAGCTAGATAACCTAAGGCTAAAACTGTAATTCCAGCAAGCACTAAACGTTTTAATTTTTCTAACTGCGGTGTATTATCCATGAGCAACTTCCCTGCGACCACACCCCAAAGTGTATGGGCTGTTGTAGGTAGTGCATTAAAAGCAGCCCAATGACCATCGTATTCATATCCGGAAATAAAAATATTAAACCATGTACCAAAATTTTCTCCAGCAATAAAGGCTTGATCAAAACCAGCTATTGGGAAAAAGCGATACAATAAATCAGATAAAAGTATACAGAGAAAACCCACTCCAATTTGTAAACTCGAGCTTTGTTTTAATAATAAAAAAGAAATCAAGTAGGTAAAAGACATTTGAGCCAATACGTTATCAAATTGAAATACAATTTTTTCAGGTCCAATACAGTAGAGCCCCCATCCAAAGAGCAGAAGTAAAAACGCCCTTCTAAAGGCATGATTACGAATGGCTTTATCCGTATCACCCTTTTTCTTTCGATTTGCATATGATAAAGGAATAGATACCCCTACAATAAACATAAAGAAAGGCTGAACTAAGTCCCAAAAGTGTAAACCTTCCCATTTGGCATGGTGAAACATAAAATCCATAGCCAATGAGATGTTTTCATTCCCTGATTCCATAAGTGCATCAAAAAGATGGGCAAATTCTGCGATAAGTAAAAACATCACTAAGCCTCTGAAAAAATCTAAAGTGATTAAACGATTATTTAATTTAATTACCTCGTTCATCTTAATTCTATTTTAATGACGGTATCTATTTCATCTTTAGCCAAAGATGAAACATCTATCGCCAAGCCAAATTTGTCATTACTAAAAGGTAGTTTTGTATTTGTTTTCAGCTCGTAGATCCCTTTGATATTAATGGGAACTTTTTCCGCATGAATGACCTCTGTCTCAGGATTTAGCAGATGAACAAAAACTGTTTTTTCTTTTTGGGTAGAGACATAATCCTTATTAGGAGGAATGGGACCTTTTCGAGTTCCGTAAATAGTTTCTCCATTTTCTTTGAGCCAATTTCCCATTGCTTTTAACGAATTCTTGTGTTTAGGCTGAATTTTTCCGTTAGGCATAGGGCCAACATTTAAAAGCAGATTACTTCCATAACTTGCAGCCTTAATTAAATAGTGAATAAGCTCTTTATCAGATTTGTGTTTTCGGTCTTGTAAATTAAAACCCCATGAACCATTAATAGTTTCGCAGACTTCAAGTGGAACTGAACCAATCTGATCTGCTGGAGTTCCCCATCCAGTTGTATTGTTTCCTGGTAAATCTTTTTCAAACATTTGAAAATCCTCACCCTCAATAACACCAATATGATGATTATTTCCAATGAGTGCTTGAGGCTGAATTTCATGAATCATCTTATAAATCTCATCATAATGCCAATCAACTTTCTCTTTTCCAAACTCTTTGCCATCCCATTCCTTTTGATCCCAATGTCCATCAAACCAAATACCTCCGATATCTCCGTATTGGGTTAATAATTCTTTTAATTGACCTTTCATAAATGTTATATAGTCTTCCCATTTCCCTTCTTCTCTTCCCTTTATTCCTTTACCTGTTCTTCCTCTAGGATAATAATCATCACGATTCCAATCTAAAAGTGAATAGTAAAAAAATAATTTTATTCCTTCCTTTCGACATTCATCAGCTAACGCCTTCATAATATCCTTTCCATATGGAGTACTGTCAACAATATTATAATCACTCATTTTAGTATCAAACATTGAGAAACCGTCATGGTGACGACTTGTTATAGTTATATATTTCATGCCTGCTTGTTTTACCATGGAAACCCATTCTTTAGGATCAAAATCAATTGGATTGAAAAAGGCAGGTAATTTTTCATATTCATCAATACTAATATTTTGATTGTTCATTACCCATTCACCGTCACCCAAAATGCTATAAACACCCCAGTGAACAAAAAGACCAAATCGAGCATCTTGAAACCAATTCCTAGCTTTAATGTTTTCTGGAACTGGTTTATAATTTTGAGAATACAAATTATTTACAAGAAAAATGATTGATATTAGTAAATGTGTTGTTCGCTTTAACATATTAAGTTTATTAAAAATTTATTTGTTTGGTGTACTAGATATATTATTCTTAAGATAACAAAAATTACTAAATTGTTTTTAAAACAATATCAATGAAAATTAAACTTGTAACTTATTCATTAATTATTTTTTT
>CACMUP010000007.1 GCA_902616905.1 uncultured Bacteroidota bacterium
TTTAGCAGGAAGTACTCTTTATACTCTAGAAAAAAAATTAAAGCCCTATGGAAGAGAGCCTCACTCCATTATAGGGTCTACATCAATTGGAGCCTCGATAGTTGGTGGTATTTGCAATAATGCTGGGGGCTCATTAGTACAAAGAGGACCTTCCTACACACAAATGGCATTGTATGCTAAAATAAACAAAGCTGGTAATTTAGAACTTGTAAATGACTTAGGTATAAATTTAGGTTCAACACCGGATGAAATTTTAGAAAATCTTCAAAATAAAAACTATAAGGAATCTGACATACCAGAAACAGATAAACTTTGTTCTGATGATAAATACTCACAAATTGTAAGAGAGATAGAAATGAATTCTCCTTCAAGATTCAATTCTGATAATAGATTGTTATATGGAGCTTCTGGAAGTGCAGGAAAAATAGCTGTTTTTGCTGTTAGATTAGATACATATATTTCACCTAAAGAAAATAAAGTTTTCTATGTTGGAACTAATAATACAGATGTTTTTTGGAAAATTCGACGGGATATACTTTCAAAATTCAAAACACTTCCAACAATCGGTGACTATTTGCATAGAGACTGTTATGACGCAGCAAAAAAATATAGTAAAGACACATTTTTAGTTATAGAGAGGTTAGGAACTACTTTTTTACCAACACTATTTGAACTCAAAAGAAGGGTTGATATTACAGCAAAAAAGCTAAGATTTCTTCCGGATAATTTTTCAGATAGATTGATGCAGTTTTTAAGTAATTTTTTTCCAAATCATTTACCAAAGAGAATGGAAAAATTTAGAAATTTATATGAACACCACTGGATTATAGAGATGTCTGATGAAGGAATTAATGAGGCAAGAGAATATTTTAGTGAAATTTTTCGTGATAATATTGGTGATTATTTTGAATGCAACAATTTTGAATCAAAAAAAGCATCTTTACATAGATTTGTGTCCGCTAGTGCAATAGGAAGATATCACCTTCTTCACTCCAAAAGGCATGGTGAAATGATGTCGTTAGATATTGCATTTCCTAGAAATGAAAAAAACTGGTTTGAAAAGTTACCAAAAGAGATAAACGACATGCTCGAAATGAAGCTTTACTACGGTCACTTATTTTGCCATGTTCTTCATCAAAATTATATTGTTAAAAAGGGCGTAGACTGTGAGAAATTAAAAAGTAAACTTTTGAAAATATACGATAAAAGAGGAGCTGAATATCCTGCAGAACATAATGTTGGTCATGAATATTCAGCAAAATTGTCTTTAAAAAAGTTTTATAAGGAGCTTGACCCTACCAATACATTTAATCCTGGAATTGGAAGAACAAGTAAAAATAAAAATTGGGATTAGAAATAATTTTTAATTAATCTTGAAAGGATTTAACATAAAAGTTATCTAGGATACTATTTAGATATTTAGTATATCATAAAACTTTATATTTGATACTTATTTTCTAAATATGGCTGGAAATACTTTTGGATCAATATTCAAACTTACAACTTTCGGAGAATCACATGGGCACGCCATTGGGGGAGTGATAGACGGTTGCCCGGCTGGAATTAAGATAAACCTAGATGCTATTCAAAAGGATTTAGACAGAAGAAAACCAGGGCAATCATCAATTGTCACTCAAAGAAAAGAGCCAGATGAAGTAACTTTGTTCTCGGGAATTTTTGAAGGTAAAACAACTGGCACACCCATTGGCTTTGCCATTCAAAATACAAATCAAAAATCTAAAGATTATTCTCACATAAAAAATACTTTTCGACCATCTCATGCTGACTTTGTTTATGAGGAAAAATATGGTATTAGAGATTACAGAGGTGGCGGAAGGAGTTCAGCACGTGAAACAGCTAGTAGAGTAGTGGCTGGCTCTATAGCGAAACAGTTTTTAGCACCTATTACAATTAATGCTTATGTGTCAGCAGTAGGGACTCTCTCACTAGATTTACACCCATCTAAAGTTGATGTTTTAGAAGCAGAAAAAAATATTGTTAGATGTCCTGATTCGAAATTGGCGTCTGAAATGGAAAGTCTTATAAAGAAGGTAAGGAAAGAAGGTGACACTCTTGGAGGTGTAGTAACTTGTATAATTAAAAATGTACCTGTGGGACTCGGAGAGCCGACATTTGACAAACTCCATGCAGAACTTGGTAAAGGAATGCTTTCAATTAATGCAGTAAAGGGATTTGAATATGGAAGTGGTTTTTCAGGAACAAAGATGAAAGGAAGTGAACACAATGATTTGTTTAATACTGACGGAACTACTCAAACAAATCATTCAGGAGGAATTCAAGGTGGAATTTCAAATGGTATGGATATATACTTCAATGTAGCCTTTAAACCTGTGGCAACAATAATGCAAAATCAAGAAACAATAAATTCTCAGAGAGAAAAAGTAGCTATGCAAGGTAAGGGTAGACATGACCCTTGTGTAGTTCCAAGAGCAGTTCCTATAGTTGAGTCTATGGCTTCTTTAGTTCTCGCAGATTTTCATTTGCGTAAAAGAAATAATAGAATTTGAATTAAGTGAAAAAACTAGAACTCCACTGGAAAATTTTAATAGGTATGGCCTTTGGGGTCCTTTTTGGTTTAATATTATCTTTTTTAGATGGTGGTGATCTTTTTATTGGCAACTATATTAAACCCTTTGGAACGATTTTCATTAATCTTCTAAAGCTTATTGCTGTTCCATTAATATTAGCCTCACTTATTAAAGGTGTTTCTGATTTAAAAGATATTTCTAAGTTATCTAAAATGGGAGGTAGGACAATATTAACTTATTTGATAACAACACTAACAGCAGTGACTATTGGTTTAATTTTGGTTAATATTATTAAACCCGGAGAATCAATAAGTGTTGATACTCGAAATGAATTAATAGAAGCATATTCAACTGACACAAAAACTAAACAGGAAGCAGCAGCTAAGCAAAGAGAATCAGGGCCGCTAAAAGCGCTTGTCGACATGGTTCCTTCAAATATATTTCTTGCAGCCTCTAATAATCGTAATATGCTACAAGTTATCTTTTTCGCATTATTCTTTGGAATAGGCATGATTTTGCTCCCTGGCAAAAAAGTCAAAGCGGTTAAAGACTTTATTGATTCATTTAACGTGATTATTTTAAAATTAATTGACTTAATCATGTTATCTGCTCCTTATGGCGTATTTGCCCTTCTAGCTGCATTAGTAGTAGAAGCGCCTAGTTTTGAACTTTTTAAAGCTTTAGCATTATATACAATTACTCTTTTACTTGGATTATCAATAATGATATTCATTTATATGCTAGTTGTTCAATTATTTACTAAAAAGAAAATATCTTTTTTTATGAGAGGAATGGCACCTGCACAACTATTGGCTTTTTCAACTAGTTCTAGTGCAGCAACACTTCCTGTAACTATGGAATGTGTTGAAGATAAATTAGGTGTAGATAAAGAGGTTACAAGCTTTGTTCTTCCAATAGGAGCAACTATAAATATGGATGGTACATCTGTATATCAGGGTGTTGCAGCAGTTTTTATAGCCCAAGCATTTGGGTTGGATTTAAGTCTAACAGCACAATTAGGTATTGTTTTTACAGCAACATTAGCCTCAATAGGAACAGCAGCTGTGCCTAGTGCTGGAATAGTAATGTTGGTAATAGTTTTAGCACAAGCAGGAATTCCTGAAGCAGGTTTAGCTTTAATTTTTGCTATTGATCGTCCTTTAGATATGTGTCGGACTATTGTAAATGTAACAGGAGATGCGGCTGTATCAATGATAGTTGGTAAATCAATTGGTAAGTTGAAGTGATTATACTTTAGTTGAAAGTAAACCGAAAAATATACCAATTATTATTTGTATTCTCAAAATGATAGTGAGAAACTCGTCAAATTTGTAAAGTGGAATTTTGAGTTATTTTAATGTATTCAGTTTAGAATGGGTTATAAGAATTTATGAGAAAAACGTTTTTCAGGAACTGGACATTTATCATATTTACCAAAAAAATTATATCTATTTTTAGCAATATATCTATATAAATATTTTTTTAATACGGAAGGAAGTATATTAAAAATTAAGAATAAACTCCAAAAACCACCTAAAAAATGTATAATTCTAAACACTGCTTTAGACTCTACATTAAAATTTTTTTCTGAATCCCAAGTTATAATGGAATCAATATCTTGTATGTTGTATCCTCTTTTTTTAAAAAAATTTTGGGCATAAGGACTCTCAAGAGAGGCAAATCTAAAACGATCATTTTTATCCCAAACGCATAATTTTTTAACCCAATAATTGCATAACACACATGGCCCATCAAAGAAAACTATTATAGTTTCATTCATTTATTTATTTTTTTCTTTTACAAATTCTAATAAATTTAAATTTACTTTTGTTGTAAAAACGCCGTAATTCACTATTGCTTTGTTTTTCTCAATAGAATCAATACTGCCAACTGATCTACCATCAAACATTCTTACTTGATCACCAATTTTAAAAATATGATTTGGAATTGGGGCAGTTATAGGTTCTTTAGCTTTTTGCTTTTTCTCTTTTCGTACTTTAACTAATTCTTTTTTAACTTCTTCATTTATTTTCTTTTTTTCTTGCTTGTTCTTTTTCGAAAGGATTGTAGACTTACGTTTTCGCTTTGAATTTTCACTTTCTACTAACTTAAAAAGTTCTGAAATAAGTGGTCTTTTTTTATTGTTAATAAAAAATCTTTCTGCAATTTCATTAAGCTTATTACCTAAAGTAATCATCCTTTGATTATGATCAAAAAGTTCTTGATAACTTGAAAGTTTAGATTTAAGTTTAGCGTTGATCTCTGTCATTCGACTTTCTTCTCTAGCCGCCTTAATTTCTTTTTCTTTTAAGCTTTTGCTTGTTTTTAAGAATTGAGAACGATCTTTTTGAAGTTTGGCAATAGTTTTATCAAAACGAACTTTACCACTCTCAATTTTCTTTTTTGCACGGTTAATTAAATTAAATGGTAAACCATTTTTTTGGGCTACTTCAAAAGTAAATGAACTTCCAGCTTCTCCTAGAATTAATTTAAATACTGGCTCTAATGTTTTACTATCAAACTGCATATTAGCATTACTCATAGCAGGTAATTCTGTAGCTAAAATCTTTAGATTAGAATAATGAGTTGTTATTAATCCAAAGGCTTCCCTTTCATAAAAATCTTCAAGTATTACTTCAGCTAGGGCGCCTCCTAAATCTGGATCTGAGCCTGTTCCAAATTCATCAATTAAAAATAATGTATTTGAATTACATTTTCTTAAAAAACTTTTCATGTTTTTCAGTCTGTAGGAGTAAGTACTTAAATGATTTTCTATAGATTGATTATCTCCTATGTCAGTTAGTATTTGATCAAATAAGCATGAATAACTTTTCTCATGAACAGGAATTAACATACTACTTTGGAGCATTAGCTGTAATAGCCCCATTGTTTTTAATGTTATACTCTTGCCACCAGCATTAGGACCAGAAATAATTATGATTCGATTCTTAGAATCTAAGCATAAATCTTGGGGATAAGTTTTTTTGCCTTCTATTCGATTTGCTTGTAATAATAGTGGGTGATATGCTTTTAAATAATTTATATCACGTTTCTTATTATCAATTGCAGGTAAAATGGCATTTATTTCTTGTGCATATTTTGCTTTTGCATATATAATGTCAATTTGTAAAAGAAAATTTTGTTGCAATTCAAAGTAGGGGAGATAGGGTCTAAAAAAATCAGTGAGACCACTTAATATTTTTTTTATTTCTTCCGATTCTTCAAAAAGTAAATTTTGTAATTCTTGATTTTGATTGTATGTTGCTTCAGGCTCAATAAAAACAATACTTCCAGTTTTAGAACTTCCCATTATAGTTCCTTTAACTTTCCTTCTATACATTGCTTTTACAGCTAAAACCCTTCTATTATCTATAATTGACTCACGAATGTCGTCTAAATATTCTGCAGATTGAAATTGACTTAAGGCTTTATTAAAACTGCTACTAATTTTACCTCTTATTACTTGAATTTTTTTTCTGATTTTAAACAGATTATCTGATGCATTATTCCTTATTTCACCGAAACGATCTATAACTGAATCGACTTTCGTTTTTATTTCTTTTTCTTCAGATAAAACAGAACTTCTTTCATATAAGTTGGGATAATATGATTTAAACTTGAAAAAAAATTTTAATAAATTATTTGTTGTCTCTGTATTTGTAGCAAGAGTTCTAAAGGAAGATATTTCTAATACACTATTTTCTATTTTGAGTATATAAAACATATCAAGCATAGATTCAAAACCATGGTTAGGAATTCGATTTTCATTATCAAAGGAAGCTCTAAATTCTGAAACTTCACTTAATCCCTTGATTATTTCATGAGTTTGAGTTTTTGGCTGCAGATTCATAATCTCAACTTTTCCAAGCGAAGTAATTGAGAAATCTGAGCACCTTTTTAAAACCTCTTCATACTCAAGGTCTTCAAGTGTTTTTTTAGGAATGTACCCCATGGTTTTTCTTAACTTAGCAGTGCAAAATTACATAATTCATGCATGTTCAAATACATTCTTCTTGGGAAAAGCAGCTAAAAAATGTGTTTGAAGACTTAAAATTTATAAAATTAACTGAATTTGTCCGAAAAGAATACAGAACTCAGAAATGCTATCCACCAGGAAAGCTAATCTTTGAGGCATTTAATCGATGTCCTCTTGATATAGTAAAAGTAGTAATACTTGGACAAGATCCTTACCATGGAGAAAATCAAGCGCATGGACTTGCTTTCTCAGTAGAAGAGGGGGTAAAACATCCACCATCTTTAATCAATATATTTAGGGAAATAGAAGACGACATTAGCGTTCCGTACCCCAATAATGGAAATTTAAATCGCTGGGCTGATCAAGGTGTTTTTTTATTAAATTCCACATTAAGTGTCCGCGCAAATCATGCAGGTAGTCATCAAAACAAAGGTTGGGAAGAATTTACGGATTCTATAATAAAGATTATTTCATATCAAAAAAATGAAATTGTTTTTATGCTGTGGGGAGGTTATGCCAAAAAGAAAATTATATTAATTGATTCTTCAAAACATTTGATTTTAAGAAGTGGACATCCATCACCATTAAGTGCAAATAAGGGTCATTGGTTTGGCAATAAACACTTTAGTCAATGCAATAATTATTTAATAAGTAAAGGGAAAACACCCATTATTTGGTAAATTTATCCACCTACACGTTTTACTTTATGTCCCATTTCTTGTAAAATATCCATTATTTTATCCCTATGATTTCCTTGAATAATAATATCACCGTCTTTTACAGTACCACCAACACTTATTCTGTTCTTTAATTTTTTTGATAATTTTTTTAAATCAGTTTTATCGCCAGTAAAACCTTTAATAATAGTAACAACTTTACCACCACGTCCCTTATTACTAAAATGGGCTTCTAGCTCTTGAGCTGTAAATTGCAATTTTTCTTTTTGAGTAATTTCTCTATCAGGTTCAAGACTTTCAAATTTGATTTTTGATAAATCTTCAAGTGAATTAAATTTTTTTTGCATTAAATAAATCTGAGTTACTAAAATAGTATTTTAGTAATGTAAAAAAGGATTCTAATGAGATTTTTACTATTGAACTTATTTTTATTTAACATTTCAGTTATGGCGCAAGAACTACCTTTTTCATCGATACCTCAATCTCCAGAAAATTATACAGCTATTAATAGTATAAACAGAATGTTACAAGGGCTAGGATTTAGATATTTTTGGGCTACCGAAGGACTTAGAAAAATAGATTTAGAGTATAGGCCAACAAAAAACTCACAGAACACTTTAGAAACACTACAACATATTTTTGTTTTAAGTTCCACTATATTAAATGCCACTGCTAGTAGAGTTTCCACCCGACCTACCCCTAAAATCACCAATAATTTTAATGAGCTTAGAGCAAAAACCTTGAGGAATATTAAAGAAGCTTCAATTACACTTAATCAGTATGATGACAGAAATTTAGATGATTTAAACATTATCTTTGAAAAAGGAGGGAAGCAATCAAAATTTCCAATTTGGAACTTAATAAATGGGCCTATTTCAGACGTAATATATCATACAGGACAAGTTGTAAGTTTTAGAAGAACCTCTGGAAACCCAATAGCAATTGGAGTTAACGTTTTTTTAGGATTAAAAAATTAATATTCCCGGTCTTCAAAATTTTCATCTTTCTTTTCTTCAAAACGTTTAAATAGAAGAAAGACTAGTATTATAGCTCCTATGAATAATATAAAAAGCTTTAATTTATTTAACAACAACAGCAGTTCCATAAGCTAAAATTTCTGAACAGCCCTGCATAACCATTGAAGTAGTTAAACGTACATTAACAATAGCGTTAGCACCAATTCGTTCAGCATCATCTTTCATTCTTTGCAATGCTTGCTCACGAGATTGTGCTTGTAATTTTGTGTATTCTGAAATTTCGCCGCCAATTATGTTTTTCAATCCAGCGAAAATATCTTGACCTACATTACGAGCTCTAACAGTGCTGCCCCTTGCAATACCTAATACTTCAATTATAGTTTTGTTTGGAATACTTGGTGTGTTTACAATTATCATTTCGTTTATATTAAATTAAGTTTAATTATAATATAGGGAGGGGATATAATTAATAAAAATCCTATTTTACATAACATTAATTATCGTTTTATTTATTTAAATCAATTTTTTAACCATGAATAACGAAGCTTTAGAGAATAATCATCAGCATTAATATCTTCAATTACACCAGTGACCGTTGCTTTAGGAGATCCTGTTATGCCTGATAATGTAATAATTTCTTTATTACGTTCAATTGTTATCGAGAATTCCTTGTCATTGTCCCACATAAAACTTGGAGCAAAAACTTCGTTTATTTGACTTGCATTTTCTTGTTTTATTTCAGGTAGCATTTTACCATTTAAACCTAAAAATACATCACCAATTTTGACACCCATTTTTTCAATACTTGAATTTAAACCATCTACAATATATCTTACTATACCACTTTCATCGCGGTTTGGAATAAAAAAAGGGCTTTTATTATCCTTGAAAAGAATACTTGGTAATGACACTTCCGTATCACCCATAGTTAAACCGACTTTTGTAAAATAGTCCATGTAATTTATTGGTGTATTACCTTCTACATGGTTTTTGAAAAAATCATGTACTTGTGGATATGTCATTTCAACAATTTCGTTAATTAATTCATCATCCCTAAATGGTTTTTCCTTTCCATATTTTTTTGCCAGATTTTGCATTACCCAAAGTATTCCCCTTTCTCCATTACTTTCTTCCCGAATAATTATATCCAAACACATATTAATTAATGCCCCTTTCTGATATACATTTCCATAATTTGATTGATAGGGTTCATCAACGATTCCAGCACTCATCTCGGTAAATGACATTTTATCATCATATCGTTGAGAAAAGTTTAATTTTTCAAGCATTCGATTATAGAAATTTTGCTCATCAATTAATCCTTGATTTATTTGAAAAAGATTTGCAAAATATTCAGTTGTGCCTTCGTACATCCATAAATGTTTTGACATCAATGGCGTATTGTATTCGAAATTGTGTATTTCTTCAGAATGGATATTTAATGGTGTCAAAGTGTGAAAAAATTCATGAGATACAACATCAACTAAACTTTGAGTAAGTTCTTGCTTTTGCATTTGATCTACAAAAACAACCGTTGTTGATGTATGGTGTTCTAAAGCTCCCATCATACCTCCAAAATATTGAAGATCATCCATTCCCATTAAATGAAGTAAAATATCATATGACAGAGTACTATTAGCAGCACCAAGAAATTGTTTTTGTGCTATCATCATTTCTTCAATAGCAGGTTTGTATGTTTCTGCACTGTGAGTGCCAGATGGAGAATAAATAGCTAAACCCACTTTTATATTGTCTAAATCAAAAGAAATTGCATTTGGAACACTATATAAAATGGGATTATCAATTATATGAAAGTATCTTTTCGCTGAAAAAACATCAATGCTATCACTTTTTGATATAGCAGGAAGTGATGTAAAAGGTTTTAAGTTTTTTGGTGAGGTAATACTCAAATTATAAGAAGATTCTTTTAAACCTTCAAAATAACCAATCATGCTATGCAAATTTAAAAGAAAAGTTTCTCCTTCTTTAAAATTTGTACCTCCCATAGGATAAATATCTTTTCCGTCAGGTCCATCAAAAGTGTCGTTTGCATAATAGGTGACCCTATCTAATTTTTTTGCATCAAATATCTTCCAGGAATTTTCGTCAATTATTTCTACTTTTAACGATTTACCTTTATTGTCCAGAGCTTTTAAATTTTCAACAAAACGACCAAAATTTGAATATTCATATGTACCTGGAACAATCTGAGGTATATAAAAAATTATTTCATTTTGAGTAATTTTTGGTGGATTGATTATTATTTTAACCTTGTCATTTTCTACGTTAATTAAGTCTACACTCGCTTCGATAAAACGTTCTTTCTTGGAAGTTTCATTTTTTAAAGTCGCACATCCAAAAAATAAAACAATTGCAGTTATATAAATAAAATTTATTTTTTTCATTCTTTTTTAATATTTATAACAACGAAACTCCATTCAAATCTGTTGTTAATATGTTTGTCATATAATCAAAAAAAGGTCTAATATCTTTGAAAGCAAAAATTACTTTTTTTTGAAAATCAGACGAAATTACATCTTTATTGTTAAATTTTTTATTAAATAAAAATTGTTTTTTTCTAATTAAATTTATGTGAGGATGGCTTTTATCAAATCCTCTAGGAGCTGTTTTTAACTCTTCCCCAACAAGATGGCCCCAATTTTTTTTAAATTTAGAGTTATCAATTATGTCTATTAATTCTTGTGCATCAATTTCTAATTCTTTTCTAATTCTTAGCAAGTCCGATGGCGAAGGATCCCAAAAGCCAGAGGCTATAAAACTATTATTTGGTGATATGTGAATATAATATCCACCTCTTAATTCAGGTTTTTTTCTATGAAAAGCTATACCAAAATGTGTTTTGTAAGGTGTTTTATCTTTAGAAAAACGAACATCTCGATAAATACGAAATAATTTAACTTTTTCAATGTCGTCAGCTGTGTCTAAACCTAACTTTATATTTTCTGCAAATTTTTTTACACCCAACTCAAGTTTTTTGAAACGTTCTTTCTGATGTTCAAACCAATTACGACTATTATTTTTTGTTAATTCTTTATAAAAAGTAAAAACATCAGGATCAATTTTATTCATAAAAACATTAATTAAATGATGTGTATTATTTATTAATTCTGAGAATAAACTAAATTAAACTTAATAAATTAATCTAATATAAATTTAAGAGCTAGATTAAGTAATTCTTTTTTCTCATTTATATCTCGTTTCATTGGTAGCTGGGCAATACCAATTATTCTTCTTATGATTTCAGCCCCACAATACTGACTCATAAGATCTCTATTAAATGAGTTTGGATAGTATTCAGAAATATAATCTAAGGCTGTTTTATTTCCAGTAGTTAAAACTAAATGTGCAGCCATAACTCCTAAATCAAATTCTTTTGGGCCAATAAAACTAAATTCAGGATCAATAATAAATCTTTTTTCATTTGCATAAAGCCAACTACCTGGATAATAATCACCATGAATAAGTGTGTCTCCCTTTGACATATAATTATTCCCTAAATATTTTAGTTTTTTTATAAGTTTTTTATTTTGCTTAAATGGTTTTGCAAGTTCTTCTAAACCATCTTGAACTTTATTTAATGAAAAACCATTATTTTCTAAAAATGGCAAAACAAAAATATGTTGATGATTCAATTTTCTTAATTGTTTGTTTTCAGGAAAACCTTCATCAAGATTTTGAATATGTATATCAGACGAAGCAAGTATAAAATCCTTAATTACATTTTTTGATATATCACGGTTGTCATAAATAAATGTCATGTCCTCCCCTTTTCCTAAATCTTCCAATATTAAAATATAATCGTCTTGAATATAACCTTTCATTTTTGGTAAAAATAAATTCTTACTTGCATGCTTATAAAAATTATACTCAACATTAATTCTTTCTATAGGTGCTTGTATATTAGGATATTTTCTGACAAATGGACGTGACTGTTTTAATATGAAAGTATTTTTATTTGTAATTACCCTTAGCACAACATTCATATTACCTTCACCAGCAATTTCAATGTTTTCAACGTATTCATCTTCCTCCAACAAAATATTTTTTTGTTTTAGATAACTAGTTAATTCATCATATGGAATATTTATATCAACAAGCATATATTAAAATGGTGCTTAATTTAGTTTATTGTAATGTTCCCAAAAGTCTTTTTTCATCATTGATGAATCGATTGAAGTATAAACTTTAATATCACGCTGTAAATTGTCTATGGGTGTTTTGAATATTTTCTTTGTTGCCCATTCAGGGTGGATTATTGCCTCTATTATTGACAAATCCCACATTATCCATTTTTTTTGTTGAGGATCAATAGAAGTCCACCATCTTTTATAATTCTTCCAGCGATTTACAAGAAAATATCCAAGAGAATCATTTTTGAAATTTCTGAAAGCATTAGCTTTATCAAATTGTAAATTTTGACATGTAGTTGCAGTCATTACATTAAAATTTAAATTTTTTGTATTTAAAAGAAAATTGGTTGCTAGTAGATCATTTCGAGTATTAAATTCGTTTTTATCATATGTATTTAAATAAGGATCATGCCAAAATCCAATATAATAAACTATTAATTTAGACGCAATTTCAGGATTATATTTTAGAGCTGTAGCGACATTAGTACATGAACCCAAAATTACAACATGAAGTTTTTTTTCTTTAGGCATTGATAATGCTTGTTCAATAATGAATTTACTTGCATCAGATAAATTTGGATTAGCTATATCTGAAATTGGTTTTGAATTACCTATAAATAAGGGAATATTATATTTTGGTAATAAATTCAAAAGTTTCTGGTTCATTAAATGACTTTCGAGAGCTGTATTTTTTGATGCATATGGAGATGTATGGAATTGAGAAGCTGTAATTCCTCTCAAATCAAATTTAGGTTCACCTATAGCCCTGACTAATGCAAATAAATCGTCTATTTCATTAGCAGTATCAGCATCAATTATAATTGGAATTTTATTTTCTTGATTTTGTGATATTACTTTTATAGTTGAAAAATTTATTAAAAGAATAAATGGTATTAGTTTAAATTTCATTTGTTATTTATGATTATCATGACAACATAACTAATGGATATATAACGGATGATTTTTAAGTTATGAAGATTTTCTTCTATTTAATAATATTCTTTCAATATCACTAATTTCAAATCCTTTTGCTTGAAGTAAAATCAATAAATGAAACAATAAGTCTGCACTTTCATTCAAAAAACGTTCTGAGTTATTGTCTTTAGCTTCAATAATTGTTTCAACTGCTTCTTCTCCGACTTTTTGAGCCATTTTATTAATACCCTCATTAAATAGTGAAGAAATATAGCTGCTATCTAGATTTGATGTTTTACGATTGGAAATTATATTTTCTAATTCTGAAAAAAATCCAAAATGACTATTATTTAATTCTCCCCAACAGGTATCATTCCCCGTGTGACATGCTGGACCCATTGGTTCAACTTGAATTAATAATGCATCCTTGTCACAATCTTCTTTCAGTGTAATAAGCTTTAAGTAATTTCCACTCTCCTCACCTTTTGTCCATAATCTTTTTTTTGATCTACTATAGAAGGTTACTTTTTTGGTTTTTTTTGTTATGTTGAGAGCTTCTTCGTTCATATATCCAAGCATTAAAACTTTTTTTGTTGTATTATCTTGTATAATGGCGGGTATTAAATTGTCATGTGATTTTGAAAAATTTAGTTTCATATTTGTTAGATTCTTACAGCAATATTCTGTCTTTTTAATTTATTTTTTAATGAAGGAATACTGATTTTACCAAAGTGAAAAACACTTGCCGCAAGAGCTGCATCAGCTTTTCCAACTGTAAATGTATCTTTAAAATGTTCCTCAGTACCAGCTCCACCAGATGCAATAATAGGAATATTAAGTTGATCTGATAATTTAGCAATAGCATCATTAGCAAATCCATTTTTAGTTCCATCATTATCCATTGAGGTAAATAGTATTTCTCCAGCTCCTCTACTTTCTACTTCTTTTGCCCATTTGAAAAGGTCAATATTTGTTGAAACCTTGCCTCCTACTAAATGCACTTTCCATTTATTATCAATTTTTTTTGCATCTATCGCTACCACTAGACACTGACTTCCATAATGAGTAGAAACTTCATTAATCAATTCAGGTCGATAAACAGCAGAGCTATTTATTGAAACTTTGTCTGCACCATTTTTTAAAAGAAGAGATACATCTCTTATTGATCTAATTCCTCCGCCTACAGTAAATGGTATATCTAAGGAAGCAGCAACATCTAGCACGAGTTTAGACAAAGTTTTTCTTTTTTGTTCGGTTGCAGATATATCCAAAAAGACTAATTCGTCTGCTCTTTCATTTGCATATTTCTCAGCAAGTTCTACAGGATTACCTGCATCACGAAGATTTTTAAAATTTACTCCTTTAACTGTGCGACCGTCTTTTATATCTAAGCATGGAATAATTCTTTTGGTTAACATATTAATTGTTTTTTTTATTTAGATCTTGACCTTTATAAAATTCCAAATCTGACTTAGTAAGAAATTTAACCCAAAATGCAATTTGACCTACATGATAAGAAAAATGTTCTACGGCATGTAATAATACACCTATACCAGAAAGCTTATACCCTTGTACTTCACGTAATTTTAGATAATTTGAAGACTGTGCTGAATCAATAACATTTAAAGAGCTATTAATTGTAGCATCTAACTTTTTTAATAACTCTGTTTTATTGTACTTTTTATTTATCTCAAACTCCTTATCGCGATCTCTATAATCTATATTCTCTCCTAAAGAAGATATAATATACTGGGTCATATTACCATTTATATGTAAAATTTGGTTCCCCAATGAAATACCATTTGAAATAGGTAACTTCCAAATATGTTCCTCTTTAGTCTTGTCAAATGCTAAATGAACCATTCTTTGACCTTCTTTTAGTCGAAATACTGTATTTTTTTTGAATTCATAAATGAAATCACTCATCACTTTTGTTTAAAATAAAATTTTCTAATTGTTTTAAACTAATTTTATTTTCATATATAGCTTTCCCTATTATAACTCCATAACAACCCATATCGTCAAGTTTTAGTATGTCATCATATTCTGAAACTCCTCCTGATGCTACAAGATTTATCTTGTAAGCATCTATTATATTACTGTATAATTTAAATGATGGTCCTTCCAACATACCATCTTTACTTATATCTGTGCAAGTTACCGTCTCTATACCTTTATTTTGATAAAAATTTATTAAACCAAAAATTGATTGATTTGAAGTATTAATCCAGCCATCAGTTGCAATATACTTACCTTTAACGTCAGCACCTAATATAATTTTTTCAGACCCATAATTTAAGATCCACTCACAAAATATCTCTGGTTGTTTTACAGCAATACTTCCACATGTTACTTGATTTGCACCACAATTAAAGGCTAAGTTTAAATCATTTTCAGTTTTGATACCACCACCGAAGTCAATTTTTAAATTCGTTTTAGAAGCTATATTCTCTAAAATACTATAGTTAATAATATGATTTGATTTAGCTCCATTTAAATCTACTAAATGTAAAAACTCAATACCATGGTCTTCAAAAGTTTTTGCAACTTCTAATGGATTTTGATTGTATGTAATCTGTGAATTATAATTTCCTTTCGAAAGACGAACGCATTTCCCATCTATTATATCTATTGCTGGAATTATTTTCATATTGTTAAAAAATTTTCTAAAATTTTAATTCCAGGTTTGCTGCTTTTTTCAGGATGGAATTGTACACCATAAAAGTTATTTTTTTGTATTGCCACACTGAAAAATCCATTATAATTGCTTTCAGCAATTGTTTCAGGTATTATTGGTACGTAAAAAGAATGCACTAAATACATAAATTCATTATCAATAACATTATTAAAAAGTTGTGATTTTAAATTTGTAATATTATTCCATCCCATATGTGGTACTTTAACCTTATTTGATATTTTTTTCACATCTGTTGAAATTATGTCTAAGCAGTCTACATTTCCTTCTTCAGTTGATCGACAAAAAAGTTGCATTCCAAGGCAAATACCTAAAACAGGTTGTTTTAAATTTGGTATTATTTTATCTAATCCTGTTTTTTTAAGATTTTGCATAGCATTTAAGGCAGCACCTTGTCCTGGGAAAATAATTTTTTCAGCACTTTGAATCTCTTCAATATTAGATGTAAGGGAGCTATTTACTCCAAGCCGGTCTAATGCAAATTGAAGGCTTCGAGTATTTCCAGCGTTATAATCAACGATTGCAATCATATCAATTACAAGCTTCCTTTGGTTGTTGGCAATATCATTTTGTTTGGGTCTCGCTTAATAGCAAACTTAATTGCTTTGGCAAAAGCCTTAAAAATAGCTTCAATTTTATGATGCTCATTACTCCCTTCAGCTTTAATATTTATGTTTGCTTTAGCCCCATCACTAAATGATTTAAAGAAATGCGCAAACATTTCTGTTGGCATTTTTCCAATCATTTCACGTTTGAAATCTGCTTCCCAGACTAACCAATTCCTCCCTCCAAAATCAATTGACACTTGAGCTAGACAATCATCCATTGGTAGTGAAAAACCGTATCTTTCTATTCCTATTTTTTCTCCCAATGCTGAATAGAACGCCTCACCTAGGATAATGGCTGTGTCTTCAATAGTGTGGTGCTCGTCTACCTCTAAATCTCCATGAACCGACAACTTGATATCAATATTACCATGACGAGCAATTTGATTTAACATATGATCAAAAAATATTATGCCTGTATTTATATCACTTTCACCATTACCGTCTAAATTTAGATCTAAATTTATCTTAGTTTCATTAGTTATCCTTTTTTTTGTAACTACTCGTTGTTTTAATTTTAGAAAAGAATAAATATCATTCCATTTTGTAGTTTTTAATGATATCGAGTTATTTAAATTTTCATTTATTTCCTTTCCAACTAATTTTTCATTATTAGAAATAAAAATTCCATTGGCACCAAGGTTTAATGCAAGTTCCATGTCTGTTAATCGATCCCCAATAACATATGAGTTCTTTAAGTCATAATTTTTATTATTCATATATTTTTTCAATAGTCCTATTCCTGGTTTTCTTGTTGGAGCATTATCACTTGGAAGAGTTTTGTCAATATATACATCATCAAAAATGATTTCTTCATTCTCAAAACACTTTAGTATAAATCTATGTGTTGGCCAAAACGTGATTTCGGGAAAACTTGGAGTACCTAAGCCGTCTTGATTAGTTACCATTACCAATTCAAAATCTAATTCTTTTGATATTTTCCCTAAAAAGTTAAAAACTCCAGGATAAAAAATTAACTTGTCAAATGAATCAAGTTGATAATTTTCTGGCTCTAATACTAGAGTTCCGTCTCTATCTAAAAAAAGTATTTTTTTCATAAATTTTCCATTTTTCTCATTGCAAAAAGTAGTTTTTTATTTTCATCTTTTAGACCTACAGTTATTCTTAATGTGTTTTCACAATAAATATTTTTGGATGAATTCCTTACAACAATACCATGATCTAGTAATTGTTTATAACGCATTAAACTATTATCAACACGAATAAGAATAAAATTTGCATCTGAAGGGAAAACTGATTCAACGAATTTAATTTTACGAAGTGAAATTTCTAATTTTTTACGCTCTCTTAATATAATTTTAACCTGATTTTTAACTAGAACTTGTTCATTAATTCTTTTCAATGCAGCATTTATTGTTAAAGAATTCAAATTATATGGAGCTTTAAACTTATTTAAGTAATTGATAAGATCTGAATTTGCAAATGTCATACCTAATCTTGCTCCAGCCATACCTTGTGCTTTTGAAAATGTTTGACATACAGCTAAATTGGGGTAATGTTTTAAAAGTTTTATGAATGATTCGTGATTTGAAAATTCTATATATGCTTCATCAATCACAACTATTCCATTAAATGCCTTAATAATTTTTTTTATTTCAATTGGATCAAAATTGTTTGCTGTAGGATTATTTGGAGTTGGAATAAATATTACTTTGGTATTTGTTTTAGCTGAATCTATTATTGCTTTTGTATTTAATTTAAAACCTAGCTTCAAAGGTACTTCATTAATACCAACACCTAATATTTGAGCTGAAACTTTGTACATACCAAATGTGGGTGGAACTATCATTATCTCATCCCTACCTGGTTCGCAGCAAGCCATAATAATTTGTGTTATAAATTCGTCACTACCGTTGCTTAAATACAATTGGTTAGGAGTAACATTTTTCCATTTAGATATTTTTTGTTTTAATTGCTCTTGTAAGGGATCAGGATATCTGTTTGTTGAGGATTGAAAAGGATTTTCATTTGCATCAATTAAAATCATTTCACGCCCCTCTCTTAAATATTCTTCACGAGCAGATTTATATGGAATTAATTTTAATAAACTTGCTCTAAAAAATTTAGTAATATCAGTTTTCATTTCTTAATTTTTTCAAACGGACACTTATTGCATTTTTATGTGCAATCAAACCCTCTGCTTCAGCCATTAATTCGACACTTTCACCTATATTTTTTATTCCATTTTTGGAGATTTTTTGAAAAGTTATTGCTTTACAAAAACTATCTAAATTCACACCACTGAATTGTTTAGCAAAACCATTTGTTGGAAGGGTGTGATTTGTTCCAGACGCGTAATCTCCAGCACTTTCAGGCGTATAATTGCCTATGAATACTGATCCCGCATTTCTAATTCTATCAATGTAATATGATTCATTTTCTACACAAATAATATAATGTTCCGGACTGTAGTCATTAATAAAGTTTGTTGCAAATTCATCATTTTGAAAGACAATCATTTTCGAATTTGCTAATGCTTTTTCTGCTATTTTTTTTCTTGGTAAATTTTCCAATTGTTTGACAATAGATACATTAACTTTTTCGATAATACTTTCTTTAGTGGTTACCAAAATTACCTGGCTATCTGATCCATGTTCCGCTTGAGACAAAAGATCTGATGCTATAAAATCTGGGTCTGCTGTTTCGTCAGCAGCTATTAGCAATTCGCTTGGTCCAGCTGGTAAATCTATAGCCACATTGTATTTAGTTGCTAATTGCTTTGCTGCTGTTACATATTGATTCCCAGGTCCGAATATTTTATAGACTTTTGGAATTTTTTTGGTTCCAAACGTCATTCCAGCGATAGCTTGTATTCCACCTACTTTAAAAATTTTGCTTATTCCACAAAGTTGTGCTGTATACAAAATTTCAGCTGGTAAACTTCCTCTTCTATTTGGGGGTGAGCATATTATAATCTCTTTACATCCAGCTATTGTAGCAGGTATAGCTAACATTAAAATAGATGAGAATAAAGGGGCTGATCCTCCCGGTATATATAACCCTACTTTATCAATTGCATATTTTTTTTGCCAACACTTTACACCCTTAATTGTCTCAACCTGAATAGTTTTCGTTCTCTGAGATCTATGGAAGATTTCTATATTTTTTTTAGCTTGCTCAATAGCTTTTTTTAGTTTTTTAGATATTGATTTATTAGCTAGTAATATTTCATCTTTTGTTACCTGAAAGTTTTCAATTTGAATTTGATCAAATCTTTCGGTGTAATCTAAAATCGCTTTATCACCTGCTTTTTGTATATGATCAAAAACTTCTGAAACAAGGGTTAATAATTTATCGTTGTTTACGGAAGGGCGTTTAATTATTTCATCCCAACTTTCAGCTTTTGGATTTATAATTTTTTTCATTTACAGAACTATTTTTTCTATTGGACATACTAAAATGTCTTCTGCTCCATTTTCCTTAAGTTGATCAATTACCTCCCAAAAATCTTCTGAATTAATGACAGAGTGCATTGAACTCCATCCTTTTTTAGCTAAGGGTAATACTGTAGGGCTTTTCAATACTGGTAAAATTGAACTTATCACATTAATTTTTTTATTAGGCACATTAAGTAAAACATATCTTGATTTCTTAGCGCGAAGTACTGATTTTATTCTAAAAAGTAACTTGTTTACTAATTCAATTTGTTCATTTGTCAATTCATTTGATTTAACCAACACAGCTTGTGAATTCGCAATTAACAAAACCTCCTTTAAATTATTCTTAAAAAGGGTACCACCACTAGAAACAATATCACATATCGCATCCGCTAATCCAATATTTGGAGCTATTTCAACAGACCCATTAATAACATGTAATTCAGCATTAATATTATTTTTATTTAAAAATGTTTTAACTGTATTTGGATAAGATGTTGCGATTCTTTTATCATTAAGATCACCTATATCTTTAAACTCAACTTCTTTAGGGAAAGCAATTGAAACTCTACATTTTGAAAAACCTAACTTCTCAATTATCTCTAAATCAGATCCCTTTTCTTCTATTAAATTTTCTCCAACAATAGCTAAGTCAACCACACCATCTCGCAAATATTGAGGTATATCGCTATTCCTTAAAAAAAACACCTCGACAGGAAAGTTTGTAGCAGATGTTTTAAGCTGATCTTTTCCGTTTTCAATATTAATGCCACAATCTTTTAATAAACTTAAAGAATCACTATTAAGTCTTCCTGTTTTTTGTATAGCTAGTCTAATCATAGTTTCAAATTAAAAAACCCGTTTGATAACTCAAACGGGTTTAGTATAAATACATAATACATCTAACTAAATCACATTTGAGTAATATAAATTTTGATGATTATGATGTTTTTTTTGTTTCATTAGGTACAAATATATTTAAAATATTTAATTAACAAATTTATTGGTTCCCAAGAATAATTGGAAGTCCTCCTTCACCACTTCCTATAACAATAACTTTTGAATTTGGAGATTCAGATAGCTTAGTAGTTGCTTCAATTCCTTTTTCTTGAAGTATTTTGTCTGTTAATGATGCACTTAAAATGCGGTTTGCAGTAGCTTTACCTTCTGCATCGATACGCTGACGTTCAGCTTCTTGTTTCGCTTTTTCCAATCTAAACTCATATTCTAGTGCCTCTTGTTCTTGACGCAGTTTACGTTCAATAGCTTCTTTTATTGCCATTGGTAGAGTAACATCTCTTACAAGTACAGCATTTACTTGAATATGTTGGGATTCCACATTTTTTACAGTTTCCTCAAATATTTCATTTTGAATTGCATCTCGTTTTGTAGAATATAATTGTTCAGGGGTATATCTTCCAACAACTGATCTAGCAACAGCCCGAATTTGTGGTATTAAAACTATATTAACATAATTCTCTCCTTTCGTCTTGTGTAACAATCCTAATTCGTTGTATTTAGGCTGATACAAAACTGATACGTCCAATGATATTTCAAGTCCATTTGATGAGAGTACTTGCATATTTCCCTCAAAAAATTCTTGTTGTTTTACGTTATAAATAAACACCTTATTCCACGGTGCTATAATATGAAATCCTTCTCCCAATGGAGCATCATCAGTAACAACGCCCCCACCAAAAGTTTTAAATAAAACTCCTGCCTCTCCATATCCAATATTAATTGAAGATTTTGAAACGAAAATTAGTATTACAATCGATAGTAACACTACTGGTAATCCAATTTTAGGTAATTTTTGCATAATTTTTATATTAAGTTAACATTCCTCCATCTACATGAAGTACTTGTCCAGTTATATATTTTGATAAATCTGATGCCAAAAATACGCAAGTATTTGCAACATCTTCAGGTAATCCACCTCTTTTTAAAGGAATACTGTCTCTCCAACCCTGAACAACATCTTCAGGCAAATTTGATGTCATTTCTGTTTCAATAAATCCAGGTGCAATTACATTAGAACGTATATTCCGAGATCCCAACTCTAAAGCAATAGACTTAGAGAAACCAATTATAGCAGCTTTTGAAGCAGCATAATTTGCTTGTCCTGCATTTCCTTTAACACCAACTACAGAACTCATGTGAATAATAGAGCCACTCCTTTGTTTTAATAGAGTTCGTTGAACTGCCTTAGTCATGTTAAACACCGAATTGAGATTTACTTTTATGACATGGTTAAAATCATTCTCCCCCATTCTCATAAGAAGATTATCTTTAGTTATTCCTGCATTATTTACTAAAATATCAATATTACCAAAATCTTCAATTACTTTTTCAACAAGGTTCTGCGCTGATTGAAAATCAGATGCATCACTTTGATAACATTTAATTTTGACTTCTGAACTAAATTCATTTAGTAGGTCTTCAGCTGCTTCTTTGTTACTGATATAAGTAAACGCGATTGAGCAGCCTTGATCTATAAATGACCTAACAATACCTTTACCTATACCCCGACTAGCGCCAGTTATAATTGCTATTTTATTATCTAATAATTTCATCTTTATTTTTTATTGGAAAGTACTTCAGCAACTTTTTTTCCAATCTGCGCTGGTGAGTCAACAACATGAATTCCACACTCTTTCATTATTCTTTTTTTCGCCTCAGCAGTATCATCAGTTCCTCCAACAATTGCACCAGCATGGCCCATCGTTCTTCCTTTTGGTGCTGTCTCACCAGCGATAAATCCAACTACCGGTTTGATGTTTCCTTTTTCTCTAATCCATCTTGCAGCATCGGCTTCTAATTGCCCACCAATTTCGCCTATCATTACTATACAATCTGTTTCTCCATCATTCATAAATAACTCAACAGCATCTTTTGTAGTTGTTCCAATTATTGGGTCACCACCAATGCCTATTGCTGTTGAAATTCCTAATCCCATAGAAACTACTTGATCCGAAGCTTCATAAGTTAATGTCCCTGATTTAGATACAATTCCTACTCTACCTTTTTTAAAAACAAAACCAGGCATAATTCCAACTTTTGCCTCCTCTGGAGTAATTACACCAGGACAGTTTGGCCCTACAAGAGTCACCCCTTTTTGATTTACATATTGGTATGCTTTCGTCATATCATTTACTGGAATTCCCTCTGTTATAGCAATAATAACTTTAATACCAGCTTCTGCAGCTTCCATTATAGCATCAGCTGCAAATGCAGGTGGAACAAAAATTATAGAAGTATCTGCACCAACATTTTTTACTGCATCTTTAACTGTATTAAATACAGGCTTATCAAGATGTGTTTGTTCTCCTTTACCTGGTGTTACACCACCGACTATATTGGTACCATATTCAATCATTTGGGATGAATGAAAAGTGCCTTCGCCTCCAGTAAAACCTTGAACTATAATTTTTGATTCCTTATTTACAAGTACACTCATTTTGTTTGAATTTTAATTTGGAATTATTCTTTTATCCTCTCAATATAATTTCCTTTATCTGTATCAACTTTAATTTTATCTCCTTCATTGATGAATAATGGAACATTAATTTTAGCTCCAGTCACAACAGTTGCAGGTTTTGTTGCATTTGTCGCAGTATTACCCTTTATTCCGGGCTCTGTATGCGTTACTTCTAAAATTACACTTGCAGGCATTTCAGCTGACAACGGCATACCATCCTCTGTATTTATAGATATAGAAACGAGTTCTCCTTCTTTTATTAATTCTGGAGAGTCAAGAATAGCTTTATCAATACTTATTTGATTGTAATCATCATTATTCATGAAATGATATTGATCTCCCTCTCTATATAAGTATTGGTATTTATGTGTTTCAACTCGAATTGCATCTATTTTGTGTCCAGCAGAAAAGGTATTATCAATTACTTTACCTGTTGTCACACTTTTTAGCTTAGTCCTTACAAATGCTGGTCCTTTTCCAGGTTTCACGTGTAAAAATTCTATAATTTTAAAAATATCGCTGTTGTATTTTATACACAATCCTTTTCTTATATCTGATGTTGTTGCCATTAATTTCAAAAATAATTTTTTTAATTGTATCCTTTTAGGATTCCTCGCTCAGATTTCTTTATAAATTCAATTATTTTATGTTTCTCATTATTTTTTTCAAACTTATTTTCCAAAAAATCAATTGCCTGAGTAACATTCATTTTATTTTGAAAAATAATTTTATAAATATCTTGTATATTTTTAATGATATTTTTTGAAAATCCGTTTCTCTTAAGACCTACATAATTTATACCTAAATAACATAAAGGATTAGCGCCAGCTTTAATGTATGGCGGTATATCTTTTCTTATTTGAGAACCTCCAGCAATGAATACATGATCGCCAATAATGGAAAATTGATTAATAGCTGTAAGGCCAGAAACAACAACATTTTCGCCTATTATTACATGTCCTGCTAAGGTAGTGTTATTTGATAAGATTGTATTATTCCCAATAGAACAGTCATGTGCAACATGAGAATATGCTAAAATGTTACAATTATTGCCAATTGTTGTAACCCCAAACTCGGTAGTCGCTCGGTTAATTGTAACATACTCTCTTATTGTAGAATCATCTCCGATTATAACGTAAGATTCTTCACCTTTAAATTTTAAATCTTGAGTAATCGCAGAAATAACTGCACCTGGAAAAATTTTACAATTTTTTCCTATTCTGGCTCCTTCCATAATTGTAACATTAGAACCTATCCATGTACCATCTCCTATTTCAACATTTTTATGAATGGTCGTAAAAGGATCAATTTGTACATTGTCACTAATTTTTGCTTTAGGATGGATTGCAGTAAAATTTTGTATAGTTAACATCTACTTATTTTTTTTTGAAATTTGAGCCATCAATTCTCCCTCACTTACAATATGGCCATTAACAAATCCATAACCTTTCATATTACATATCCCACGGCGTATCGAAGTCAATAACTCTAATTTAAATATTAAAGTATCACCAGGGTAAACAGGGCGCTTAAACTTCACATTATCAATTTTCATAAAAAAAGTTAGGTAGTTTTCTGGATCTGGGACTGTACTTAAAACTAATACTCCTCCAGCTTGTGCCATAGATTCTATTTGTAACACACCTGGCATAACAGGGGTTCCAGGAAAATGTCCTTGAAAAAAGGTTTCATTCATAGTTACATTTTTTAAACCTACCACATGTTTATCAGAAAGTTCAAGTATTTTATCTACCAATAAAAATGGGGGTCTGTGGGGTAGCATAGCCATTATTTGATTAATATCCATTACAGGCGGCTTATTAAAGTCTACGGAGGGATAGTTTGATTTTTTTTCTGTTTTTATTTGGCCTAATATTTCTTTTGCAAAATCTACATTTATCTTATGTCCAGGTTTATTAGAAATTATTTTCCCCTGTATTGGCATTCCAATTAACGAAATATCACCTATAAAATCAAGTAATTTGTGCCTTGCAGCTTCATTTGGATAATTTAACTCAATATTATTAACAATTCCATTTTCTTCAATAATTAATTTATCTTCATTAAATTGATTTTTTAGTTTATTAAGGCTAGTATTGTCAATAAGCTTATCAACATATACAACAGAGTTATCTAAATTACCTCCTTTAATTAAATTTTGATTTATTAGAATTTCTAGTTCACTTAACAAACTAAAAGTTCTTGAGGAAGCTATTTCAGTTGAAAAGTCTTCAATATTATTAAGCACTGCATTTTGTGATCCTAATGCTTTAGTACCATAATCTATTAATGTTGTAATCGACAATTTTTCATTTGGAACTAAAATAATTTCTGAACCATTCTCATCATTCTTAATGGTTATATTTTTTTCAACAACAAATACATCTTGAAAAATATTTTGCTCTTTTAAACCTGCTTTTTTTATTTCATCAACAAATTTTTTTGATGAACCATCCATAATAGGTATTTCTTCACCATAAACTTCAATAATGCAGTTGTTAATTCCACAGCCTGTAATAGAAGCTAAAATGTGTTCTGTTGTTTTTATCAAAATATTTTCTGTTCCAAGTGTTGTTCCTCTTTCAGTATTAACAACGTAAGAAGCCAATGCGGGGATTTCAATATTTGGATTTATGTCTTTTCTTTTAAAAATAACACCTGTATTTTCCTCGGCTGGTAATAATTTTAATTTTGTATTTAAACCAGTATGTAGTCCAATTCCTTCGAGGTTAATTTCTTTTAATAATGTTTTTTGTAGATGCTTTTTTTTAATCATAAAATTATAATTTTTCTAGCTTTATAATTCTTTTATATAATTCTGGAAGTTTTTTAAACAAAGCAAAGGACCTGTAATAAGAATTGAATTCCAAGGACGGTGTACCTTGAATAACACTTCCACTTTTAATATTTCTTGTAACCCCTGTTTGACCTTGTATTTTAATATCATCTCCTAAGATTAGATGTCCCCCAATACCTACTTGTCCTCCAATTTCACAGCGAGAACCTATCTTTGTGGAACCCGCAATACCTGTCTGAGCAGCAATCATCGTATATTCACCTATTTCTACATTGTGTGCAATTTGAACTAAATTATCCAATTTTACTGCATATCCAATTTTTGTAGAGCCCAAAGTTGCTCTATCAATAGTTGTATTAGCACCAATTTCTACATTGTCGCTTACTATTACATTACCTAAATGTGGTATTTTATTATTTTCACCACTCTTATTTTTAGAAAAACCAAACCCATCTGAACCTAAAACTGCACCACAATTAATAATACAATTTTTTCCTATCTCCGTTTTACTTAAAATACTAACATTTGAAAAAACATACGTACTCTCTTTTATAATTACATTTTCTCCTATTGAACAGTTAGAGCTTAAATGGACACCATTTTCAATAATTGTATTATCATCAATAATTACATTTGGCCCTAAATAAACGTTTCTTCCGATTGTAACATTATCACCTATTACTGCTTTAGGATGAATACCACTTGCAAATATTTTTTTTTCATTAGAGATCTCAGTTAACAATTTTGTGAAATCATTGTAAGGATTTTTAACCCTGATGATAGTTGCATTTAATGTTTCATTTATCTTAAGGTCATTTGGAACTAATACAGCACTGGCGTTTGTGCTTTTTAAAAATGGAATATATTTTACATTACTCAAAAAAGAAAGAGAACCCTCAGAGGCATCATCAATTTTTGATAAATTGGTCAAAATGACATTAGAGTTCCCCTCTACACTTCCATTTAATTTACGAGCTATTTCTGATGCTGTTGATTTCATACAGTAAAAATAGTGATTTATAAAGAAAGGCTATTCTTTTGCATAACATGCATAGCTCCTTAAGCATGTTCAAATCTAGCATGATGGGCTCCAGGATACAGAAGTATTGATAAAACCATTTGTTAATTACGTCTTAAACGTTGAAAATAAGGGTGGTTAATAAGTTGTTGAATCAAATCACTTTCTATTATAATAAATCCATAAATTGGATCATTAAATAAGGTGTTTTTTAAAGCACTTTTGTTAAAATTTTATCAAATATAATATAATGAATCGGTTCAAAATTTTATGGGTAGACGATGAAATTGATTTGCTAAAACCTCATTCCCTTTTTTTAGAGGAACGTGGATATCAAACAACCCCATGCTCAAACGGTCAAGATGCAATAGAAATGATTAAATCCAATAATTTCGATGCAATTCTTTTAGATGAAAATATGCCAGGCCTAAGTGGATTAGAAACTTTACAGGAGATAAAAAACCACAAACCCCTAATCCCTATAGTTATGATTACTAAAAACGAGGAAGAGCAAATTATGGAAGAAGCAATAGGATCAAAAATTACTGACTATTTAATTAAGCCAGTTAATCCTTATCAAATATTACTTTCACTGAAAAAAATCCTTAGCAACAAAGATTTAATTGCCGAAAAAACTTCTAAAGATTATCAAAAGGAATTTGGAAAATTAGCAGAAAAACTAAATAATTTAAAAACTCACCAAGATTGGATAAAATATTATGAAAAATTGATTTATTGGGAGCTTGAGTTAGAGACACTTGAGGATTCAAGTATGTTGGAAATACTTGAATCTCAAAAACGGGAAGTGAATAATCTTTTCGCCAAATTTGTTCAAAATAATTATGAAAATTGGGTAAACAATATTGATGAGGGACCCCTGTTATCCCATCAAATATTTCAAAGTAAGGTATTTCCACAAATTAAGCAACATCAACCCACCCTCCTCCTTATGATAGATAATTTTAGGCTTGATCAGTGGAAAATCATAAAAGAATATATCAATAGATATTATACAGTTGAATATGAATCTGTTTATTTCAGTATTTTACCGACTGCAACACAGTACGCTAGAAATTCATTTTTTGCTGGTTTAACTCCCTTAGAAATTAAAAAGCAATTTCCAAATTGGTGGAAATTTGATCATGAAGAAGGAGGAAAGAATATTTATGAGGAAGAGCTATTAAAAGAACAATGCAAACGATTGAGAATAATTCGTGAAATTAGTTACCACAAAATATCAAAACTTAATGAAAGTGATAATTTTATAAAATTTCTCAATAATGAAATAAATAAAGGACTTACTGCTGTTGTTTATAATTTTATTGATATGATTTCACATGCTAAAACTGAAATGGAGATGATAAAAGAATTAGCTCCAAACAATAAAGCATACCGCTCGTTAACCCTAAGTTGGTTTAAAAACAGTTCATTAATAAAACTAATTAAAAAAGCTGCTGAAATTGGTTTTCAACTTATTTTAACTACAGATCATGGTACAATAAATGTTGACAAACCTAGTGCTGTTATAGGTGATAAAGACACCAGTTTAAATCTTAGATACAAAACAGGGAAAAGTCTAACTTTTGAAACTAAAGACGTTGTAGATTGTCTAAAAACAGATGAATATAGTCTGCCTGCAATATCATTAAATAGTAAATATATTTTTGCAAAAAATTCAAACTATTTTGTCTACAAAAACAACTATAATTATTATGCAAATTTTTTCAAGAATACGTTTCAGCATGGTGGAGTATCACTTGAGGAAATAATAGTTCCATTTATAGTTTTAAGTCCTCGCTAATTTTATTTTCGATGGAATATTTATTTAAATTGCCAGAGATAGATTCAGTTAGTAAAAATTTGATTGATTGTGTATCAACCAAAATCATTAGAATTGACGGGATTATGGGATCAGGAAAGACAACATTAATTTCTAGTGCATGTAAATATTTAAATATTCAAGATAAAATTTCAAGTCCAACATATTCTATAGTAAATACATATTTCTCACCTAAAGGTCCGGTTTATCATTTTGATTTTTATCGTCTTAACAGCTCAAATGAAGTTTTTGATTTTGGTTTAGAAGAGTATTTAGAATCTGGCCATTTTTGTTTTTTAGAATGGGCTGAAAAGATAACCCCTCATCTACCAGAAAAATATGATCATTTTAATTTAGAAGTTATTAATGATGATTTTAGAAAGTTAATTAAGAAATAATTTAAGATGAACTTATTTTATCGTTTAGGATATTATTTTGCAGGATTTTCAGTCGGTCTTATATTCTTGACATTTATTTTTAGTGGTAAGAAGACAAGTTGTAATTACAGCCCTTCAGCGAGAGTTAAGAGAAATCTAGAAAAAAAGGATATATTTATTTCTAAAGAAATAAGTAATAAATATCCATATTTAAATCAAAGTCTTATTAAAAATTGTATTAAAGATGGTGAAATTGATTTTTCAAAAAGTAATACGAAACTTGACTCGTGTAAAACTTATTATTTTAATCTAAATAAAAAAAATATATCAACTTTTGAAGTCGTTAATTGTTCAAAAATAATTAGGTTAAAAAATATTACAACATATTAACTTTTCTTCTATTAATTTCCTTTTTAATAAGACTTAGTTCTCTTGGTGTCTGTCCGCTCACTGAGCTGTTTTCTTCTGCCCTTCTTATTAGGTAGGGAATTACTTCTTTTACGGGTCCAAAAGGCACATACTTTACTACTTGATAACCTTCATGTGCCAAATTGAATGAAATGTGATCTGCCATTCCATAGAGTTGTGAAAACCATATAAAAGGATGGTTATTTTGATAATTATTTTTTTTCATCAGTTTTGTTGCTTTGATAATACTATCTTCACTGTGTGATCCAATGAAGAGATTGCATACGTGAACCCTTTCAATAATGTACTCTAGTGCACTATCAAAATTTAAGTCTGTAGCTTTCTTATTATTACAAATAGGTGAGGATATCCCGAGATTTTTTGCCCTTATGTTTTCTTTCTCCATGTAGGCCCCCCTTACGAGTTTCACTCCAATTAAAAAATTTTTTTTCTTTGCTTTATCTATTATTCTTTTTATATACGACAATCTGTCTTTACGATACATTTGGATTGTTGTAAAGACATACGCTTCTTTTCTATTAAATTTATTCATCATTGATTCTGCTATATCGTCAATTGCTGACTGAATCCAAGATTCTTCAGCATCGATAAATATTTTAACCTTTAAATTTATTGCAGTTTTACAACAATCCTCAATTCTTTTAAGAACTCTATTCCAAATATTCTTTTCTTCAAAACTTAAATTAGTTCCACTACTTATCTTTTCAAATAAGTGAATAGGCCCTAAACTTGTCGCCTTAAAAACAGTGAATGGGAGTGCTGATTTTCCACTAGAAAATTTGATAGTATCTATAACGTTATACAATGATTCGTCCATACCTTGTTCAGATTTTTGACTCTCCGACGCATAATGCATATATGATTTTACGTTGTGAGAAGCTAGGCGATCAACTTCCTTTATTGAATCCTTTTTTGATATTCCAGAACAAAATTGTTTAAATACTGTATGTTTGAAAAGGAAACTAATTGGTAATTTAAGTCTTATTGCAACTAATGCAACTTTTGTCAAAAATGAAACTAATCTATGATTGGAAATCAATCTAAATAAATAAAAAGCTCTTAATAATTCCCATTTTGATTTAAGTTCATAGGCATGTTCAGTATTATCAAAATTCATAAATTAAATTAAACTAAAAATTAAATAATTTTAAAATAAATGGCCAGAATAGTTTCAAATTTTGTTATTTATCAAGGGAACAAATTTAAATTTCCCAAAGGTTTCTTTATCAAATGTTTTTAATGAGGTTCTAGTAAAACGAGTCATCACTTGTTCTTTTTCGCCTACAGGTATAACTAATTTGCCCCCAACTTTTAACTGTTTTAATAATTCTTTTGGTACCTCAGGCGCTCCAGCTGTAACTAAAATTTTTTCAAATGGAGCGTTTTCAGGCAGACCATTATAGCCATCCCCAAAAATAATTTTTTTTGGTCTTAAATTTAATTTTTTTAAAAGTCTTTGTGTTTTTTTAAATAGCTTTTGTTGTCGTTCAATCGTAAAAATATTTTTACTAAATCCTAGAAGAATAGCTGTTTGGTAACCTGAACCAGTCCCAATTTCTAATATTTTGTCATTAAAATTTATATCTAAAATTTGAGTTTGAAAAGCTACAGTGTATGGTTGAGAAATTGTCTGATTTGCATCTATTGGATAAGCTTGGTCTTCATAGGCATAATTTAATAGTCCTGGGTCCATAAAATAATGTCTAGGTGTATTTTCAATAACATTTAAAACTTTGTTAGACGTAATTCCTTTTAACCTAAGTTTTTCAACTAATTGTCTCCTTAATCCTTTGTATTTTGGAGTATCTTTCACTGTTACAAAAATAAGTTAGTTTAGTTACAAATTTAAGTTTACTTTGTAATTTAATTTTTAATTTTTATGCTAAAAGTTGGTGTGATTGGAGCAGGTATTATTGGTAAAAAATATTTAAAAATTGTTGAAGATTCTACTTTTTTGATCTCGTTGGATTTTATGAAAGAAATAATAAAATAAGAGAGGATTTTTTAAAAAAATCAAAATATATTTCATTTGATCATATTAATAATCTAATAGATTCAGTTGATATTATTATTTTATGTACCCCTACCTTTTCCCATTTTGATTTAGCAAAAAAAGTAATAGAAGGGAAAAAACATGTTTTCATTGAAAAGCCGATTTGTAGTTCGGTTGAAAAGGCCTATGAATTAATTGACCTAGCAGATAAAAATAAAGTTTTTGGCCAAGTTGGTCATGTTGAAAGATATAATCCAGCCTTTGAAGTAATAAAATCCTCAATCGATTCACCTGAATTTATCGAAGCCCATAGATTT
Organism: uncultured Bacteroidota bacterium; assembly: GCA_902616905.1. Lineage (GTDB taxonomy): Bacteria > Bacteroidota > Bacteroidia > Flavobacteriales > Flavobacteriaceae > MS024-2A. Next base: position 32,172 of record CACMUP010000007.1, read on the forward strand.
GCTGAATTTAATCCTAGAGGTACCGATGTTTCTGTGGTATTAGATTTAATGATACATGACATTGATATAGAATTAAGTTTGGTAAAATCAGAAATAAAAAAAATTGATGCATCTGGTTTTTCAGTTATTTCTGAAACGTCAGACATATGTAATGCTCGGATAATATTCAAAAAATGGTTGTGTTGCTAATTTAACTGCTAATAGGGTTTCTCTAAAAAAAATTAGAAAATCACGATTCTTTTTAAAAAATAAATACGTTGAAATAGATTATTTAACTCAAAATTTAGAAATAGTAAAAGTTAAAGACATTCCAAAAATAAATGATGACTTATCGATATTTGTAAAAAATGCAGAGGGGAAGGAAAAAAAAATAGTTATTGAAAATCCAATAATAAAAAAACATAATTCAATACAAAAAGAGCTTGAAGATTTTCACCATTGTATCTTGAAGAATCAAAGACCTAGAGTTTCATTACATGATGGAGCACGCGCACTTGAAGTTGCAAAAAAGATAATCGAGTGTATTTAAAATTATAATGGATTCTCACCTAACCCTTTTCTAATAATTTCAAAAGGATTTTTAGTCACATCAATTACTGTTGAGGGTATGTTCCTGCCGAACCCATCAGATAACATTAAATCTATTTCATTATCCCATTTTTCTAATAGGACATCAGGACTGGTTGTGTAATCCAGTATTTCATCTGAATCATGAATTGAAGTACTTACTAATGGAGCGCTTAAGAGGGGAAGTAGTTTCATCAAAATTGGATGGTTAGGTATTCTAACACCAATAGATTTTCTTTTTTGAAATGGTTTTGGAAGCTTATGGGCAGATTTCATTATTAATGCATAAGGTCCGGGTAATATACGTTTAATTAACTTAAAAATCTTTGAATTCATAGGTGAAACAAATTCTGATAAATCTTTGATATCTTTAAAAATAAAACTTAGGGGAGCGTATTCTAATTTAACTCCTTTGATTTTTGCAAGATCTTTTAGTCGCTGATATTGATTTGACAAGCATCCTATTGCATAAACAGTATCAGTTGGAAAAATAATCATACCAGCACTTTCTAACACATCAACTGCTTCATTTAGATATCTATAATTAGGTTCATTTGAATAAAATGTTCTTATCTTGTTTTTTGATTGCATTATAAAACTTTCAATTTAGCAAAACGTAATAATAAATTTTTTGGACCATGTACATTAAAATTAATTATTGCTTTTTTATCAATACCCTTGCCCTCTATTTTTTCTACTATACCTCTACCAAATCTTGTATGCTCAACTTCCATTCCTAATTTAAGATCTATAACTTTAATTTTATCATTCTTTGAATCATTATCTTTTAAATTTCTAAGAATATTTATTTTTTTTACGGGTGGGTTTGAAATTAAATTCTCTTTAATCTGAATTTTGTTTGGATTTAATATTTTTGGTGAATCAAAAATAGAATTGTCTAAAAGAGGTTTAAAGTTATATTCATCAGTTGGAATTATGTGATGTACATATTTGGGATCTATTTCTTCAATGAATCTACTTGGCTCAGAGTCTATAAGTTTACCCCATCTGTATCTAGAGATTGTGTGGGATAAAAATGCTTTTTGTTTTGCCCGTGTTAAGGCAACATAAAATAATCGCCTCTCCTCTTCTAATTCACTTCGAGTATTCATACTCATTGCAGAAGGGAACAAATCTTCTTCTAATCCAACAATAAAAACAATTGGAAATTCGAGTCCTTTCGCTAAATGGATAGTCATTAAGGAAACTCTATCAATGTTGTCATCATTCTCCTTACTATCTAAGTCAGTTGCTAATGCTATATCTTGTAAAAACTCGTCAAGATTTCCTGATGCGTCAACAATTTCTTTTTGTCCTTCGGTAAAGTCTCTTATACCGTTCAATAATTCCTCGACATTTTCAATCCTTGCGACACCTTCAGGAGTTGCATCCTTTTTCAATTCTATAACAAACCCAACATTTTTTATAATTAGATCTGCAATTTCAAAAGCATTTAGTTTTTCATTTTCAATTTGAAAACGTTTAATTAATCTTGAAAATTTACTGAGCTTAATAAGTGTCCCCGAATTTATTTTTAATTCAAGTTCTTCTGCTCTTTTTATGATCTCAAATAGAGAAACATTGTAATGCCTTGCTGCAATTACAATCTTATCTATTGTTGCCTGTCCTATTCCCCTAGATGGGTAATTTATAATCCTCTTAAGGCTTTCTTCATCTTTGTCATTTACAACTAATCTTAGATAAGCCAAAATATCTTTAATTTCTTTACGTTGATAAAATGAAAGCCCCCCAAATATTCTATAAGGGATATCTCTCTTTCTTAAAGCATCTTCCATTGCTCTTGATTGAGCATTAGTTCTATATAGTATAGCAAAATCAGAATTCTTTTTTTGTTCAGACATTTTAAACTCAAAAATGCTTGAGGCTACATGACGCCCTTCGTCAGAATCTGTTAGAAGCCTATTGATTTGAATCGGTGATCCTTGATCATTAGATGTCCAAACGACTTTATCTATTTTATTTTTATTATGACTAATTATAGAGTTTGCTGCATTAACTATAGTTTTAGTTGAGCGATAGTTTTGCTCTAAGCGATAAAGTATAACATCTGGATAGTCTTTTTGAAAGTTTAAAATATTATTAATATTTGCACCTCTAAAGGCGTATATACTTTGGGCATCATCCCCAACAACACAAATATTCTGATAACGATCTGCTAATGCCTTAACTATTAAATATTGTGAATGATTTGTGTCTTGATACTCATCAACTAGGATATAACGAAAACGTTCTTGATATTTAGCTAATACATTGGGATGTGTATTTAATAATTCGTTTGTTTTTAATAATAAATCGTCGAAATCCATTGCACCAGCCTTAAAACATCGAGAAACATATTCTTTATATATTTCACCTAGTTTAGGACGTCTAGACATGGCATCTGCTTCCTGCAATTCAGAATTTGAATAATAAGCCTTCACAGTAATTAAACTGTTTTTAAATGCAGAAATTCGATTTCTAATTTGCTTATACTTGTAGATATCCTTGTCAAGTCCCATTTCTTTAATTACAGAAGATATTAATCTATCTGAGTCTTGGGTATCATAAATTGTAAAATTCGATGGAAATCCCAATTTATCAGCCTCAGATCTTAATATACGAGCAAAAACAGAATGAAAAGTTCCCATCCAAAGACTTTTTGCTTCACTTTCCCCTACTAATTGACCTATGCGATACTTCATTTCCCTAGCGGCTTTATTAGTAAAAGTTAATGCTAAAATTGAAAAAGGATCAATCCCTTCAGACATTAAAAAAGCAATACGATAAGTTAATACACGTGTTTTACCAGATCCAGCACCAGCAATAACAATCAAAGGCCCTTCTTTGTGAAAAGTTGGTTCTTTTTGGGCATCATTTAATGTATTAAAACTCGATTTTAATTCTTCATTCATTTACCATCAAAATTAGGTAATTATGTAAACAAGATTAATTTTTTAATTTATAAATATAAACATTGTATATTCACAATTATACTCAAATTTAAGTCATGAAAAAACAAATTGTTTTTGCTTTATTTATATTGGTTTTTGTACCATCAAGTGCTCAAAAAATCTCAAATTCACTAAAAAATAAATAAATTGCTTTGACAATTTATTATGTCTAGAAAGCGAACATCAATTGAGTACTTAAAAGGAGTTGGTCCAGAAAGGGCTAGACTACTCAATGAAGAACTCAAGATTAGCACTTTTGAACAGCTTCTGCAATTTTTTCCAAACAGATATATTGACAGAACCAAATTTTATAGGACAGATGAATTACCAAAAAATAATTCAGAAATTCAACTAAAAGGTAGAATAACTAGCATTAATACTATTCAACAAAAACGGGGTAAAAGATTAGTTGCTGAATTTTCTGATGAAAATGGATTTGTTAACCTAGTATGGTTTAGAGGTCATCAATGGATTAAAGATTCCATTAAAATTAATAAAACTTACGTGGTGTTTGGAAGATTAAATTGGTTTAAGGGTAAAGCAAGTATTCCTCACCCTGAAATTGAACTTGAATCTACTTTTAAAAATAAAATAAAAAGATCCTTCTATCCTATCTACCCTTCAACTGAAAAACTTATAAATAAGGGTATTTCTCAGAAAGTAATACAAAATTTAATGGAACATCTAATAGAGAAAGGTGGGCCATTGTTTTCCGAAACTCTACCCTCGTATATTTTAGATAAATACAAGTTAATATCAAAAATTCAAGCACTTAAAGAAGTACATTTTCCCGTATCACAAAGCAGTTTGAGTAAAGGACAAGCAAGGTTAAAATTTGAAGAACTTTTTTACATTCAGATTCAGCTAATTTTAAAAAACTTTCAAAGAAAATCTAAAATAAAAGGATATGTTTTTCCTGTTATAGGCGACGCATTTAAGTCATTTTTTGACTTACATCTTCCTTTTGAATTAACCACAGCCCAGAAAAGAGTTGTAAAGGAAATTAGAAGGGACTTAGGATCTGGAAGGCAAATGAATCGATTATTGCAAGGAGATGTTGGATCTGGAAAAACAATTGTAGCCTTATTATCAATTCTTATAGCAATTGATAATGGATTTCAGTCATGTTTGGTTGCTCCAACCGAAATTTTAGCACAACAACACTTTGAGTCAATTCAATATTTATTGAAAAAATCTGTTGGAGTTAATATAGAATTACTTACTGGAAGTGTTAATTTAAAAAAAAGGAAAATTATACATGAAAAGCTAAATAATGGTGAACTTCACGTACTAATTGGAACACATGCTGTATTTGAAGATAATGTAAAATTTAAAAATTTAGGTCTTGCGATAATAGATGAGCAACATCGTTTTGGTGTTGCTCAAAGATCCAGTCTGTGGGTTAAAAACAAAATACCTCCACATATTTTAGTGATGACTGCTACTCCTATACCTAGGACACTTGCGATGAGTCTTTATGGTGATTTAGATATTTCAATAATTGATAGTCTTCCCCCTGGTAGAAAACCAATAAAAACCTTACATCGATTTGATAATAAAAGACTAAGTGTATTTGCTTTTTTAAAAGAACAAATTAAAAAAGGCAGGCAAGTTTATATAGTATATCCACTGATAAAAGAATCAGAAAAATTAGACTACAAAGATTTAATGGATGGTTATGAAAGTATTACTCGAAGCTTTCCTTTACCAGATTATCAAATTAGTATAGTTCATGGAAAAATGAAATCAGAAGATAAATCTTACGAGATGGAACGCTTTAAAAAAGGAAAAACACAAATTATGGTAGCAACTACTGTTATTGAAGTTGGAGTGAATATTCCAAATGCGTCCGTTATGATTATAGAAAGTGCTGAGCGCTTTGGTTTGTCACAATTACATCAATTAAGAGGACGTGTAGGAAGGGGTAATGAGCAAAGTTTCTGCATTTTGATGAGTAGCTCAAAAATTTCAACAAATGGAAATAAAAGGCTGGAAACTATGGTTAAGACAAATGATGGATTTAAGATAGCTGAAGCCGATTTAGAACTCAGAGGTCCTGGGAATTTAATGGGGACTCAACAAAGTGGCATTCTGAAATTAAAAATTGCAGATCTAGTAAAAGATCATGAATTACTTAAAATTGCTAGAGATGAAGCAAAATCTGTTTTAATCAAAGATCCTGAACTTAATAATAATGAAAACCAGATCATTAAACGAACACTCTCATCAAATTATTTTGAATCAAATTTTTGGAATTTTATAAGCTAAAATTAGGTTTATAGATTACTATATTTGTAGCATTAAAATTTAGATAATTGAAAATCTCCAATAATTGGTTACAGCAATTTATTAAACTTGAACTTTCTACAGATGAAATTTCAATTCTTCTCACGGACTTGGGGCTAGAGGTAGAAGGAATCGAAAAATTTGAAAGTATAAAAGGTGGTTTAAATGGAGTTGTGGTAGGTAAAATATTAAATTGCATCAAACATCCGAATGCTGATAGACTCAAAATTACTGAGGTCGATGTTGGAGAAAAAGAGAATTTATCCATTATCTGTGGAGCACCAAATGTAGAGAAAGGACAGAGTGTTTTAGTAGCTACAATTGGCACAACACTTCACACTAATGATGAGAAAATATTAAAAATTAAAAAAGGTAAAATTCGTGGTCAAGTCAGCGAAGGCATGATTTGCGCTGAAGATGAACTGGGTTTAGGAAATGATCATAGCGGGATAATTGTATTAAAAAATGATTTTGAATTAGGAACACCAGCTTCAAGTATTTTTGAAGTAGAAAGTGATACTGTTTATGAAATAGGATTAACTCCAAACAGGTCTGATGCAATGAGCCATATGGGAATTGCAAGAGATCTTAAAACAGTATGTATGTTAAAAAAAATTCCTTTCAAATGGAATTATCCTGATATTTCATCATTTAAAGTTGAAAATGAAAAAAATACAATAAAAGTAAATGTAAATGATAAAAAACGCTGTCTTCACTATTATGGTTTATCAATATCAAGTGTTAAGGTTAGCAATTCTCCCACATGGTTGACTAATAAACTAAATTCTATTGGAATAACTCCAAAAAACAACATTGTTGATGTTACAAATTACGTATTGCATGAGCTTGGACAACCATTACATGCATTTGATGCTGACAAATTAGTTGGAAATGTTGTAGTTAAGACATGTAAAGAAAACACAAAATTCAAAACACTTGATGGTGTAGAAAGAATTTTACACAATGAAGATTTAATGATTTGTGATGATGAAGAAGCTCATTGTATCGCAGGTATTTTTGGTGGAGAAAAATCAGGAGTAAATAATAATACAAATAATGTATTTCTTGAAAGTGCTTATTTTGATCCCTTAAGTATAAGAAAAACATCAAAGCGGCATGGTTTAAACACAGACGCTTCATTTAGATTTGAAAGAGGGATAGATCCTGAAATTGGGATAACTGCTCTTAAACGTGCAGCAATTCTTATATGTGAATTATCTGGTGGCATTGTTACAAGTGAAATTCAAAAATTCTCACAATCTCTAAATCAAAAATCAAAGTTTTTTCTTTCTTATGAAATAATCAAAAAAACAATTGGACATTCAATTGATGAAAAAGACATAAATACAATTTTGAAGTCATTAGATATTAAAATTGATAACAAAACTGATAAAGGGATTGATGTTACTATACCAAGATATAGAGTTGATGTAACACGTCCAGCAGATGTTATTGAAGAAATTTTAAGAGTTTATGGATACAACAATATAAATAATAACCCATTATTATTTCAAGCTACACCACCGTATAAATGGGATGATAGTTTTAAAATTGAGGAATCAATTTCATTAAAACTTGCAGGTCTTGGGTTTTTAGAGACTGTGAACAATTCTCTTACAAGTGATAGTGAATCATTTACTTTTTTTGATCCTATTAAAATCTTAAATCCACTTGGTAAAGAATTGTCTAAATTAAGACAATCTTTAATCCCTAATGCTTTAGAGGTTTTATCATTCAACGTAAATAGACAAAATAAGAATTTAAAATTATTCGAATTCGGAACTATTTACGGAAAAAATGAAGATAAATATGTTGAAGAAAAACGTCTTTGTATATACCATACAGGAAATTCTTTAAAGACATTTTGGGATCTTAATAAGCCTCCAAATTCATTTTTTTATTTAAAAGGAATAATTAAAGATATTTTTAAATCACTTGGGGTAAAAATCAATTTTGATGAAACCCAAAAATCTAACTTTGAATTATGTTTTGAATTAAAATATAAAAATGAAACTTATGGTTTTTTCGGAATAATCTCAAAAAATCATTCTGATAAATATAATATTGATCAGGAAATTTATATTGCAGAATTAGACTGGACCAGAATAACAAAAAAATCATTTATCAAACAAATAATATTTAAAAACATACCAAAATTTCCCTCAATTAAAAGAGATTTTGCTTTGTTGCTTGATAAAAACTTATTATTCGAGGATATTAAAAGAGTTGCATTTAAAACTGATAATAAAATCTTGAAATCAGTTGAACTATTTGACGTTTATGAAGGGAAAAATATATCGGAAAATAAAAAATCATATGGTATAACTTTTTTATTTCAAGATGAAAACAAAACATTAACAGATAAACGAGTTAATAAAGTTATGGAAAAATTAAAACAAAAATTTAATGAACAATTTAATGCAGAATTACGTTAGGAATAATGTTATTGAAGTTTTTATTTATATTTTTGTAATAAATGTATTTGAATTATGAAAGTGAATTTACTACCTAGAACTAATATTGAGAAATCCCTTAACAAAAGAAAATCTAAAAATTTTGATCAACATGAAGAAGAATTAAAAGATTTGATTAACCGTCTAAATATAAATTCTTTTAATTCTTTTGATTTTGATAAACTAGATTCTAATAAAATATATGATATCAACACAATAAAAAGCGTTTGTATTGACTACAGGTTAAGATTTTTAGATATTAAATATTTCAAAAATAAACTACCTAATGAAGTTTTTGTCAAAATAAACAGCTTAGAAAAAATTCACAATACAAATATAGGTGACTTTAAAATAATGGCACCCTCTGCCCTTTTTAGATTAGAAAAAACAGATGATCCCTTATTATTTGTACCATTAGGTAATAATTATTATTACTTGGTTCATAAGTGGGGTAATGATTTACACCCTTTTCGTAAACTAACTATGTGGCCATTTAAGAATATTTGGAATTTATTAATTACTATTTTATTATTTAGTTTTCTCGTTACTGAAATCACTCCGCTAACTCTTTTTACAAAAACACCAAACACCTCTTCTTATTGGATGCTTTTGTTCTTTATGTTTAAAGCTATTGCTTCTGTTGTTTTATATTTTGGATTTGCGTTAGGTAAAAATTTTAATCCTGCAATATGGAACAACAAGTATAACAAATCATAGGTGTAAAATAATGCCAAAAAAAAAATACCACCACCTATTTACAGGATCATCTGTTGAAGTCTTATCAATAATAGATTTGTTTGATGAATTGAAAATTAAACCTGTAATTAAAGATCAAGGTGAATCAGCTCGTTTAGCAGGATTTGGAAATACAACTCCACTAATTCAAGAAATTTATTTACATGAAGATGAAATAGATAGAGGTAAAAAAATATTGAAAGAGTTTTTTTAAGATTCTATATTTTTTATTTTGCGAAAAAATCAGATTCAATGTCTTTTACATATTAAAATTCCTGGATTAATTTTAATCATTTAAACAAAAAACAATGAATAGTAACTTTGCAACACTTGATTATATTGTTTTTGGCCTTTATGCTATGATTATCTTAGGAGTTGGTTTATGGGTTTCAAGAAATAAGGATGGAGAAGAAAAAAGTTCTGAAGATTATTTTCTAGCAAGTAAATCACTTCCTTGGTGGGCTATTGGTGCATCACTTATTGCAGCTAATATTTCTGCTGAACAACTAATTGGAATGTCTGGCTCTGGTTTTGCTGGTGGACTAGCTATTGCCACTTATGAATGGATGGCTGCTTTAACTTTAATAGTGGTTGGTAAATTTTTTCTCCCCATTTTTATAAAAAATAAAATTTATACAATTCCTGAATTTGTAGAACAAAGATATTCGAGTCAGTTAAAAACAATCTTGGCGGTTTTTTGGATTGGATTATATGTATTTGTAAATCTAGCTTCAGTTCTGTACTTAGGTGGTTTAGCTCTTGAAACGATTCTAGGAATAAAAATGCTCACAGCAGTTGTTGGATTGGCTTCTTTTGCAGCAGCTTATTCTCTTTATGGAGGACTTTCTGCCGTAGCGTGGACAGATATAATACAAGTGATAGTACTAGTTCTAGGGGGACTAATAACCACATATTTAGCACTAGATACTGTATCAGGCGGTGATGGGTTTATTAGTGGTTTAGTAGATATCTACAAAGCTGTTCCAGAACGATTTGATATGATTTTAGAAAAAAGTAACCCTGAGTATATGAATTTACCTGGAATTGGTGTTTTGATTGGTGGAATGTGGATAGCAAATATTTACTATTGGGGATTCAATCAATATATTATCCAGAGAACCCTCGCTGCCAAGTCTCTTGAGGAATCTCAAAAGGGAATATTATTTGCAGCAGGCTTAAAAATGATAATACCCTTAATCGTTGTGATTCCTGGAATAGCTGCTTATGTAATTATAAATGATCCAAATCTTATTGGATCACTAGGTGACGCAGGTTTGGCAAATTTACCTACTATAACTCAGGCTGATAAAGCTTATCCTTGGTTAATGCAATTTTTACCTTCAGGATTGAAAGGTATTGCTGTAGCGGCATTAGCAGCTGCTATAGTGTCTTCTTTAGCATCAATGCTTAATTCAACAGCAACAATTTTTACTATGGATATTTATAAACAGCTTATAAACAAAAATGCAAGTGAATCTAAAACTATAAATGTAGGGCGCCTTTCCGCATTTATATCTTTAATCATCGCAACAATAATGGCTCCACTATTAGGTGGAATTGATCAAGCTTTTCAATTTATTCAAGAATATACAGGAGTTGTTAGTCCAGGTATATTGTCAGTATTTGTTTTAGGTTTGTTTTGGAAAAAAGCTTCAAACAAAGGCGCAATATACGGGGCAATTACATCTATACCAATTGCTTTATTTTTCAAAGTTGGACCTAAAGGATGGCTTTCAGGATCATCTATAGAACATTTTTTTCCAACACTCCCTTTTCTCGACCAAATGGGAATTACAGCAATACTTTCAATGATAGTTATTGCAATTGTAAGTATGAATGATAATAAAAATAAAGATGATAGTAAAGGAATTAAATTAGATGATGATATTTTTAAAACCTCATCATTGTTCAATATTGGATCCTTCGTTCTAATGATAATATTGGCATTTATATACGCATTTTTCTGGTAGGATTTGACATTTTGTTAAAATCAACTTTTTAATTTAAATGCATTTTAGATCTTAACTCTTTTATTTTTGGATTGGTCATATATTCATCAAATGTCATGTGTCTATCAATTACACCCGTAGGTGTCAATTCTACAATTCTTGTTCCTAATGATTGAGAAAAAGTATGGTCACTAGTGCTACAAAGAAGAGTTCCTTTAAAGTTCTTTAGTGAATTATTAAAAGCTGTTATTGATTCTAAGTCAAGATGGTTTGTTGGTTCGTTCAATAATAAAATATTAGCTCGTTCCATCATCATTTTTGATAACATACAACGTACTTTTTCTCCTCCCGATAATACGTTCGATTTCTTTAAAGCTTCATCTCCACTAAAAAGCATTTTACCAAGAAAACCTCTGAGAAAAACTTCTTCACGTTCTTCTTCAGTTTTAGAATATTGTCTTAACCAGTCAATTAGGGATATTGATGTATTAAAATAATTATCGTGATCAACAGGGAGATATGCTTGGTTTGTAGTAATACCCCATGAAAAACTTCCTTTTTTTTGCTTCACTGTCCCCATTAGTATATCATAGAAAATTGCAATAGCCCTTGAATCCTTGGCATGTATAATTACCTTATCTCCCTTAGCTAAGTTCAAATGTATTTTATCAAATAATAGTTCACCATTTAAGGATGCTGAAAGATTTTCAATATTTAAGATCTGATCGCCTGCTTCTCTCTCTTGTTCAAAAATAATTGCAGGATATCTTCTGCTTGAAGGTTTTATTTCTTCGAGATCTAATTTATCAATCATTTTTTTTCTAGAAGTAGCTTGTTTTGATTTTGCAACATTTGCTGAAAAACGAGCAATGAATTCTTCAAGTTCTTTTTTCTTTTCTTCTGATTTTTTATTTTGTTGAGCCCTTTGTCTAGTTGCTAACTGACTAGATTCATACCAAAATGAATAATTCCCTTTGTAATGATTTATTTTTCCAAAATCTATATCAGAAATATGAGTGCATACTGAATCAAGAAAATGACGATCGTGGGATACAACTATTACGGTATTTTCGTAATTCGCAAGAAATTGTTCCAGCCACATAATTGTATCATAATCCAAATCATTTGTAGGTTCATCCATGATTAAAACATCTGGATTTCCGAATAAAGCTTGAGCTAACAAAACTCTTACTTTTTGTTTGCCATCAATCTCTGACATTTTAGTTTGATGATGTGTTTCCGAAATTTCAAGATTTGATAATAATGATGCTGCTTCATTGTCTGCATTCCATCCATCCATTTCTTCAAATTTCACCTGTAATAATCCTACTCGATCACCATCTTTTTCTGAAAAGTCTTCTTTTGCATACAGTGAATCCATTTCTGACTTAATATCATAGAAGACTTTGTTTCCCCTAAGAACTGTATCTAAAACAGAATATTGATCATAAGCGTTGTGATTTTGTTCAAGTACTGAAAGTCTTTTCCCCGGTTCTAGATAAATATTTCCTGAATTTGCTTCTTGCTTTCCTGAAATTATTTTTAAAAAAGTCGATTTGCCAGCACCATTTGCTCCTATTATACCGTAACAATTTCCAGGTGTAAAACTTATATTCACCTGATCAAATAATACTCTTTTTCCGAATTGCACCGATAAATTTGAAACAGACAACATAATCTTAATTTTGCTGCAAAACTATAAAAATACTTACATTGAATTTTAATGAAAACAAAGTTTTTGATTTTTAAAAGTGGTATTTTTATTATACCATGAAAAAAGATTACTACATAATTTTTATTTTTAGCTTAACGTTATTAAGTTGCTCCACAAAGAAAAATGAGTTTTCTGGAATTTTTTTGGGAGGCCAAATAGTAAACCCCACATCTCGTAATGTAACCATTTATAAAGGTACTCGTCCATTAGAAATGTTTGAGCTTGATGAAAAGCTACGTTTTCAGAAAAAATATGATTCCCTTGCAAGTGGAATTTACAAACTTGAACATCTTCCTGAATATCAGACATTACTTTTGGAAGAAAAAGATAGCCTTTGGGTTAGAATTAATGCCACAACCTTTGATGAATCAATCGTATTTTCCGGAAGAGGTGCCATGAAAAATAACTTTTTAATTAATCTCTTTTTAAAACATGAAAATGAAAATAATTTTTTAGCAACAAAGTATTCCAGCAATAAAACAGAATTTAAAGAAATAATTGATTCTCTAGTTATTGAAAAAAAACAATTGTGGATACAAATGGATTCATTAAACGAATTAAGCCCAATTGCACAAAAAGTTACCCAAGCAGCATACATATATCATTATGCTAATATCCGAGAAAGATACGCTCTTTTAAGGGGTACTAAATGGACAGCTAAAGAGGATAGTTTATTTTTCAACTTTAGAAAGTTTTTAAACTACAGAGACAATGATCTTTCCTTTTTTGATCCCTATGTAAATTATATTTTAAATTTTATTAGCAAAAAATCTCTAAAACCTAATGAGTCATATTTTAAAGCAAAAGAGACCACCAATTTTAACGTAAGACGATTAAAAACTTTGGATAAAGAAATTAATGGGAAATTACTCAGAAATAATTTAGCTCGTGCAATTGCTTTTGAAGAGTTATTAAAATTTGAAAATCATAACGAACACGAAACTTTTTTACAATATTATGCTACAGTTAATAATTCACCAAATTATTTAGTTGAGGTATTGGATTTGCATAACGATATAAATAAAATGAGTTCAGGAAAACCTCTTCCTAAGGTTAAATTACAAAATTCAAAAAGGGATATTATAAGTAGTGCCTCATTAGAGTTTGGAAAGAAAACAGTCTTGTATTTTTGGTCGCAGACTCAAATGAATCAATACAGAAATACCTTAGATCGTATTTCAGGATTACAGAAAAAATATCCCAAAGTTAAATTTATAGGTATATGTATCCAGCCATTTAATGCACTCGTAGACCAAGTTCAAAAAATGATGGAACTCGACATAAATGAGCAGTATGCTTTAGTTGATTTCGAAAAAGCAAGTAAATCATGGGTTCTTACTTTGCTTAACAAGAGTATAATTCTTGATAGAAATGGATATATATTAGAAGGTTTTGGAAATTTTTATGATATGGAATTTGAAAAATTTTTACAAAAGACTTAATTACCTTTTCTGTAGTCTGATAAAAACTTTTCTAATCCAATATCTGTTAAAGGGTGATTAAGTAAGCCTTTAATAGCTGAAAGCGGACCTGTCATTACATCAGCACCAATCTTTGCACAGTTTACAATATGCATAGTGTGACGAACAGAAGCAGCCAATATTTGAGTGCCGTATGAATAATTATCATATACTAAACGAATATCTTCAATTAATTCTAAGCCATCAGTTGAATTGTCATCAAGGCGACCTATAAAAGGTGACACGAAGGTTGCACCTGCCTTTGCCGCAAGCAGAGCCTGACCAGTAGAAAAAACAAGAGTGCAGTTAGTTTTAATTCCTGCATCAGAAAAATATTTTAAAGCTTTTACCCCCTCTTCAATCATTGGAATCTTGACTACAATTTGTGAGTGTAATGATGCAAGGTGTTCACCCTCTTTAACCATCCCCTCAAAATCAACTGATATAACTTCGGCAGATACATCACCATCAACTAATTCGCATATTTTAACATAATGTTCAATTATTTTTTTTTCTCCAGTGATTCCCTCTTTAGCCATTAGTGATGGGTTTGTTGTAACACCATCTAACACTCCTAAGGATTGAGCTTCACGAATTTGGTCCAAGTTTGCTGTATCTATAAAAAATTTCATGTCAATTACAATTTATAATGGTTCATTATTAGTTTTTCAAATATACGACTAGGTAGGATCTTTTTTAATGTTTTTGTAAGCTTCTGAATGAAAGGCCCTACTTGATAATGTACACTTGTCTTTCTTTTGTATATGATTCTTTCAATCAGCTTTGCAACTTTTTTCGGAGGACTTCCTTTATCTACATGAGAATTCATTGTATTTAAATTATCTGAATACTTTTCGTATGGAGAATTTTTTATAATTGGTGAGTGATAGCGTCTAGAAGCAATATCAGTTGCAAAATCTCCAGGAGCAACACTACAAACATCAATACCAAATTTTTTAACTTCCATTCTAAGGCTTTCGGTAATTAAAGAAAGAGCACTTTTTGAAGCTGAATAAATCCCTCTAAAAGGTAAACCGGTATGACCTGCTATGGATGTTATGTTTATTATCAATCCGGAGTATTGACTTCTCATATGAGGTAAAACAGCTTGACACATGTTTATTGGTCCAAAACAGTTTGTGTTAAAATTATCGATAATAGCTTCATTATTTATTTCCTCAATAGGACCAGTTATTCCTCTTCCTGCATTATTTATCAAAATGTCAATTTTGTTTGAACGTTTTATAACCTCATTAACGCATTTATTTATCGATTCTCTATTTGTAATTTCTAATTGTAGTAAATCAAATGGTAATTTATCTTTGTTTTTATTTGGATTTCTGCTAGTTCCAAAAACATTAAAACCTTTTTCAGAAAGATATAATGCAGTAGCAAGGCCTAAACCAGAAGAAGCACCAGTGATTAAAACTACTTTTTGCATTTAAAAATTATAAAAGGGCAAGCTGTCTACATCACACCGCTACGACTGCCTACCCTTGCTGTGTTCCCACCCTGGGGGATTCAACAGGAGCTGGTTGTGTAGGACTTGCCCTATGACAAATATAATCTGTTAAGTTGATTTCAACAATGAATTTAAATTCTTAATTTGCCAAACTATTAAACATCGTATAAGTATTATGAAAATTTTATTTTCTTTGTTTAGTGCAATTTTAGTTCTAACTTGTGATGGGACAAAATCACCTAAAATAAGTATTAAAACTGGGCACAAAGGAAACATTGCCAAATTAGGCGATACACTAAAACTAAACGTAGTTACTTCCCTTGAAAAAGATTATCAAGTATTATATTTCTTAAATGATAAACCTATAAGAAAAGATTATAAATTCTCTATTTCTGATCAATTAGGTGATTATAAAATCAAAGCATTGATTAAAAAAGGGAATGAAACTTTTCAAAATACAATTAAGTTTACATTGCTGGCCTCAAAATCACCACGCCTTTATACTTACCAAATTATAAATACTTATCCGCACGATATTGAAGCATATACACAAGGCTTAGAATTTGATGATGAAATCCTTTATGAAAGCACTGGTCTTAATGGGAAATCATCTTTGAGAAAAATTGACTACTTAAAAGGTAATGTGCTGAATTCTATTAATTTAAATGAATCATTTTTTGGTGAAGGTTTGACTTTATTTGATAACAAAATCATTCAACTAACTTGGAAATCCAAAAAAGGATTTATTTATAATAAAAATGATATGAAAATTGAAAAATCTTTTCCTTATAAAGAAAGTAAAGAAGGCTGGGGACTGTGTAACGACAACAAAAATTTATATAAATCTGATGGAACTAATTTTATATGGGTTTTAGATCCGGAAAATTACAATGAAGTCGATAAAATTCAAGTAATGACAAACAAAACTTCTTTAAAAAATCTTAATGAATTAGAATGGGTTGAAGGAAAAATTTATGCAAACACTTATCAATTTAATAAAGATGTCGTAGTGATTATTAATCCATTAAATGGCGAAGTTGAAGGTGTCATTGATTTTTCTGGACTAAAAGAAAAAGTTAAACAACATAAAAAATTAAATGTTTTAAATGGAATAGCCTATCATAAAAAACGTAAAACATTATTTGTAACTGGAAAAAACTGGAATAAATTATTCGAAGTTAAAATCACTCCCAAAATTTGAATAGATTCACTCAAGAAAAAGAGGTTCTTTCAGAACACCTCGACGAATTTAACCACGTCAACAATATTCGGTACTTAGAGTGGGTTCAAGAAATATCTAAAAAACATTGGAATATTTTAACCGGAAATAAAAAATATGAATTTCAAATATGGATTGTAAGGAGTCATAACATTGTCTATAAAAAACAAGCAAAATTAGGTAATGAGCTATTGTTGGAAACTTACGTGAAAGAATGCAAGAATTATACATCAGAAAGAATTGTAAATGTACTACAAAAGAAAAATCTTGAAGTTATCGCCCAATGTAAAACAACATGGTGTTACGTAAACAAAATTTCATATAATTTAGAGAGAATACCAAAAGAGGTTAAAGAATTATTAACGTTTAAGGATATTAAATATTAAAAAGCAATCTACCTTCCATTATTTGATTAACTTCTTCGGCTACATTATTAATTATTGATTCATTATTATAATTTGAAATTACTTTATCAATTAATCTAACGATAGTTTTCATGTCATTTTCTTTTAGACCTCGAGTTGTTATAGCTGCTGTTCCAACACGAATGCCTGAAGTCACAAATGGCGACTTATCATCAAAAGGAACCATATTTTTATTTGCGGTAATTTCTGCCTTAACTAAAGCTGTTTCTGCATCTTTACCTGTAATGTTTTTATTTCTAAGATCAATTAACATCATATGATTATCTGTACCCCCTGATATTAGATTATAATCAAGGTCAATAAATGCCCTAGCCATTGCCTGAGCGTTAGTCTTAACTTTTATCATGTAATTTTTAAATTCAGGTTCCTGAGCTTCCTTAAAAGCGATTGCCTTAGCGGCTATTACATGCATTAATGGACCTCCCTGATTGCCAGGGAAAACAGCCATATTGATCAAATGTGACATTTTTTGCGTTTTACCGTTTTTTAGAAGTAAACCAAAAGGATTTTCAAAATCATTCCCCATAAGAATTAAACCTCCTCTTGGTCCTCTTAATGTTTTATGAGTTGTTGTTGTAACAACATGACAATATGGAATAGGGTCACTTAAAAGACCTGTAGCTATCATGCCTGATGGGTGTGAAATATCTGCCAATAGAAAAGCGTTCACGGTATCAGCTATTTCTCTAAATTTTTTATAATCTATATCCCTTGAGTAAGCTGAAGCTCCAGCTATAATCATTTGTGGTTTTACTTTTTTAGCAATAGATAGTATATTACTATAGTTTAGTTTTCCTGATTCTTTCTCAACACCATAAAAATGTGCTTTATATAGTCGGCCGGAAAAATTCACTGGAGAGCCATGGGTTAGATGACCACCATGAGACAAATCAAAACCTAAAATTTTATTTCCAGGTTTTAAAAATGCATGAAATACAGCAGTATTAGCCTGAGATCCAGAGTGAGGTTGAACGTTTGCATATGATGCTCCAAATAGTGATTTAGCTCGCTCGATGGCGATGTTTTCTACTTCATCAACTACATCACATCCTCCATAATATCTTTTACCAGGATAGCCCTCTGCATATTTATTAGTAAGTACTGATCCACATGCCTCCATCACAGCTGGACTAGTAAAATTTTCAGAGGCAATTAGTTCAATCCCATTTGATTGTCTTGATCTCTCTTTTTTTAAAAGATTAAAAATAGTCTCGTCTCGCTTCATAAACAATAATATATATATCAAAAATAATAATCTTGTTTCTTCTATTCTACTACTTAATATTTGAATTTATTTTAATTATTCAATAATAATTAACAAGTTAATATTTATTCATTTTAATAAACATAGTTTATTTATCAGTCATTATGTCTTTATCAAATGTACTTTTCGTGCCATTTAGTCACCTTTAGGTGATTGGAATAAGTTTTGAAATGTTTCTAATAAATATTGTTATGAATTTAAATAATCTTACATTAAAAACTCAAGAGGCAATTCAAACAGCTCAACAGTATGCATTTGTAAAAAAACATCCACAAATTGAAGATGAACATCTTTTTTATGGACTACTCGAAGTAGACCGTAACGTAGTTCCTTTTTTATTTGATAAACTTAATGTGGATATAGAAATCCTCAGAGGATTAAACAATAAATCACTTGATAAATTTTCAAAAGTCCAGGGTTCCACACAAATTATTTCGCAAAAAGCATCTAAAACACTTATGAATGCTGCATCAATAGCCAAAGAACAAAAGGATGATTTCGTAGCTGCTGAACATTTGCTTGTTTCACTTTTAGATTCATCTAGCTCAGTTTCCAAAATGATGCTAGATAATGGTATTACCAAGAAAAATCTTAAAAATGCGATAAATGAACTTCGTAAAGGAGAAAAGATAACATCAGTAAATGCTGAGGGAAATTATAATGCTCTTGAGAGGTATGCGAAAAATTTAAATGATTTAGCCACAAATGGAAAATTAGATCCAGTAATTGGAAGAGATGAAGAAATAAGAAGGCTGCTTCAAATATTGAGTAGAAGAACAAAAAATAATCCAATATTGGTTGGTGAACCGGGAACCGGAAAAACAGCAATTGCTGAAGGATTAGCTCATAGAATTATAGAAGGAGATATTCCTGAAAATTTAAAAGATAAATTAATCTTTACTCTAGATATGGGTGCATTAATTGCTGGTGCAAAATATAAAGGTGAGTTTGAAGAGCGTCTTAAAAGTGTAATTAAAGATGTTTCCAAAAGCGAAGGTAATCTTATTCTCTTTATTGATGAAATTCACACATTAGTTGGAGCCGGCGGAGGTCAGGGATCAATTGATGCTGCTAATATCTTAAAACCAGCTCTAGCGCGTGGTGATTTAAGAGCTATTGGTGCGACTACACTAGATGAATATCAAAAATATTTTGAAAAAGACAAAGCTTTAGAGAGAAGATTTCAAAAGGTTTATGTTGCTGAACCTGACGAAGAAAGTGCTATTTCAATCCTAAGAGGTATTAAAGAAAAATATGAAAACCATCATAAGGTAATTATCAAAGATGATGCTCTAATTGGAGCCGTAAAATTATCAAATAGATATATAACTAATCGGTTTTTGCCAGACAAAGCTATTGACTTAATTGACGAAGCTTCCTCTAAATTGAGGATGGAAATAAATTCAAAACCTGAAGAGTTAGATAAATTAGATAGAAAAGTAAGACAATTAGAAATTGAATTAGTAGCAATTAAACGTGAAAAGGATAAAAATAAGGTTAGCTCAATAAGTCATGAGCTTAGAGATTTTAAAGAAAAAAGAGATTCTTTGTATGCTCAATGGAGAAAAGAAAAAGATGTTGTTGACTCAGTACAACAATCAAAATTAGAAATAGAAGAATTGAAAAATCAAGCTGATCGATCCGAAAGAGAAGGGGATTATGCTACTGTGGCTGAGATTAGATATGGGAAACTTCAACAGGCAGAAGAAAAAATGTCAAAACTTCAATTGAAGCTTGTTAATTCTCAATCATCAAACACATTAATTAAAGAAGAGGTTACTTATGATGATATAAGTGAAGTGATATCTAAATGGACTGGTATCCCAGTATCTAAAATGCTTGAGTCAGATAAAGAGAAACTATTAAACTTAGAATCAATACTTCATAATAGGATTGTCGGGCAAGAAAAAGCTGTTTCTGCAATTAGTGACTCGATACGAAGAAGTAGATCAGGTCTTCAAGATCAAAATAGACCAATAGGTAGTTTCTTATTTCTAGGAACCACTGGGGTTGGAAAAACCGAATTAGCTAAAGCACTTGCTGATGTTTTATTCAACGATGAAAAGAATATAACACGTATTGATATGAGTGAATATCAAGAGCAAAATTCAATCAGTAGACTAATTGGTGCACCTCCAGGGTATATTGGTTATGAAGAAGGCGGACAACTAACTGAGGCCGTAAGAAGAAAACCATATTCGGTTATTTTATTGGATGAAATAGAAAAAGCACATCCAGATGCTTTTAATATTCTTCTTCAAGTATTAGATGAGGGAAGATTAACTGATAATAAAGGAAGAGTTGCAGACTTTAAAAACAGTATTATAATTATGACCTCCAATATTGGGAGTCAAGAAATAAAAAATGCTTTTGAAACAAATCAATCCTTTAAAAAAGCTGAGCAACTAGCAAAAGATAATGTTATGAATATTTTAAAATTACAAGTGAGACCTGAATTTTTGAATAGAATTGATGAAATTGTACTCTTCTCCCCTTTAACTAGAAATGAAATAAAAAAAATTGTTTGTTTGCAAGTCAAGTATATTCAAGAGAGAGTTAGAAACCAACAAATAGAATTAATTATTTCAGATGAAGCAGTTTCACAAATAACAAAACTAAGTTTTAACCCAGAGTATGGTGGAAGACCTGTAAGAAGAATTTTACAATCACATATTTTAAATCCATTAAGTAAAGAGTTACTCTTATCGAATTTGGATCTAAAAAAACAAATTTTATTTGATGTAGTAAATGAACATTTTATTTTTAGAAATACATAAAAGAGAAAAGCTTACATTAATATTATCTTTGTTATGTGCAAAAAAAAATTAACATTCAAAATAGGCGCGCCAGGTTTGAATATGAGTTCATAGAAGAGTATACTGCTGGCATTGTATTGACTGGAACAGAAATAAAATCACTTCGAAATAGTAAAGCTTCAATTACTGAAAGTTTTTGTGAATTTAATCAGAGTGGTGAATTATTCACTGTTAATATGCAAATCGAAGAATATTCCTATGGAACGCGATTTAATCATCGTCCAAAAGCACAAAGAAAGTTACTTTTAAACAGAAAGGAACTCAAAAAATTGCACAAGGAAGTTAAAATTAATGGACTTACAATTATTCCTATTAATTTATATATTAATGAAAAAGGACTAGCAAAATTAAGAATTGTGTTGGCAAAAGGAAAAAAACTTTATGATAAAAGAGAGGTTATTAAGGACCGCGACAATAAAAGAAATTTGGATCGAATTAAGAAAAAATTTAATAAGGGTTAGATTTCAAATTAAATGATACTACAAGAGAAATAACATATTCATTTTTAAAGAATCCAATTTTATATGCAAAATAAAATTAACATCACCTTCGGTAAATCAGAATTTCACAAGTTACCAAAGCATTTTTATAAAAAAAAATATAGTCGGGTTTTCATACTAGTTGATAACAATACCAATAAATACTGCTTAAATGATTTTATTTCTATGACGAGTTTTAACAAAGCAGAGATACTAATTATGGATGCTGGTGAAGAAAATAAACATTTACAAACTTGTGAAAATTTGTGGAAAGATTTATCTAATAAAGGCGCTGATCGTAATTCAGTATTAATAAATCTTGGTGGTGGTGTAGTTACTGACTTAGGTGGATTTGTTGCATCTACATTCAAGAGAGGAATTGACTTTTATAATATACCTACTACTCTACTGGCTATGGTTGATGCTTCAGTTGGTGGCAAAACAGGGATTAATTTGGGTTCATTAAAAAATCAAATAGGCGTTATTAAGGAACCTGCACAAGTAATTATAGATCCTATATGGCTAAAAACCTTACCAAAAAACGAAATACGTAGTGGGTTTGCAGAGATGCTAAAACACGGAATTATATCCAGTAAAAAATATTGGCAAACACTTAAAGAATTGAGTGATCTTAGAATCTCAACACTAAAAAAATTCATAAAGCCATCCGTCATAATAAAAAAGGAGGTAATTCTAAAAGACCCAAGAGAAAAAAATCTAAGAAAAATTTTAAATTTCGGCCATACTCTAGGCCATGCAATTGAGTCCTACTTTTTAATAAATCCCGACAAAAACAAATTATTGCATGGAGAAGCTATAGCAATTGGAATGATACTTGAAAGTTACCTCTCAATTCATTGTTCTGGATTAAATATTGAAATTGCTACTGATATTAAAAGTACATTTTTTAAAAATTTTAAAAAAATTGAATTAAGCACCTATGATGTGAAAGAAATTGTAAATCTTCTTAAACATGATAAAAAAAATATAGGAGATAAAGTTAACTTTGTACTTATAAGTTCAATTGGTAAGCCTAAAATTGATGTTCAAGTTCCTGAAGATTTATTTGAAGATGCATTCAATTTTTATTTATCTACTTAAGCAGAATTCCTACTTGCATTTATATTTCCAAAAAGAGATCGCGTTACCATGGCTTCTAATGTTATTATTTTTTTGGAATTGCCTTTATTATTAATTTTTACTTTTTGTAATTGCATTAAGGCATATTGTTGAATAGTAAGTAGTGGTTGTACAATTTCTTCTCTTGCAATAATTGATGACCTACCAGCAAGTTCATTTTCCATTAATGATTCAAATTCACTAATTTTCAATAAAACCGTTTTTGTTAGTTCATATTCACTAAAAATTAATTTCCAAAATGAACCAAATTCCAAATCATTCTGCATATATGAAGTCAACTGAAAAAAAGATTTTGATAGGCTCATCATACTATTAAAAATTAATGTTCTAAAAAATCTTGAATTCTTAAAAAGTGATTTCAAATCATCAGTTCTACCCTGCTCAATGATTGTGTTCAGTGCTGTACCGAATCCAAAGAATCCAGGAACATTTTGTTTTAACTGACTCCAACTTCCAACAAAAGGAATCGCTCTGAGGTCTTCAAATTTTAAAGTTGAAGATTTTCCACGTTTTGATGGACGACTACCGATATTAGTTTTAGAGTAAAATGGTAAGGTTGACATTTTTTCTAAATATGGTATAAAATTTGGATGTTCTTTGAAATCTTGATATGCTTTATAACTAATTTTTGCTATCTGTTCCATTAATTTTCTGTCATCTTTTGAAAAATTATTTTTACCCGGACTAAATATTTGATTTTCAATTCCAGAGCTTAATAATTGTTCTAGATTATATTGAGAAGAATCTAATGTTCCAAAATTTGAGCTTATAGTTTGACCCTGAATTGTAAGTTGTATATCATCACTTTGAATTGTATCTCCCATAGACGCATAAAACTCATGAGTGTTTCCACCTCCTCTAGCTGGTGGTCCCCCTCTACCGTCAAAAAATGCAACTTGAATACCAAATTCATTCCCTAATTCACTTAGTGACTCCTTTGCGACATAAATACTCCAATTTGCCATAAAATAACCTCCGTCCTTTGTTCCGTCAGAAAAACCAAGCATAATTGTCTGCTTCATACCTCTTCTTTCTAAATGATTTATATATTCACTGTCACTGAAAAGAGCTCTCATTACATTTCCTGCTTGTTTTAAATCTGGAATGGTTTCGAATAAAGGAATAAAATCTATATTTGGCTTCTCCCAATCACTTAAACGACACATCGCAAAAAGTTCAAGAATATTTTCTAATGACTGACAATTACTTATAATATAACGGTTACAACCCCTTTCACCATTATTTTTTTGAATCTTTTTAATGGCTCTAATACTTTTTAGTGTATGATTTGTCATTTCATTTTTGAATATCTTTGGTGGTAAATTACCTTTTAAATCAATAAGAATTTTACATCTTTCATCAGCATTTAGTTTTAAGTAATTTTTTGGTAAACCTTCCAAATAGTCATTAATTTTTGAATGAGAGATTATATCAATAAAAACACTGTGATGAATTCTTGAATCCTGACGTATGTCTAAACTAGCAAAGTGAAGACCAAATAATCTTAGTTTATGAATTAAGTCTAAAACCTCATTTTTATAAAGATTGTCATGATCTTTAATTAGCCTGTCTAAAACAAATTCTAATTCTGATGCCATCAGATTTATTGAAAAAAGTTTATTTAGTTTTGGATAAAAAAGCTCATTAAATACCAATTCCTCAAGAGCCACAATTCTTTCTTCCAGTCCAGGAAATGTAATTTTTCTCTTAAGTTTTCGCAAGTCTCTGTAATAATTTCTGAGAATTGAAAACTTTAGTCGTTTTGCTGTTTTTAATGTAATTTCTGGAGTTACAAAAGGATTGCCATCACGATCGCCTCCTGGCCAAAATCCAAAATCAAAAATAGTATTTTTAAGATCGCCAGAATCGATAATATGTTCAGATACATAATTGTATATTGTACTAGCTGAGTGATAAAAAATATTTTCAAGAAACCAAATAAGGCTTACCGCTTCGTCATATGGAGTTGGCTTCTTTTTCTTATAAAAAGGGGTTTTACCTAATTGAACTAAAAGCTTTTTTATATTATCAAGATTATCTTCTGAAATAGCCTTAGATAACTCATTGATAATAACCAATACATTATCTGGATAAAACTGTGTTGGGTGGGCTGTGAGTACGATTCTTACTTTAAATCGATTAACATATTCAGTAAGAGCCTTTTTTAATTGTTTATTTTCTGCCTCTTCTTTCATATTTCTAAGTGTTCCTCTACCATGCATATTATTTACATATGAAAATCCTGCATCTTCAATTGCATCAAATAGAACAACTTGGCGTTCAATATATTGGATAAAACCAAAAATTAAATCGTGTTTTTGGGTAGCATCTAATTCTGGGGCATATTTATTAAAAAAAGAAATGACAATTTCATTTGGATTGACATTCTTTTCGTATTGCTTTCTACAATGATCAGCAAATAAAGGCATTAATATTGAAGTTTGCTTTATTTTTTTAAAAGGAAGGGTTAAAAATAAGCTATTATAAATTTGATATCGAGAAAGAATTTTTTCGTTAAACCTTTCAATTTTGGGTTTTCGAGCCATTATTTAGTTCAATTCATTAAAAATATGATGCATAAGACGTTTTTTATCATTAATACTTTCTTCAAGAGAAATCATCGTTTCAGTTCTAGATACGCCTGCAACATCATCAACCATAAAAATTATATCCTTGGCATGATGTGTATCTCTAGCTCGAACTTTACAAAACACATTAAACTTACCTGTTGTAATATGCGCAACTGTTATAAATGGAATGGCTTTTAAAGATTCAAGAACTTGCTCTGTAGCACTTGTTTTTTCCAAAAAAATTCCAACATATGCGATGAATGAGTAACCAAGTTTTACATAATCTAAATTTAAGGAGGATCCTTTTATAATTCCTGCCTCTTCCATTTTTTTTACTCTTACATGCACTGTTCCAGCTGAAATTAATAATCGCTTAGAGATGTCTGTAAATGGGACTCTGGTGTTATCAATTAGAATATCTAGTATCTGATGATCGATTTCATCTAAATTAACTTTATTCATTTGTTTGTAAATTTTTGATTAAAATGCAAAATTAATTTAAAAAAATTAATTTTATTGAGGATAATTTTTTAATTATTCGTTTTTAATGAAAATAATTTATTATGCTCTGGGTCTTTTACTTCTTCATTGTATTTAAAAAATAATTTTATTCCTTTACCTTTTAGGTCAATATATCGATGTCCTACATACGGTAACCTATTGTCAAATTTTTTAAATATTGGTACAAAATTTATCTTATTTTTATTAAGCTTTTCAAGATACTGTACTGCTATTTGTTGTTTTTTAAAAACTTTATCATCATAAATGACATCAACATTTGAAATTAATAAATCAGTGAAATTTTCAACATTTTCGGGTATTTTAAAATAATCATCAATAGAATTATTGTTTGATTTTTTAACAAGTGATTTAAATAACAACTTAAAAGCTTTGAAAATATAATTTGTAACTATAGTTCTGTCATAATCGTCTGGGTAGTGGCCTGCCTCAAAGAGAATGGTTGGTATTCCAGAAGATGTGAATGAATCTCCAACACAATTAGGGTTATAAACATCATTGTATCTAGAAATACCATCAGGAAGTTCATTGCTTAAACCATTTTTTATATCTATGATTATCTTCATTGCTTTTTCCCGAGCTGGTGTTATTGATCTATTTTCGTCAGCCGATGGAGCAAGGAAAGAGATGGTAGCAGGTTTTCCAGTATTGCCAGCACCATATATGGTTCTTTGGCCATGAAGATTCAAAGCAAGATCTGGCGATATGCGGTTAATTGCTTTATTTAAAATTAAACTCTCAGGTTCACTTAGAGTAATTGCATCCCTATTTAGATCAATATTATTAGCATTATGTCTGGTATATAGCTTAGCACCATCAGGATTAAGTTGAGGTATTATATATAAACTAAAAGTTTTTAAATATTCTGATTGTGATGTATGTAATAACCAAGGGAGTAATTTTAAAATAGATCTTGTTGTACTTGTTTCATTACCATGCATTTGCGACCACATTAAAATGTTTTTTTTCCCATATCCAACTTTTAATTCAATTATAGGTAACCCTTTAACCGAACGACCTATTTCATATTTTTCAA
The DNA here is from genome assembly GCA_902616905.1 of uncultured Bacteroidota bacterium. GTDB lineage: Bacteria > Bacteroidota > Bacteroidia > Flavobacteriales > Flavobacteriaceae > MS024-2A. The sequence goes on from CACMUP010000007.1 coordinate 59,217, forward strand.
TTGAGTTATCAAGTTTTGCCAGCATTTTTTCAAGCAATTCAGGGGAAAAATATCTTTTATTGGACATATTTAATTAAAATACAAATGTAAACAACATATTGTATACAATTGTAATATACAAAAGTAAACAAAAAGTTTGTTTTATAACATTCTATTATCATTTGAGATATACATTTGTAAACGAATTCAGTAATAATAATTTTATGTAATTGTAATTGAGTATATTATATAAAATATTTCATTAATAACTTTAATTTTTGAGAATGTTTTTTAATATAATTTACATTTGTATATTTGTAAATAATCAATAATAGTTTACAATGTTAAACAATGATAATTTTATTTCTAGGCTAGAAATTATAATGAAAAAAAATCAATTAAGTGCTGCAGCTTTTGCCGAAAGAATAGGCGTTCAACGGTCATCAGTTTCTCACATTTTGTCAAAACGAAATAAGCCAAGCCTAGACTTTATTTTAAAAATAAATAATTCTTTTAATGAAGTAACCTTAGATTGGTTACTGTTAGAAGAAACTTCCAAAGCGATAAAGCCGCTAGCCTATTTGGATGAAAAAAATGAAAATACATTGATTGATCCAAAAGATGAGTCATTAATTTCACAGAATAATGATGAAAATTTTGTTAGTTCAAATGAGGTTACCGAGGTTATAAAATTTTATAAAGATGGTAGTTTTCAAACTTTTTTACCTAGAACTTAGTAAATTAGTTTATGCGTGAATTTTTATTTTTACTATTATTCTTTCAATACTCTTGCTATGAATTGAAGAAAGATTGCAAATCTTTTCATTTAGGTGAATTTAAATTCTCTCAAATTATAAACGGCGAGATGAAAACATCATATTTCAAAAGAGATAGTTTATTCGAAATAGAAATTTTTGAAAATAATACTGATACCGCTAGAATTAATTGGGTTAGTGATTGTGAATGTATTCTTACTAAATTAAATCCTAAAACTTATCAAGAAAAAAGACCTATACAAATCAAAATTATAAGCACTGATGAAAACTCATATGAATTTGAATATTCTCTTGTAGGCGATATAAAGAATAAAAGAAGAGGTAAGATTGAAAAATTGAAATAATGATTAAAAGTTAATTTTTATTTGATTCTGATCATCAATACCACTTACAATCTCGTCTTGTTTTACTTCTATCTCTAATGGATTTTCAATTTCATCCTCTTTATATTCTAAGACCTCCTTTAGCTCAACTTTTTTTATTTTATATGACGTGATTTGATTTCCAAAAGCTTTAAAACCCTTTACTGATATAAATTCTTCAGCATTAATTTCTAATGGTTTTAAGTGGTCTTTTCCTCTTGGTTTTTCGAATATGATTTTAAAAACAGGTCTCCATTCAGTTATAAAATATACCAACTTTCCATTTTCTTTTATAAAACTATCTTCTTTGTCTGAATTCTCAATTACAAATCGTTTGATAAAATATCGTTGCTTATCTGGGTCAAAATAAATCGCTGTTAAAGGCTTTTTTGGATTCCACTTTTCTATATGATAGATATTATCATCAAAATGGAGACTTAACTCTGGAGTAACAGCTTTTATCGTCCCTTTAAAAGTGCAAATTAATAATTTATCATCTCCTTTGAATGCTCCAAGTAGCTTACCCCTCTCTTCTAAATTCAACCTTCTGATTGTTTCATCAAACCAAATTTTTCTTGGTTTTAGAGTTGATACACCCTTCTCTTTTAATTCAACTCTTCTAATTGAATATTTTGTCACAGTGTTTCCTCTGACCCCTCTACTTTTAATTTGAAGGTCAGCAAAATCCAAGTCCCATTTAAGTTTTTTAATATTGCCACTATTTCTTAAAAGAATGGTGACTATTTGAGCTTCCCCGTTAAGATTCGCAGAAAAATATAAAACACTAGATTGCGGATTACCTTGAGTTAAATCATAAACTTTTTCTCGTGTTACTCCAGTAACAGCAAAACGCTTGATATAAGAAGTCCCTCCTTTACCATCTCTATAAATCATGTTGTAAATAGTTCTTTGGTCTTTCTTTTTAAAAACTGCAGCATGAATTATATTTTTTCCTACAAAAACTTTGCTATCAACCTTAACTACCAACATTTTACCATCTTCTGTAAAAACAATAATATCGTCAATATCGGAACATTCACATATCATTTCGTCCTTTCTAAGGGATGTACCAATAAATCCTTCCGCTCTATTTACATAAAGTTTTTGATTTCTTACAACTACTTTTTTTGCATCAACATCATCAAAAACTCGAATTTCTGATTTACGCTCTTTTTCACTGCCATAGGTTTTCTTTAAATGTGTGAAATATCGAATTGCAAAATCAATAAGGTGTTTCAAGTTATTTTTAACCTCTGATATGTCAGCTTCAAGTGCTTCTATTTTTTGTTGAGCTTTATCTAAATCGAACTTAGAAATTCTTTTTATTTTAATTTCAGTAAGCTTTATAACATCATCATTATTAATTACACGTTTTAGATTACTAATATGAGGCTTTAATCCTTTGGAAATAAAAGAGATGACTTCTTCCCATGTTTCAGCTAATTCAATATCACGATAAATTTTATTTTCTATGAATATTCTCTCAAGTGAGGAATTATGCCATTGGTTTTCCAAATCTTTGAGTTGAACTTCAAGTTCTCTTTTTAACAGTTGTACCGTATGATCAGTCGAAATTTTTAAAATTTCAGTTACTCCCATGAAATTTGGCTTATTGTCAATAATTAGGCAGCCTAATGGGGATATTGAAGTTTCACAACCAGTGAAGGCATAAAGTGCGTCAATGGTTTTATCAGGGGAAATGTCATTTGGTAGATGTATTAAAATTTCAACATGGGAAGAAGTATTATCTTCTATGCGCTTAATTTTAATTTTACCTTGATCATTTGCTTTTAAAATACTATCGATTAATGAGGATGTATTTGTCCCAAAAGGGATTTCATTAATAACTAAAGTCTTTTTATCTAATTGATTTATTCTTGCTCTTGCTCGAATTTTTCCCCCTCTTTGCCCATCATTATAATTTAGAACATCAATGATTCCGCCTGTTTGAAAGTCTGGATAAATCGAAAATTTTTTTCCCTTTAAATACTTAATACTACAACTTAAAAGCTCATTAAAATTGTGAGGCAAGATTTTTGTTGATAACCCTACAGCAATACCCTCTGCTCCCTGAGCGAGTAATAACGGAAATTTAATGGGTAAATGAACTGGCTCTTTTTTTCTTCCATCATATGATAATTGCCAATCTGTTACTTTAGGACTAAATACTACTTCTAAGGCAAATTTAGAGAGTCGAGCTTCTATATATCTGGAGGCTGCAGCACTATCTCCTGTAAATATATTCCCCCAGTTTCCTTGCATATCAATCAGCAATTCTTTTTGACCAATTTGAACCATAGCATCTCCTATGCTTGCGTCACCATGAGGGTGATATTGCATTGTGTGACCTACAATATTTGCAACTTTATTATAACGTCCATCGTCTAGATCTTTCATTGAATGGAGGATCCGACGTTGGACAGGCTTTAGTCCATCTTCAATTGCTGGAACTGCTCTTTCAAGAATTACATATGACGCATAATCCAGGAACCAGTCTTTATACATACCTGTTACCCGCTTTAATGAATCATTCGTTTGTAAATCAATAAGTTCTTCTTTTTCGTTCATTTACTAGGATAATGACATTTCATTCTCAATGAAATCAAGTTCTACTTTAAGGTTATTTATAATGAATTTTTGTCTTTCTGGAGTATTTTTACCCATATAGAATAATAATAATTCTTCAATAGTTGTATTCTTGTCCAACATTACAGGATCTAGTCGAATATCATCTCCAATAAAATATTTAAATTCATTAGGTGAAATTTCACCTAACCCTTTAAATCTTGTTATTTCTGGCTTTCCTTTAAGCTTTTCCAAAGCATCTTTCCTGTCTATTTCACTGTAACAGTAGATTGTTTCTTTTTTATCCCTTACTCTAAATAATGGGGTTTGAAGTATATAGAGATGACCTTCTTTTATCAGTTCTGGGAAAAATTGTAGAAAGAAAGTTATAAGAAGTAAACGTATATGCATACCATCAACATCTGCATCTGTTGCTATAACAATATTATTATAACGTAAATCTTCTAAACTTTCTTCGATGTTTAAAGCAGCTTGGAGTAGATTAAACTCTTCATTTTCATACACGATTTTTTTACTCATACCAAAGCTGTTTAATGGTTTCCCTCGTAAACTGAATACAGCTTGTGTATTCACATCTCTTGACTTGGTAATTGAACCACTGGCTGAGTCACCTTCCGTAATAAATAAAGTAGAGTCTAAACGTCGGTCCTTTTTTAAGTCATGCAAATGAACTCTACAATCTCGAAGTTTCTTATTATGTAAACTTGCTTTTTTTGCTCTTTCTTTTGCCAATTTTCGAATACCGGATAATTCTTTTCGCTCTTTTTCTGCCTGTATAATTTTACTTTGAATTAATTCAGATACTATCGTGTTTTTATGTAAAAAATTATCCAATTGTGTGCCTAGAAAGTCTATTATATAAGACCTTACTGTGGGCATTCCTCCACCCATGTCAGTTGATCCTAATTTTGTTTTAGTTTGTGATTCAAAAACAGGCTCCATCACTTTAATACTTATTGCAGATATTATGGATTTTCTTATGTCTGAAGCCTCATAATTTTTTCCAAAATGTTCTCTTATTGTTTTTACTAATGCTTCTCTGAATGCTGTCTGGTGAGTTCCTCCTTGTGTAGTATGTTGACCATTCACAAAAGAATGGTATTCCTCAGTATATTGCGTTTTACTATGACTAATTGCAACCTCTATATCATCACCTTTTAAATGTATAATTGGATATAATAAGTCATTTTCATTTGTGTGGTCAGATAATAGGTCTTTTAAACCATTTTCGGAATAAAATTTTTCATCATTAAAATCAATTGTAAGACCCGGATTTAAATACACATAATTTTTAATCATGCGCTCAACATATTCCTTTCTATATTTAAAATTTTTAAATATTTTCCCATCAGGTATAAAAAAAACCTTAGTTCCTCTTCTTTTACTAGAGGCTTCTATTGGAGAATCATCAATCAGATCACCATATTCAAATTTTGCTTTTTTAGTTTCTTTATCTCTATTTGATTCTACAATAAAAATTTCAGATAGTGCATTTACTGCTTTTGTTCCAACCCCATTAAGGCCTACAGATTTTTTGAATGCTCTTGAATCATATTTACCGCCTGTATTCATTTTAGAAACTACATCGACAACTTTTCCAAGAGGTATGCCTCGCCCAAAATCTCGAACTGTAACGGTATTTTCTTTTATTTTTATTTCGATAGTCTTTCCAGCACCCATAACAAATTCATCAATACAATTATCTAGAACTTCTTTTAAGAGTATATAAATTCCATCATCTGGTGAAGACCCATCTCCCAACTTTCCAATATACATACCTGGACGCATGCGAATATGCTCTTTCCAGTCGAGAGAACGAATATTTTCTTCAGTGTACGTAGTTGTTTTTTTCATAAGTCTAATGAGCTAATATAGGAGATTGAGGTTTTAAAAACAGTTCCAAATCCAGCAAGAAATCAACAATTCTTAGACTTATTTTGTTAAAAAGTTTAATTTTAACTAAATACATTACTAACTATGAAAATTTGAAACAATTTTATGCTAAACTCTTCAATTGAAAATACAACTGGTCCTTTATTACATATTGTTTTATTTTGGCTCAAACAACCAAATAATAAAGCTCATCGAACTGAATTTGAAACTGCCCTTAAAAAATTAATCGCAACCAACCCACAAGCTGTTTCAAATCATCTGGGGATTCCAGCCAATACGGAGAAAAGAGAAGTTATAGACAATTCTTTCACTTACTGTTACACTATGAGTTTTCCTGATATAGAAGCACAGAATGCTTATCAAAATGATCCTACACATGAATTATTTATTAAAGAAGCCGCTCATCTTTGGGAACGTGTCTTAGTCAATGATTCTCTCTCCCTTTCATAACAAATCTATAAATTATGAAATATGTTTTGGTATAAAAATAAATAGGTATTTAAAAAGATATGGAAGTATTGCCGTAAACCCAATTATGCGAATCAGTATTCTAAAGTGAGATAGAGAAACCTGCATAGCGATCAATTACTAGATGTTAAAACGAAAGTGCAGAATATCTCCATCTTTAACGATATAGTCTTTACCTTCTACACGCATTTTACCTGCCTCTTTAACTTTATTTTCTGAACCGTAATGAGCGTAATCTGAATAACTAATTGCTTCTGCTCTAATAAACCCTTTTTCAAAATCAGTATGGATAACACCAGCAGCCTGAGGGGCGGTACAACCTACAGGTATAGTCCAAGCACGAACTTCTTTTACCCCTGCTGTAAAATAGGTTTGCTGATTGAGTAAATTATAAGCCGCTCTAATTAGCTTTGGAGCTCCTGCTTCTTCAAGTCCCAAATCTTCCAAAAACATTTGGCGTTCTTCAAAGCTTTCTAATTCATTTATTTCAGCCTCTGTACTTACAGCAAGTAATAAAAAACCTGCTTGTTCATCTGTTAGTGCGTCTTTAACTTTTTCTACATAACTATTCCCGGTCTTTGCGGAACCTTCATCAACATTACAAACATATAATACAGGTTTGTCAGTGATCAACTGTAGAGGTTTGATAAACTCAAGACGAGCTTCGTTTTTTAGTTCCAAACTCCTCACATTTTTACTAGACTCTAAAGCACTTTTAACCGCTTCTAATAACTCTTGCTCTTTAAAGGCTTCTTTATTTCCTGTTCGAGCAGAACGGCCCACTTTTTCAAGTTTTTTTTCAATAGTCTCAAGGTCTTTTAATTGTAATTCGATATCTATGGTTTCTTTGTCTCTTATTGGATCCACAGAGCCATCTATATGAACAATATTATCATTGTCAAAACAACGTAAAACATGAATAATAGCATCTGTTTCACGGATATTTGCCAAAAATTGATTCCCCAGTCCTTCTCCTTTGCTCGCCCCCTTAACTAAACCCGCTATATCGACAATTTCTACAGTAGCAGGCTGGACTTTCTCAGGCTTTACAAGTCGTTCTAATGTTTCGAGTCGTGGATCTGGAACATTTACTACGCCTAAATTTGGTTCAATTGTACAAAATGGAAAATTTGCACTTTGTGCTTTTGCATTTGATAAACAATTGAATAGTGTTGATTTTCCAACATTTGGGAGGCCCACAATACCAGCTTTCATATAATTTTTTATGTAAAAATAGGTTTTCTTTTTTGTTATTTTTAATTATCTAGTATTGAGAAAAGCAAAAATGAAATCAAAAAAATATTTAATGATCCATGCTGACGACGCTGGTCTATCATGGGCAGAAAACAAAGCTACTCAACTAGGTATGATGAATGGTAGTATAAGCTCAACTAGTCTTATGGTGCCATGCCCTTGGTACTTCGATATGGCAAAATTTTGTCTATCAAACCCTGAATTAGATTATGGAATACATCTCACTTTAACGGGGGAATGGAAAAACTATCCATTTAAACCATGTGCACCCCCTAGTAAAGTAAATTCTTTAGTGAATGAAAATGGATATTTACATCCAAAGAGAGATTTAATAAAAAAAAATGCGAAAGCAGATGAGGTATATATAGAACTAAAAACACAAATTGAAATAGTTTTAGATATGGGCTTAAAGCCTTCCCACCTTGACTCACATATGTTTACTTTAGGCTTGAGACAGGATTTAATTGATATTTATATTAAGCTTGGCAAAGAATATAAACTACCCATTTTTTTAAGCAGAAAATTAATCAAACTTATAGGTGAGGATCCAAATAATTTTATTTTACCTGAGTCGACTTGCTTTGAATCAATTTTTATGTGTTCTTATGATATTTTCCAAAGTAAAGGTCTTTTTAGTTTTTATGATAATGTTATAGATGAATTAACTGAAGGCATTTCATTTTTATTGATTCACCCTGCATTAAAAACTAATGAAATGGACCAGATTACGTTAGATCATCCAAACTTTGGTTCAGACTGGAGGTCAAAAGATTACTATTATTTTTCAAGTGAAAAATGTAAAAAAAAACTAAAAGAAAATTCAATTGAATTAATAAATTGGAAAAACCCAATTATACTTAATTATCTGGATGCATAAACTTTTGTTTTCCAAGTAACGTTTCCTCAGATTCTTGATTATCATTATCTGGAACACAACAATCAACAGGGCAAACCGCAGCACACTGAGGCTCATCATGAAATCCTTTACACTCAGTACACTTGTCTGGAACAATAAAATATATTTCGTCTGATACAGGCTCTTGAAAAACATCTGCGTTAATATTTTTACCGTTTGGTAGTATTACTTCACCTAATAATGATGTTCCATCTTGATAACGCCAATCCTCTGCTCCCTCATAAATAGCTGTGTTAGGACATTCAGGTTCACATGCTCCGCAATTAATACATTCGTCAGTAATAATGATAGCCATAGCAATATTCTTTCATTACATTTGTGTAAAAATAAGACCTTAAATTTTCTTGAACAAGACAAATGAATATTAACTCAAAACGAATTTTGGCTCTTGTAAATTTAGGGCTTCACATTAAAAATTATTCTTACAATAACCCGAAATATTCCAAATTGGACAATTGTATTGAAAAGTCAATTATTTTAAATAAATGGTTTACTAGAGAAAGTATCACTAATGCTTTAAAAAGTTGGGCTTATACATTAGAATCAAAAAATATTGAAAAGTGGTTAAGCAAATATCAAAATATTAGAAAAAAACCTCGGGTTATTGGTCTTATTCTTGCAGGAAATATTCCTATGGTTGGATTTCATGATCTAATTTGTGTTTGGGTAACTGGAAACTCTGCTTTGGTGAAGTGCGCTTCAAAAGATGAGGTGCTTCTCCCATACATGACAAATTTCTTAGAAAATAAAATAGGAGCCTCTAGTTTTGATTATGTTTCTAAAATTAAATTGGACTTTGATGCTATAATTGCAACTGGTTCTAATAATTCAACTCGTTATTTTGAGTATTATTTTAGTTCTTATCCAAATCTTTTAAGAAAAAACAGAAATGGGATTGCTATACTAGATGGAAATGAAACTGAAGATGAACTTTTTGCTTTAGGTAACGACATACTTAATTATTTTGGTCTGGGATGCCGAAATGTTGCAAAGGTTTTTTTGCCAAAAGG
>CACMUP010000008.1 GCA_902616905.1 uncultured Bacteroidota bacterium
TTTAAAATACATTCGTAAAAATCCATAATTTGTTTTGAAAGAGGTAAAAGAAACTCCATTAATGAAGCAATATAATCGTATCAAGGGCAAGTACCCAGATGCATTACTGCTGTTTAGAGTTGGTGATTTTTATGAGACATTTGGAGAAGACGCAATTAAAGCTTCAAAAATTTTAGGTATTATTTTAACTAAAAGGGGTGCTGGTAGTACAAGTGAAACTGAATTAGCAGGCTTTCCTCATCATTCCATCAATAATTATTTACCTAAACTAGTAAAGGCAGGATGCAGAGTCGCTATATGTGATCAACTAGAAAACCCAAAACTAACAAACAAAATTGTTAAAAGAGGAGTAACAGAATTAATTACACCAGGTGTTTCACTTCATGATGACGTATTAGACCAAAAGAAAAATAATTTTTTAGCATCAGTTTTTTTTAATAAAAAGTGGGGTGTCTCCTTTTTAGATATATCAACCGGTGAATTTTTTGTCGCAGAAGGGAGTGCTGAAGAAATTGAGCAATTATTTCAAAGTTACGACCCAAGTGAGATATTGGTTGCTAAACCAAAAAAGAAATTATTTGAACAAGTTTTTGGAAAACATTATCCTTGTTTTTTTATCGAAGATTGGGTGTTTGAAATTAGTACTGCAAGAGAAAAATTGATAAATCATTTTAAAACGAATTCATTACAAGGTTTTGGTCTTCAAAAATATGACGGTGGTATTTCTGCTGCAGGTGCAATAATGCAATATCTTACCGAAACACAACATGATAAAATTCAACATATCAATAAAATCACGCCTCATAGTTTAGATAACCATGTTTGGCTTGATCATTTTACTCAACGTAATTTAGAGCTCTTTTATCCTAATCATCCAGAGGGTATTGCACTCATTAATGTAATTGACCAAACACAAACAGCGATGGGCGGGAGATTACTTAGAAAGTGGATTGCTTTTCCATTAAAAGAAATTAAACAAATAGAAATTCGTCAAAATATTGTAAAAGAATTAATATCACATGAATCCATATTAGGATTTGTCAGAGAAAAATTAAATCATATAGTTGATTTAGAAAGAGTTATGGCAAAAATAGCAACTGAGAAAATTAGTCCACGAGCTCTGAATCAATTATCTTTTTCTCTCAATATTGTTGAAGAAATAAAAGAAAATATAAGTAGTGGAACTACTAAATATTTAAAAAAGCAACTTCAAAATTTAAAGTCTTGCGAGCACTTGTTGAAAGCTCTTCAAAAAACCATACATCCTGATGCGCCAGTACTAACATCAAAGGGGAATATTATAGCTGAAGGATTTTCAAAAAAATTGGACCATTTAAGAAACTTACGTTACAACTCTCAATCAGAATTAGACGATATGCTTAGAAGAGAGTCAGAGCGAACTAAAATACCTTCATTAAAAATTGCATTCAATAATGTTTTTGGATATTACATTGAAGTTCGTAACACTCACAAAGATAAAGTACCTATTGAATGGATTCGTAAGCAAACTTTAGTAAATGCTGAAAGATATGTAACTGAAGAGCTTAAAAAATTTGAAACAGAAATATTTCAGGCAGAAGAACAAATTTTGAATTTGGAACAAAAACTTTTTGAAGAGTTGATAAATTTCTTAAAAAACAATTTAGAATTATTAAAAGAGAATGCTATTGCCATTGCAAATCTTGATGTTTTTTATTGTTTTGCAGAAATAGCGATTAGAAATAATTATTGTTGCCCAAGTATAAAAAGTGAAAATTTTATAGACATTCAAGGTGCACGTCATCCAGTAATCGAAAGGCAATTGCCAGTTGACAGCCCTTACATTTCTAATGATCTTAGACTAAATAGTGAAGATCAACAAATATTGATGATTACAGGACCTAATATGTCAGGTAAGTCTGCTCTTCTTCGTCAAACAGCATTAATATCTTTACTTGCTCAAATTGGAAGTTTTGTTCCAGCTACAAAAGCAACATTAGGAATAGTTGATAAAATATTTACTAGAGTAGGAGCTAGTGACAATATTTCAATGGGGGCATCAACCTTTATGGTTGAAATGAATGAAACAGCTTCTATTTTGAATAATATTTCGCAAGGAAGTTTGGTAATATTAGATGAAATAGGTCGTGGAACAAGTACTTATGATGGAGTTTCTATTGCGTGGGCGATTGCACAATATTTACATGAACATCCTTTTAGACCCCATGTATTATTTGCAACACACTACCACGAATTAAATGAAATGAATTTAACTTTTAAAAGAATAAAAAATTTCAATGTTTCAATAAAAGAGACAAAAGAAGATGTTCTTTTTTTAAGGAAATTATTACCAGGCGGGAGTGCTCATAGTTTTGGTATACATGTAGCAAAAATGGCTGGAATGCCCCAAAACGTATTAAAAACTGCAAAGGAAAAACTTAAAATACTTGAATCTAATCACGCTTTAGAAAAAAAGGATTTAAGTGAGAAAGGGAATCCTGATTTACAACTTAGTTTTTTTAATTTAGAAGATCCAGTTCTTGAAGCAATTAGAGAAGAAATAGAAGACTTAGATATTGATAATATTACTCCCGTTGAAGCTTTAATGCAATTGAATAATATAAAGAGAAAGTTATCTCAAAAGAAGGACTAGAAAAACTATCATCCTCTTTCTTTCAATAAATCTTTACCAAGTACCATTTTATCTTTATGTTTTTTTCGTTCTGAGCGTTAATATTTAATGATAAGATTATTAATGAAAAAAATCTAATACAGAAATCTTGCATGATTATATTTTTGTTTGTTTAATAAGCATTTTGATTTTTTAATTTAAATGTTGCCCTATAATTTAGTAAAAAATAAAATTATTTTACATTTACATTCCAGAACGCGAAAGTAGCTCAGGGGTAGAGCATCACCTTGCCAAGGTGAGGGTCGCGGGTTCAAATCCCGTCTTTCGCTCTGTCAAATGCTCGGATGGTGGAATTGGTAGACACGTTGGACTTAAAATCCAATGACCATTGCGGTCGTGCGGGTTCAAGTCCCGCTCCGAGTACTTAGAGAATCCGTAACTAATAATATTACATTAGATTGCGGATTTTTTTATTTCATAATGGCAACATATTGGCAACAAATCATATTATTCTACTAAAAAAGTAATAGCTAAAACTTATCAGGCATTTTTTATTCTAAATACCAAGGGGGCATGGGTTTTTAGACAAAAGGTTTTTCTATTGGGAACTGGGATTGATTTGATATGTAATCTATTCTATTTAGTTTTGAGTCAACAAAAAGTGAAAACTTTAAATTTAAAATGAAATACAGAAAAGCAACAGAAAATGATATTTTGGCAATTTTAGAAATGATTGCTGATGATGAACTTGGAAAGAAAAGAGAAAATTTTCAAATTCCACTCCCTACTGAATACATTAAGGCTTTTGAAAAAATAAATTCTGACGAAAATCAAGAATTAATAGTTGTTGAAAATGAAGATTTGGAAATAATTGGTACTCTACAACTGTCATTCATACAATATCTGACTTATCGCGGTGGAATTAGAGCACAAATTGAAGCTGTTAGAATTAGAAAGGATAAAAGAGGACTAGGAATTGGAAAAATTATGTTTGAATGGGCAATTAGGAGAGCCAAAGAACGCAATGCACATTTACTTCAATTAACAACAGACAAAAAACGACCGAAAACGATAAAATTTTATGAGAAATTGGGATTTAAACAATCACACGAAGGAATGAAAATGCATTTTAACTAGAAATAGATAATTGCTAACACCACCTAAACAATATTAAAACTAAGTTTGTCTAAAACGTAACAATAAAGAGTGACCTCAAGTGTGAGTATTATAATTGCTTTATATTTTTTGGAAGTAATGAATCATAAAATCAAAATACACATTGTTGTTTAGTAATTTATATTACCTTAGGCGATTCAAAATTAAAAGAAATGAAAAAATTAATAAATTATTTTTCATTTGTTGTATTAAGCTTCCTTCTCTTAAGTGGAGGTTTTGCTTTTTCGCAACAGATAAAAGGAAACATACAAGATGAAGATTCTAATCCAATTCCTGGTGTTACAGTTGTTGTTGAGGGGTCACAAATTGGAACTACATCAGATTTCGATGGGAACTTCTCAATCGATGCCTCAGAGGGTGATAGTCTGATTTTCTCGTTCATCGGTTTTCAGACACAAACAGTCCCTGTAAAAGGTGACTCTATGACAATTACAATGATAACAGAGGATACAATCCTTGACGAAGTAGTAATTACTGGTCTTGGTACAAGTGTTAAAAGAAGAAATCTAGCTAATGCTGTTGCGACAGTATCTAACGAGGAACTTGTGGGTAAAACGAATCAAGGTACAGTTGATGGTGCACTCTATGGAAAAATTCCTGGTGTAAATATTACCTCCTCATCAGGAGCACCTGGCGGGGGCTTTGCATTGAGATTAAGAGGAATATCCTCAATTAATGGTAATAACCAACCATTATTCATACTTGATGGTGTTTATTTAAACAATAATGAAATTCCTTCTGGATTGAGGTTCGCATCTGGTGCTAATAGAGGAAGTGAAGAAAATGCTCCAAACAGAATTGCAGATTTAGATCCAAATGACATTGAAAATATTGAAGTTTTGAAAGGAGCTTCAGCAGCTGCAATCTATGGAACTAGGGCAAATGCTGGAGTTATTATTATAACAACCAAAAAGGGTAGAGCTGGAAAAACTAAAGTTAGTCTTACTCAAAACCTAGGTTTTGCAGAAATTTCTAACAGGTTAGGAATGAGAGATTGGACAGCATCTAGCGTTGAAGCTGCCTTTGGCGCCAGTGAAGTGGTAAAATATAACAATGCGATTAATACATTTGGTTTAATCGATTATGAGGATGAAGTTTATGGAAATAAGGGTATAATATCTGATACCAAACTAAGTGTTTCAGGAGGTAATGATAAGACACAATTTTATGTTGGTACGTCATATAGAGATGAAGAAGGTATAATCAAATATACTGGTTTTGACAGATTTTCTGTTAGAGCAAATATTGATCACAAAATATCAAATACATTTGAATTGTCATCTTCCTCAAACTTTATTCAAGGCCAATCTAGAAGGAGTTTTACTGGAAACGAAAATGAAGGTGGTTTAAGTTATGGTTACACACTTGCCTTTACAAGACCTTGGATTAACCTATACCCTGATACTGCTGGTAATTACCCAAACAACCCAAATTATGCTGGTAATCCTCTATTTGTAAGAGACAAAGCAAGAAATGATGATGATAATAATAGGTTGATTCAGAGTTTAAAGCTAACCACAAAAATTATAGACGGTGAAAAAGATAGACTTAGAATGATATGGAGTGGGGGTCTAGACTTTTTAGCTAATGAAACTTATGTTTATGTGCCAGAAATTCATCAAGCCCAAAATGGTGGTGATAATGGATTTATTGGAGTAGGTAAGAATAATTTTAAAAACTATAACCTTTTAGGCTTAGGTGTTTGGAACAGAGATGCACTTAATGGTGCATTAGCTTTAACTACACAAGGAGGTGTCTCCTACTTGAAAAGAGACGCAGACGTTGTTTTTAATCAAGCAACACAACTAATTCCTGGACAAACTACTCTTGGCCAAGGTTCTGCTCAAGCAATAAGTCAAACACAATCAGAGATTGAAGAATTTGGGTATTTTGGACAAATTGAGGGAAACTATAAGGACCAATTTATAGCCACTGTTGGTTATAGAGCTGATAAATCATCCTTAAATGGTGATTCAAATAAATTTTATGGATTCCCAAAAGCCTCATTAGCTGTAAATATTCAAAACTTTGGAAACTGGAACAACAGTACAATTGACCAGTTAAAACTAAGAGCGGCGTATGGTGAAACGGGTTCATCAGCTTCATTCGGTTCAATTTTCACAAGTCTGAATTCGGTAGCTATAGGTGGTGTTGGTGGATCAACTATTGCATCACTTAGAGGTGATGCCAATATAGAGCCTGAAACATCTCAGGAGTTAGAAGTAGGAGTTGATTTAAGATTTGTTGAAAAAATTGGACTTGAGCTTACATACTACAACAGAAATGTTCAGGATCTTATTTTAAGTAGGTCCTTACCTACTTCCAGTGGTTTTTCAAGAGAAACAACTAACCTAGCTGATCTCGAGAACCGAGGATTAGAAGTAGGTATTAACATTAACGCTTTTGATAATGACAGATTCAGCTGGAATAGTGGAATTCAGTTCTGGTTAAATAGGTCAGAAATTACAAGGTTAGATGTACCTGCATTTCCTCAACCTGGAGCAGGTTTTGGTTTAGGACTTGGAACTTTTTACATACAAGAAGGCCAGCCTGTAACTCAGTTAGCGGGTAATATTGATGGGGTACCTACACAGATTGGTAATGTTGAACCAGACTTTCAGATTTCATTCAACAATAATTTTACAATTTCAAAAAATTTAGAAGTTGGATTCTTAATTCATTGGAAAGAGGGTGGCGAAAATATAAACTTGTCTAAACTACTTACCGATTTAGGTGGTGTGACTGCTGACCTAGATACTCCTGAAGGGCAGGAAAGAGCGTCTCTAGGCTTTGTAGCACAGCGCTTTATCGAGCCTGCAGCTTACATGAGGTTAAGAGAGGCTGGGATATATTACACCCTGCCAGAAAATACTTTTTCTTGGCTCTCTGGAGATATTTCAAATGTTAGGCTAGGGTTGACGGGTAGAAATTTACTTACAATAACTGATTACTCAAGTTATGATCCTGAAACCTCCGTTAATGGTGGAGCAGGCTTATCGAGTGGGATAGAGGTAACACCATATCCAAACTCACGCCAGTTTTTATTTAGCCTAAACGTAAACTTTTAATATTTAGATATGAAAAATTTTAAATTCTCAATAAAAAAATTAGTCATCTTGAGCTTAATGGTGACAACGTTAATTTCTTTGTCATGTACATTCGATGAAGAATTTGACCCTAACAGACCTAGTTTAGAAGGTGTCTTAACTGACGCATCTGTTAACCAACTAAATAACCTTGTAGTGGGTATTGAATCTGGAATGCGTGGTGGAGTAGCAGGTCAAACAACTCATACAGGAACTATGGCTCGAGAGCTGTATAAGTTTGATGCTGATCCAAGAAATACAGGTGACTTATTAGGAGCTAATGGTGCCACCTTAGATAACAACTCTTTTTATTCCACAAGCGTTTGGGCATCAAAATACAGAACTATAAAAAATGCTAATATTTTATTAGAAGCATTAGACAACACAACTTCTGTTAGTGTCCAAGAAGCAGCTGGTTATAAAGGTTTTGCACGAACTGTAATAGCACACCAGCTTATTATGTTGGTTAAATCCTACGGTTCGGCAAGAGTAGATGTTAGTGATCCTACTAATCCAGGACCAATACTAGCTGAAGCCGACGTTTTATCAGAGGTATCTACCATACTAGATGGTGCATTATCTGATTTAAGTGCGGCAGGGGATAGTTTTTCTTTTCCGTTAGCTGGGTTTGATGGTTTTGATACTCCATCAAGCTTTTCAAAGTTTAATAGAGCTGTGAAGGCTGTTGCACTTGTTTATTCAGGAAATAAAACGGATGCATTGGCCGCTCTTAGTTCATCGTTTTTTGACTTAAACGGAGACTTAAAGACTGGACCTAAACATGTATTTAGTTTATCTGCTGGGGATTTTGTTAATGGTTTATATAAAATTGTTGACAATAATGGTGATCAAATCATTGTTCATAACAGTTTTATTGCTGACGCTGAGCCTGGTGACAAAAGAGTTGAAAATAAGACTATAATTAGATCCGACGCAACTACCCAAGACGGATTAAATGGGACTCACCAGACTAGATTATATGCATCAAATATATCTCCTATTGATATTATTAGAAACGAAGAACTCGTCCTTTTATATGCTGAAGCAAATATCCCTTCTAATTCAACAGAAGCTATAAAAGCTATTGATGTAATTAGGACTTCCGCCGGTTTACCTTCATATAGTGGTGCATCAACAGAATCTGCTCTAATCGATGAGTTATTGAATCAAAGAAGATATTCTTTCTGGTGTGAAAACCATAGGATGTATGATTTGAGAAGATTTGGTAAATCACTTTCTCTTCCAATTGACAGACCTGGTGACCAGATATTTAATATAATCCCGATTCCTTTAACAGAAAATGAATAAATACAAAAAAAGCCAAGTTTTAACTTGGCTTTTTTTTTAAAAAATTTACAAAAAATGAAAAAATTACTTTTATTAATTTCAATATCTTTATTAAGCTGTCAAAATTCAAATAAATCAAACAGCTACCTTGATTATTCTGAAAGGAGTGATAAACTTTCTGGGGGTGTAAAAATTAT
Organism: uncultured Bacteroidota bacterium; assembly: GCA_902616905.1. Lineage (GTDB taxonomy): Bacteria > Bacteroidota > Bacteroidia > Flavobacteriales > Flavobacteriaceae > MS024-2A. The sequence goes on from CACMUP010000008.1 coordinate 8,358, forward strand.
TCCTATTAACACACCTATTGGTAAATTTAATGTATGGACAAAAAGAATTGGAAACAACCCCACAAAAAAAGTCTTGCTTTTGCACGGAGGTCCAGGCGCAAATCATGAATACTTTCAGGCAATAGAGTCGTTTTTTCCAAAGGAGTCCATAGAATTCTATTATTATGATCAATTAGGATCCGAGTTTAGTGATAAACCAAAGGATGAATCGCTTTGGACCATAGCTAGATTTGTTGACGAGGTCGAACAAGTAAGACAAGCACTTAAATTGAATAAGGAAAACTTTATAATTCTTGGTCATTCTTGGGGAGGTATTTTAGGTTTAGAGTATGCTTTTAAATATCAAAATAATCTTAAAGCCCTTATCATATCGAACATGGTACCCTCTATTCCTGATTATATTGATTATGCAAATAATGTACTTGCTCCAAAATTAGATCCTGAGGTTTTAAAAAGAATCAGAGAATATGAGTCAGTTGAAGATTACAGTAATACTGAATATTTATCATTAATTGAAAATCATTATTATCCTAAACATGTCCTCAGGATGCCACTTGAGAACTGGCCTAATCCTGTTTTAAGAAGCCTAACGAATCTCAATAAAGATATATATGTAAGGATGCAAGGACCAAGTGAATTTGGTGTGGTGGGCGATGCTGTGCTCAAGGATTGGGATAGAAAAAATGATTTAAAACAATTAAAAATACCTGTCCTTACCATTGGAGGAGAGCATGATACTATGGATCCAAGACAAATGGAATGGATGAGTAAAGAAGTTCAAAATGGTTCTTACCTGCACTGTCCAAACGGAAGTCATTGGAGCATGTATGACGATCAAGAAAATTATTTTAATGGTGTTACAGGTTTTATTAAAGCTTTGCCTTAAAATAAAAATTAGTTTTTTAAATCCCAGAATATTATCTCTCCTGGATTTTTATCAAGCATCAATTGTCCAATACGAACAAAACCACATTTCTTGTGTATAGCACTAGACCTTTTATTTTTTAAATCAACTGCGGTTAGGCAGTACCTATGACTTATATATGTTTTTCTAAATAGTGAATACATTTTTTCAACATAACCCATTCCTCTATACTCTTTATCTAAACAAAGCTGGCCGACCACAATATAATTTTCATCTGATAATTTATTATCATTATATATTTGACTATCAAACTCGTTTATAAGATGATTTAATAATTTATTTTGCTATGTATTCAAGTGGTTCTATTTGTATCCAGGATAATCACGGAAAAGCATACTTTATAGAAATTTTATAAGAGAGCTGCATTAAATTTATTATAATCCTCTATCTAAAATTTATGGGTCTTAAAATCTGAAAAAAAATCTATTTCATTTTTAGACAACCATTTTTTTTGTTGAAATTCATTTAATGTGATGGGCATTCTATATTTTGAATTATGAATCTCTCTCATAATACCAATAGCTTCAGTTGTTACAATACTACAAGTTGTCATTATTTCTCCAGTAAGCATATTCATCCAATTATCATAAAGACCCGCAAAGGCAAATAATTCAGAGGATGGATATTCAACAAGATATTTTTGTTTTCTTTTTCCTTGAGCATCAATCCACTTCCATTCAAAAAAACCGTCAGCAAAGATTAAACAACGTCGAGCCATTTTAAATGAAGGTTTTGTATTTATAGTTTCATATCTTGCATTAAGAGTGAATTTTCTTATTTCATCAGTTTTTGACCAATTAGGAATAAGACCCCAGTTCATTTTTTTTAAAAAATATGGATCATCATCAGCTACTGTACTGACAACAGGGAAATCGAATCCATTATAAATCCCTTTTAATGGTTTCCCATTAAAGTTTTTTTCTCTGAATTCTTTGTCAGACTTTGACTGTTTAAAATGAAAACACATAAAAAAGAATTAATTTACAAATTTAAAAATCACATTTTGGAATTTTAGAGCCGTGAGGATCAATTCTAATATCTCCCAAAATTTCTTGCATTCTGTAAAAAAATTTTGTGCTCTTTATATGCTCAATTTCTTCAGCAATCTCATGTACTTCATCTTCATTAAAATTCATTTTTTTAAACAAATAAAGCTCAATTAATCTATGCTTTGAAATAATTTGTGTTCCTGTTTTTCTTCCAAATTTTGTTAAAACTATTGGTTTATACGGTTTGCTATTTACAAGATTCATTGCAATTAACTTTTTAATCATGTTAGATACGGTTGACTTACTTACATTAAAATGCTGAGCTAAAGATGTAACCGTAATCTTTTGATTTTTTTCATCCATTTTAAATATAGCCTTCAAATAGTTTTCTTTTTCGATTGTCTTTTGCATAAAAAATGTTTTGTAGTGCAAAACTATTAATTATTTTTACACCATGATCGATATAATGTTTTTTAAGTATTTATTTTTCTTTTTTTTGTTTCACGTTGCATTAGCACAAGAGTCTATTTATTATGGAAAAGTATTATTTGATGAACAACCTTTAGAAGGAGTTTCTGTTTTATTAAAAGGTACAAGCAAAGGAACAATTACAAATAAAGAAGGAATATTTAAAATAAACGTTGGAAAATTAGAAAATCCGAAATTAGTATTCTCATTTGTAGGCTTTGAACCAATATTAATAAATCTCAATAATCAAGATTATAATATTGGAATTGTAGGATTATTACCAGATAAAACCTTAGATGAAGTTGTGATTTCCGGCTCCTTAAAACCAGTTTCAAAATTAGACAGTCCAACACCTGTAGAGGTTTACAGTAAAACATTTTTTAATGCAAATCCAACATCAACAGTATTTGAAGCTTTGGAAAACATCAATGGAATACGTCCTCAATTAAACTGTAATATTTGTAATACAGGTGATATTCATATCAATGGACAAGAGGGTAGTTATACTATGGTGCTTATAGATGGTCTTCCCATTGTAAGTGGATTGTCAACTGTTTATGGTTTTTCAGGCATTCCTCAATTTCTTGTAGAAAGAGTTGAAATTGTAAAAGGTCCAGTATCGACTTTATATGGTTCTGAGGCAATCGGCGGGGTAATTAATCTGATTACCAAATTACCCGAAAATACCGCGATCCTTAATGTCGAATCTTTTGTTACAGGATGGGGTGAAGTTAACACTGATATTGGATTTAAATACAGACTTTCAAATAACAGCTCGGGACTTCTTGGAATTAATTATTTTAATTATTCCAACCCCATAGATAAAAATCAAGACGGTTTTACAGATTTGACTCTTCAGGACCGTATATCAATTTTTAATAAAATTAAAATTGGTAAAAAATTTAATATTGTTGGAAGATATTTATACGAAGACCGTTGGGGAGGTCAAATGAATTGGTCAAGGGAAAACAGAGGTAGTGATCAAATATATGGAGAGAGCATTTATACATCAAGATTTGAGTTGTTTGGAGATTATATATTTAACCAAAATTTTTCTTTTCAACTTAGTTTTAATGATCATTCTCAAAATTCATTTTATGGACTATTACCATATAACGCGAATCAAACCGTTGGTTTTTCACAATTTCTTTGGTCAAAAAATATTAAGTATCATAAAATTTTAATTGGTACTTCTTACAGATACACTTTATATGATGATAGTACAGTAGCAACATTTGATGAGAAACTATCATTAAATAAAGTTTCTATAACACACCTACCAGGAATTTTTTTTCAAGACGAGATAGAGTTTAATACTAATAACGTCTTTTTAATGGGTTTACGATATGATTACAATTCATTACACGGAAATATAATTACTCCGAGATTAAATTATAAACTTAGCAGTAATGATAAAAGTGCATCTTTAAGACTTAGTTTTGGTTCTGGATACAGAGTAGTTCAAGTATTCACTGAGGATCATGCTGCTTTAACAGGAGCCAGAGAAGTTATTTTTCTTGAAGATCTAAATCCTGAACGTTCATGGAATTTCAATATTAACTTTTTTAAAAAATTTTATTTGAAACAAGGGGTTTTATTAGACCTTGATTTTAGTCTATTTAATACACAATTTTCAAATAAAATTATTCCGGATTATGAAACAGATCCAAACAAAATTATATACGACAATTTGAAAGGTAGTTCGACAAATCAAGGAGCATCCATAAATTTAAATCTTTTGACTCAAAATGGAATTCGTCTTAACATTGGTGGAACTTTTATTGATTCATATATTTTAGAAAATAACATTAAAACTATTCCATATCTGACAGAAAGAATAAGAGGAGTATGGAGAATTGAAAAAAATTGGATTTCTTCTAGTTTTAAGTTAGATATTTCCGGAAATTCGACAGGCCCACTAAAACTACCCATCCTTGGTCCATTAGACCCCAGACCAACTTTTTCAAAAACCTTTCATATATTAAATTTACAGTTCACAAAATCATGGAATAATAATTTTGAATCTTTTGGAGGTGTTAAAAATCTTTTCAATTTTACACCTCCTCCAAATAGCATAGCACGGTCTTTTGATCCATTTGATACTCTAGTATCTTATGATTCTAAAGGGGACGTAATATCAACACCAAATAATCCTTATGCCTTAACTTTTGATTCTTCCTACGTTTTTGCTTCTAATCAGGGAATTAGATTATTTTTTGGTTTACGTTTCAAATACAATTAAATCAATAAAAACTTTAAAGTTTGTTAATATAAATTTCTTTAAAGTCTGCTACTACTTTATCTGCTTGACTGTAATCCTGGTTTTTTGAATCGATCCCCTTAAAAGCAACACAATAAAGACCTGCTTTCTTAGCTGCAATAATACCATTTGTAGCATCTTCAATCACAAAACATTCTTCTTTTGAAAAGCCAGTTAATTTAGTTGCTTTTTCAAATATTTCAGGATGTGGTTTTGAAGCCCTTAAATCAGCACCACTTATTTTTGATTTAAAATACTTGTCTAAATCAAATTTTTCAAAAATCATATTGATATTATTCATAGAAGCTGAAGAAGCTAAAATTAATGTAAGGCCATTTTGATGGTAATGTTCAATTAATTCTAAAACACCGTCAATTAATTCAAATTTGATCCCATTTTTGAATAAACTTTTGAAATATTTTCTTTTACTTTCAACAAGAGTTTCAGCACCAAAATTTAAACAAAAAATATCACATAATTTCTCACAAATTGGAAGAGTTGCCATACCTGTGAATGTTGAGAATAATTTATCTGAAACTTCAAGATTAAATTCATCAAACATTAATTGATATGCTTTTTTATGTAGATGTTCACTATTAATTATGACACCATCCATATCGAAAATAGCAGCTCTAAACATTAAAATATTTATTCATCAATTTTAATTTTTTTAAATTTATGGATATAGTTTCAATGGATGGTTTTATCTCTTTTATTTTTTTTCACTAGTTTTTTTGAGCAAAACGATTGGGTTCTTTATCATGAAGATAAAAAAGTAGAAATTTATTATACTTCAAGGGTATGTAATGATAAAGTTTATGATTTCTCTTTTGAATACTATTTTATCAAGATTAAAAATAAAACTGATAGAACTTTGGTAGTTAATTTTTTTAAAGGTTTGAGATCGGATGAAGAAGATAAAATTGCTTTTGTTTTAAAACCATTAGAAATTAGAGCTGGAACGTGTGAATTTAATCCAATTGATTTAAAAATATTTAAAAGTGAAAATTCACCTAGTTCTAAAAGAAAAATAAGAAAGTTTAATTTAAATAAAGTTGAAGTAATTGAAGTTAATTAGAGTTCTAATTTTTTCATTTTCAATATTTAACTTTGCTCAAGAAGTTCAATTTACTGCAACCATGTCCTCAACCACTTGCAGTGGTACACTAGTTCAATTTGATGTTTTATATGTACCAAGTGAAACTAGTGTAACTGAGTTTGATTTTAACGATGGTAACTTACCTGTTGGATGGTCGTCTTCTCCTTACACTGTTGGCCAACCTTGTAATGCCGGTACAGGAAATACACCTAGTAACACTAACTATTTTTGGGCTACAACACAAGGCGCAGGAGGCATCAGGTTTGTAAGAACATCTGCAGTTGATGTGTCTCAAGGGGGTAGTTTAGAATTTTTGATTAGATATGGGGCTGATGATCCAGCAAATGGATGTGAAGATGGTGATGAACCTGATGAAGAAGTTTATTTAGAATATTCTACAAATAATGGAGCTAGTTGGGTTAGGTTTTTTTCAGATTGGGATACAGATCCAAATAAAAACAAACCATGGTACAGATGGTATCAGGAAGATATTATAATTCCTGTTGGAGCTCAGACCTCATCGACAATTTTTCAATGGATTCAACCCAAAAGTACCTCAAGTAGCTTTGATAATTGGGGATTAGAGGATTTAATTGTTAATGCAATACCTGCACCTGCAAATTCATGGAATTTTGATTTCGGTAATGGGGAAATTGGTTCTAGTGCTTCAGCGACATCAACATTATCCTTTACAAAATTATATCCCTCTTCAAATATTGTAACAAATTATTCAGTAACAATTTCAACTACATTAACAGATGGTAGTAGGGTAGGCTTAACTCAGAATTTAGCTGTTATTCCGAGTGACACAATACCTCCAACAATTATACCACCGGTAAATATACAAGTTGACACTGACCCTGGTAGCTGTGAAGCAGTTCTCACACTTTCAGATGTTGGTACTCCGACAACTTCTGATAACTGTGCCATTAATAGTGTTGAGAATGATAATCCTACTTTAACATTTGTTAATGGAGTTAACGTTTTAACTTGGATCGTTACAGATAGCGCTAGTAATACTTCTACTGTAACTCAGACGATAACAGTCAAAGACAATGAAGATCCAGTTTTAACTGTACCTATCGACATAATTTCTACTAATTGTAACGTTGATATTGGAGTTGCATCAGCAACAGACAATTGTGGTGTGGGAGTACCATCAAATAATGCACCTGCCACATTTACTCCTGGAATTACATCTGTAATTTGGCAGGTAAGCGATGCTGCAGGGAATACTGTTTCGGCAACACAATTAATTACTGTTTCAGATACTATAGCTCCTTCAAATACAGCTCCAGGTGATATAACTGTAAATACAGATTTAAATTTATGTACAGCCTCAGGTGTTGTTTTAGGTGTTCCTGTAACAGGAGATAATTGTACAGTCGCATCAATTATAAATAATGCACCTATCAATTTTCCTTTAGGTACAACTACGGTAACATGGTCAGTGACGGATTCTGCAAGCAACACGACTCTTTCCTATCAATTAATTACAGTTAATGACAATCAACCACCAAATATTACACCTCCTCCTGATTTAGTGTCAAATTCATGTACAATAGTTTTAGGAAATCCCGTAATTACAGACAACTGCTCGTTTACTTTTTCAAACGACGCTCCACTTTCTTTTTCAACAGGGACAACAACGGTTACATGGACAGCAAGTGATACTTTCGGGAACACTGTTACAGCCACTCAACTAGTAACATTTAATGATACAACTGATCCTACAATCACTATTCAAAATGATAATTTAGTTATTAATGCAGATATTGGATCATGTTTTGCGTCTGGAGTAAATTTAGGTAATATAATTACAAATGATGACTGTGGGATTTCATCCTCAGGAAATAATGCTCCTATTCAATTTCCAATAGGTGTAACTATCGTAACCTATACTGTAACTGACACCTTTGGAAATTCGGTATCAAAAACTCAAAGTGTCACGGTTTTAGATATTGAACCTCCAGTAGCTAGAGCTAGAGATATTGTGGTGACATTAGACAATGACTCTAATTTAAATATTCCATATAACCTTATTAATAACGGTAGTACAGATAACTGTTCTATTCAGACTTTTAGTGTTAGGTCAGAAATATCCGGGAGGGTGTTATCAGAAGAAAGAGAAATTCCAGTTGAAAGGGATCGAGAAGTTGATATTATAACTGGAAAGATAGTTAATTTAAAAAGTAGCAAAAATTTAAATTTGTTAAAGTCTTCATGTGATGATCTTGGGGTTCAACAAATAGTTTTTTCGGTTACTGATGCATCAGGAAATACAGCTTCTACGACAGTGAATATTACAGTAACAGATGATTTTAATGCATGTGGAGAAATTGATCCTAGCCCTGAACCTGAAGGAGGAGACAGTTCACCAGACATTGATACTGACGGTGACGGAGTTGATGACACCGAAGATGCTTTTCCTTTAGATCCCAAGGAATGGAATGATACTGATGGAGATGGGATTGGGAATAATTCAGATCCAGATGATGATAATGATGGCTTTGAAGATAGTATTGAAATAATAGTTGGGACTGATCCTTTAGATGTGCTAAGTTTCCCTATAGATACTGACGGCGACGATATAATAGATGTTTTGGATCCTGATGACGATAATGATGGTTTCACAGATGAATTAGAAGATAAAGTTGGAACTGATAGTTTAGATTCTAATAGCTTTCCATTAGATACTGACCTCGATTTAATAATTGATTATTTTGATGATGATGATGACAATGATGGACTTTCAGATTTGGATGAGATTGAGTGTGGATCCAATCCATTAGATAAATTTGATGTTGCCTTAGATACAGATTTTGATGGAATTCCAAATTGTATTGATCTCGACGATGATAATGATAGCTTCAACGACAACTTAGAAATATTTTACAAAACTGATCCATTAAATGTAAATGAATATCCAAACCTTGATAGTGATGGAGATGGAGTTCCTTTTTCATTGGGCTTCCCAATTTCATTCAATGATAATTGTCCAGATGTAGCTAATCCAGACCAATCTGATATTGATGAAGATGGATTTGGGGATGTTTGTGATAATTGCATTGAGATTCCAAATAAAGATCAAGAGAATTATGATCAAGATGACAAGGGTGATTTATGTGACGAAGATGACGATAATGATGGTCAAAGTGATGAGGTAGAAATTCAGTGTGGATCTGATCCCAAGGACGCAAATTCATTAAGTCCTGATTTTGATGAAGATGGAATTCCAGATTGTCTAGACCCTGATAGCGATAATGACGAGATACCAGACAATATTGATCCAAACCCTTATGGTTACGATGAGTTACTCATTAGTGAATTTATTTCAGATAATGGAGATGGTATAAATGATAGCTTTAATATTTTAAAAATTAACTTCTACCCAAATAATATATTATCAATTTATAATCGATCTGGTTCACTTATTTATAGTAGAAGGAATTATCAAAACACATGGCCTTCAGACCAAAATAATCAAACAGTACCTGAGGGGAGTTATTATTTTACTTTGGATCTAGAAAATAACGGTAATATAGACAAGCGAGGATGGATATACGTAAGCAGATAATTTTAATTTACTATTTTTTCGATAAGCTCTCTAGTTTTTAAAGACCCAATATTTCTTGATGTCTCATTTCCAGAAAACTCAACCCCAGCGAAAATGAAATTTGGGGCTTTCTTCAATATTTCAAACATCTTTTTAAAGTCAGTATTTTTTTCTTCACCTTTTTCATTGAAATTTTCTGATTTGGCGCTTATTGCTTTTATATAAGGAGCCATTATTTCAAAACCTTTGTATGGATCTGGATAAAAAGTGTTAGGATTACGTTCTAAAGTCCAATTAGTAAAATCCCCAAGAATTCCTACATTATTTAAATTTACACCTTGCATAAGCTGTATCATCCATTTTGGATCTGATGAATATCCATTATGATTTTCAATGAGTAAGTCAACACCCTTTGATTTTGCGTACCCGCCAAGTTCATGTACACCCTCTATTGCATAACTTAATTTTTCTTTATGTGAAATGTTAATAAAATCGCTACAAACATTTCTTACTGCTTTACAGTTAAGATCAGATGCTACATCAATCCAATATTTGTATACTGAAATAGCTTTTTTCCTTTTTGATTTATCTTTATCACCAATATCACCTCTTCCGCCAGTTAGCATAATAGCACTCTCTATACCCTCTTTATCCATAACATTATTCATTTTCCAAATGTAAGACGGTTTCAGATTTGTTGGATAATGAAACATTTCATGATCAATGAAATTAAACCCTAAAGATTTTGCAACTTTTGGAAATTTGATTAGATCAATATTCAAGGGATCATGTTCACCATACCCTGAACGAATTAGAGACCAAGGAGTAAGAGTAATTTTAATTTTTTTATTAAAATTTTTAAAAGGAAATTTAATTGCTGCATAGCTGCTTAAGCCTATTGTACTTAAAGCAATAGAGTTAAGAAAATTTCTTCTTTTCATATTTTAAAGTTATATTGTTATAATTTGTTGATCTATCCAAGATAGTCTTTCAATGATCCATTCTTTTAAATAATCAATTTCTTCTGAGTGTCTGTTTCCTATAAAATTATTTGGCCAAATATATTTCCCTAAAATTAACCATTTTCCGAAATTTCTGTCAACGGCACCACTATCTGTAATTTCGAGACTTAGTTTATCAATCAAATCTAAAATATTTTCATTTGACAATATATTAGATCTTAGAAAAGTCCAGCGTTCTTCAAGGGCAACTAAAAAACTTAGATCTTCCATTAATCTGTTCCACCAAAATGGAACTTGCATACCGTCAAGTGGACATAAATCTCCAAACTTGTATGCCCAACCAGAAGTTAAATCTCCACCACAATAATCAGCATTTCCAAATGCAATGTTGAAATCCCATATGGGTCCCATATTAAGTTTTCCCCCTTTGTCTTTGTGCATAAATGTACTTATTCGATAAGCATCTACATTTTTTGATATTTCATTTAGAATAAAAAAATCGATAAAGCTATCGACATTAATAAACTGTCTGTAGCCATCAACTTCATTATTAAAGTTTTCTGATGCTAACGAATTTTCAAAACGTCTAAAGTAGTCTTGGATAAATTCTTTTTGATCATCTGATATATCATCATTTTTTGGATATTCGTAAAGAAAATGAACATTTCTGTTTATACCCTTTTTTCCAGCTGGTGTGTATTCTGACATAAATGCAATGTCAGAGTTTAGTGAATCTCCGTCTCCGGTAATTTTATCTATCTTTATTATATATCCACCACTTATATCTTCTGATTTATTTTTACTTATGTCGACTCTATTTTTATCTCTTTTTATTTTCTCCATTAAAACATATACACCTAGAAATTCATCATTTATTTCAAGATTGTAAAACTTAGTTTTTGTAGCATAACGATTGATCAGATTTGAAAGTTTATAAATCAATACGTTTCTTATTAGTGATTTGTCACTGTAAGGGCCATATAAAATCCAATCTTCTTCTTCATTAAATCCAGCTAGAGGAACATTTATGTCTTCGTTATTTTCATCCCAAGTTTCAAAACCGTAAGATTTTTTATCAAAAAATTGTGAAGAGGATCCTCTTATCTCAATTCCAATGTTGTGTTCCTCTAAAATGATATTTTCTTGAAATATTTGAAATTCTGCGGGAATTTTTGGTTCATCTACAATTTCTGCCCCATTTGTTTCTATTTTTATTAATGGTAAAGGGGGGCCATAAGTAATATCAGAATTATCTAATGTCTCGGTTTCTTGTAATTCTGAAATAATATTGTCACCACAAGAAGAATAAACTATTAAATATGATAAAATTATTAAGCGTTTAATCATTTATTGATGAAATTTTTGTGAAATAAATTCTAAGACTGAAGGCAGAGCAGATCTCCAATAAGACCAAGAGTGCTCGCCATCTCTTACTCTATACTCATGATTTACTCCTTTTTCTCTCATTTTCAGATGCATTAGACTATTGTTTTTGTAAAGGTAGTCATTGTCCCCACAATCGATATACCATCTTACACTATTAAGAGTTTTTGAATCTTCTTGATCAACGAGATAAAGTGGGTTATTTAATTTATTGAATCTTTCATAATCTGATTTATTATAGTTTGATTCTGAATATCCCCAATAACCTACATATGAGAAATTTTTCATTTCATTTACTGTTTGAGGCCCTAAAGAAGCGCTTATAGGCGCTGCTGAAGAAAATAAATCAGGACGATGTAAAGCATATAAAAAACTTCCACCACCACCCATAGAAAGACCTGATATTGCTCTAAATCTTTTATTTCTTTTAATTCTAAATCTTTTTTCGACATGTGGCATTAATTCTTCAAAAAAGAAATCTTCATAATTCCATTTACCTGACATTGCATTTGTATATCCAGGTTGTCCAGTGTTTGCGTCTGGCATAATTATTATCATAGGTGTTGCTTTTCCATTTTTTATTGCATTATCCGTAATATGATGAACTTCACCAAACTGAATCCAACCAGTTTGATCATCTGTATAACCATGAAGCAAATACAACACAGGGTAACTTCTAGTGGAGGTGTCGTAATCTGGCGGGAGATATACTGCAAATTTTCGTTCTCCTTTCAGAATTCTACTCTCTAAGGTAAGTTGATCCATAACTTTTCCTGATTGGCTAAATCCAGAAAAAAAGAAAAACATTGCTATACTAAAAAAATGTTGGCATTTCATTATTCTTAAGTTTGACAAATCAAAATACAAAAAAAATATAATGGTATTTTAAAATTACTTTTAGTTATAACGGTTTTTACTATATTGTTTTCTAAATATTTTAATCTAATTAATTGCGCTACATATTTTTAACTTTTCTCTTCTTATATGCAAATAGTTTTTTTGAAAAAAAAAATAATCTAAAAATCTTAAGTTATAACATTAGATATGACAATCCTGATGATGGAATTAATAAATGGGGAAATAGAAAGGAAACCATAATTAAATATATCAAGAACAATACTCCTGATATAATTGGGATGCAGGAAGTTTTAAATAATCAATTGATTGATTTACAAATTTTTTTAAATGAATATAAATTTATTGGAGTTGGCCGAGAGGATGGAAAAACTCAAGGGGAATATAGTCCCATCTTTTTTAAGCCTTCAAAATTAAAATTAATCAAATCAGATACCTTTTGGTTATCAGAAACACCAGAAAAAGTTTCTAAGGGATGGGATGCTGTACTCGAAAGAATATGTACTTATGCACTTTTTGAACAAATTAGCACAAAAAAACAGTTTATGGTTTTTAATACACATTTTGACCATGTCGGGGTGAAAGCTAGAAAAGAATCAGTTAAATTAATTTTAAAAATGATAAAAAAAACCAATCAAAAAAAAATACCAACATTACTAACTGGTGATTTTAATTTAACACCTGAAACAAAACCTATCAAAATATTAAAAAAAAGCTTCTACGATGTTATGGGGCCAACAGATTTTGTTGAAAGTTTTAACGGAACATTCACTGGATTTAATATTGATGAAATTGCGTCAAGGAGGATTGATTATATTTTTGAGAAAGATTTTAAAGTTTTTGAAGCAAAGCACGTTTTAATAAGAACTCCCAAAGGTTTGTGGGCTTCTGACCACCACCCTGTATTTTTATCTTGTTCTCTTTAATTAGTACTTATAGATAAAAAATGATTTAATATAAATTCTACAACTTATTTTTAACTTTTTTTAAAGCATTTTCTACCAAAGGTTCCAATACTTTGTATCCTTCTAGGGTAAGGTGGACACCATCATAGGAAAATTCCTTATCAATTCCATTATTACCGTTATCAAGGGCTTTGAAATAATCTAAATAATACACATCTGCTTTCTCGGCATATTTCTTGATTTTTGAGTTAAGTTTTGGAATTTTAATATTTGGATTCTTGTTTGGGCTCCATGGATAATCATAAGCTGGCAAAACAGAACATAATATAACCTTTAAATTATTCGCTAAAGCTATATCTGCCATTGATTTTAGATTATTTAAGATCATGTCTATTGACATGGGTCCTGTATTTCCAGCAATATCATTTGTGCCTGCTAAAATTACTACTGTAGTTGCTCCAATGTCAATTACATCAGCATAAAAGCGAACTAACATTTGTGGAGTGGTCTGACCGCTTATCCCTCGATTAATATAATTTTTATTTTCAAAAAAAATTGGATTAGTTTCTTCCCAACCTATTGTAATTGAGTTACCTAGAAACACTACACGTTCCTCACCATTTTTCAGTTCTGGCAGCCATTGACGCATATGTTTATGCATGGAGATTTTGGACATATTTTTTTCAATATGTTTGGTTTATATATGTTTGGCACACCCATAGAACAAATGTGGGGAAAAAATAAATTCATTTTCTTCTATCTTTCTACAGGCTTTGGTGCTGCTGCACTTCAATTAGGGTTATATTATTATCAAATTGAAAATATATCTTTAATGTTAAATGAAGAAGGCTTAAACCCATATGAAATAAAAAATTTTTTTGAATCTAGCGACTTATCTGCCAGTATAGTTGATAGAATAGGTAGAAATAATTTAATTTCAGCATTATCTGCTTTTAATGGAGTTATGGTTGGAGCATCTGGGGCACTTTATGGCGTTCTTGTGGCTTTTGCTTTTTTGTTTCCAAATGCCCGTTTAATGTTATTATTTCCTCCTATTCCAATAAAAGCCAAGGTTTTAGTTCCATTGCTAATACTTGGAGATCTATTTTTTGGATTTTCCTCCTATTCAATTGGTCCTATTGCACATTTTGCACATGTTGGTGGAGCGGTAACTGGATTAATTATGATTTGGTATTGGAAAAAGAACCAATTTGATAAAAACCGTTGGGATTTATGAATTTTAGAGAAAAAATTCTTTACCGGTTTCAACTATTAAATGTTGCTGAAAAACTAATAGCTTTAAATGTATTATTTTTTGTTTTACCTCTTTTAATTAATACCTTTCTTTATCTATTTAAAATTCCTATCGATTCATACATTATTTGGTTTCAGCTATCATCATCTTTTGGTGAATTAGTTTTTAAACCATGGACTTTAATAACATACAGTTTTTTGCATTCTGGATTTTTTCATCTTTTTTTTAACATGTATATTTTTTTATTTGCATCTCGTTTATTTTTAAATCTATTTAAATCAAATTCACTTTTGAATGTATATTTTTTAGGAATTATTGTAGGTGGTCTTCTATTTCTATTTAGTTATAATTTTTTTCCCGTATTTGAAAATAGTAAACCATATATGATTGGTTCTTCCGCTGGAGTTATGTCTTTACTTATATTTATGTCTACTTATTCACCAAACATAGAGGTTAGACTTATTTTACTAAATGTCAAATTGCTTTATATTGGGATTGCATTTATAATGTTGGATGTAATACAAATTCCATATGGAAATGCGGGTGGACATATAGCTCACTTAGGTGGAGCTTTACTTGGTTTTATTTATGCAAATAAGCTGAAAAATGGAGTTGACATTGGATTACCTTTTGAAAGAATTGTATTGAAAGTTTCTACTCTATTTCAATTCAATAAAACAAAAATGAATATGGTTTATAAAAACAAATCTGGTAAAAAATCTATAGTTCGAAATGATAATAATTCTGAAACAAATCAAAAAAAAATAGATGAGATATTAGATAAAATTAATAGTTCTGGTTATGAAAGTCTTTCAAAAAAGGAAAAAGATTTTCTTTTTAAAGCAGGAAATAAATAAAAGTTATGAATGAAAAAAAGTAAATTCCTATTCAAAACATTTCTTTTTATTAATATTTTCTTCATAATTTTTCAGCAGTTGTTATTTGAAAGTTCTAATCTTGGTCTAGAACTTCCATTACTAATTTTGTTTACACCTATTTTATGTTTTATTAATTTAATTTTTTTCGCTTTTTGGTTTTTTCAGTTAAAGTGGCCTGCCCTTATTTCAATTTTATTTTTTTTGGTAAATTTAGATTCTTGGCAACTAATTTACCAAATAAAGCCAAATGCTATTTCAACTTCAAAAGGGTTGAATATTATGAGTTTTAATGTTAGGTCCTTTAATCGATTTAGATGGTTAGAGAACAAAAAAGTACCGGAATCAATTGAAAAATTTATTCAAAAAAATTCACCTGATATCATTTGCTTTCAAGAATTTGACAATGAGTTGACACCTGACTTTGATCAATTTAAGTTTAAAATTTTTAAACCATACAAAAATAGGGGTCGTGTAGGTTCATGTATAGTTTCAAAATATCCATTGATTAATGGAAAAGGAATTGTTTTTGAAAATTCTTTAAACGGAGGTATGCAAAGCGATTTAATTTGGAATAGAGATACTCTTAGAATTTATAATATTCATTTTGAGTCATTAAAAATCAACTCAAACGATACCATTTTTAGTTCTGAGTATTCAAAACAAATCTTAAATAAATTAAGAAAAGTTTTTACACTTCAAAAAAATCAAATGTTTAAGTTTAGAAAATTAATCCATAAAAATAAATTCCCTGAAATAATTTGTACTGATTTGAATAATAATGCCTTTTCTGATATATACAATTTCATTTCAAAAGGGAGGTTTGATGCATTTTTGGAAAAAGGTAGTGGATTTGGCTCGACATACCGTTTTCCTTTTTTCCCATTAAGAATTGATTATATTTTTACTTCAAAAAATATAAAAGTACTTGATTTTAAAACTTATGATGTTGATCTATCGGATCATAAGCCAATATTAGCAAAATTAAAATGGCCTTAGGGAATTTTTTAAATATGATAAAGTGCTAGGACCTAAATTGAATAAAACATCTATAATACTTAGATTGGAAATAAATCCAAATTTAGAATCAAAAACTTGTGTATAAGAATCAAACTTTCTTTTAGAATTTATTTTTGTAGAAATTAAATTATCCATACGCTCTTTATCACTAATATTTGAGGAAACAATTTCATATATTAAAGGCTCTCCAATAAGAGTCATTAAGTGTTTCATTAATTCTAGATTAAAATAAAACAGCGAAAGTGTTTTTTTTTGAAAAAAAGGAGCAATGCTAGCTTCGTAAAATTCAAAATAAGGAGATGATCTATAAGAATAACATAATGACTTCCAGTGTTGAATCTGCCAGTTTTGTTCATACGATATCAAAACCTCTCTATCTAAGGCTTTACTTCCAGCATGTGTATGCTTTATTGGTATAATTAACTTTAATTTTCCATTTGCACCATAAATTTCTGTTCGGTTTCTGAAGCTTTGTTTTTGGTAAGTAGTTGTTTTGGAGAAGTAAACTTTTTTCTGATATAGCAACCATAAGCAGTATTCTATGTTCGGTAAATAAGCAGGGCTAAAAACTTGCTTCATAATATTTTTTTCTTCTTTCTTTTTTGATAAATAGTGAATCCTTGCCATAAAATAAAAACAAAAATAAAATAAGGAAAATATGAAATTCTTTTTCCAGGACCATCAACAGTTGAAAAAACTCTATCCCAGCGAATACTCCAGTTTTTAATACCATCATTAATTCCCTTAATACTAAACCATATAAATATTGGTTTACCTACAATGTGATCGTCTGGCACAAATCCCCAGAACCTACTATCCTCTGATTTATGCCTATTATCTCCCATCATCCAATAATAATCCTTTTTAAATGTATAATCTGATATATTAAGTACGTTCTCAACTTTATTTTGATCAGTATTATTTTTTTCATATTCATTTATTATTTTTTTATAAAGAGGAATATTTTCTTTGTCAATTCTGATATTCATTCCTTTTTTTGGAATCACTATTGGACCAAAATTATCTTCATTCCAATCATAAGGGATCCTGTTAGGAAAAAAATCTTCATTAGCTGTTTTAATTTTATTTATTCTTCTTACCACACTATCTATGCCATTTAATCTATTTAGTCTTTTTGCTTCATTTAATGTTAGTGTCATTTCTTTTTTGGTTTCCAAAACTTCACTAACTCTTAATCTTGTTTTTTTTACTATTTCAGGGGGAAGTCCTTTAGATGAAGTAATTACTCTAAAATTTTCTCTTGTATTTCCCATCCTACCAACTATGTAGGGTAATATTTGTTGGTAGCTGTTTTCGGTAATGTTTTCAATTTTGTAAGTACGATTAAAATCTTCAAATCCATTTGAAATTAATCTTCGGGATGAAATCCCCTTTTTGCTGTAAGCAAAGTGGATGTATTGGACTTTTGCTCTTTCGGGAAGAATATTTTTATTTCCATTTATATAGACCAAACCATTAATTATTTCCAATGTATCACCAGGAACTCCCAAACAGCGCTTCACATAATTTGATTTTTTATCGATAGGTTTGTCAACTCTTTTTTCTTTTACGAAAAATTGTCGAACTGTATCAGCAGGCCAACTAAACACAACAATATCATTCCTATCAATTTTTTTTAATCCTGGTAACCTCAAGTATGGAAATTGAGGTTTTTTAAGATATGAACGAATTTTAAATCCAGGTATAGTATCATGAACCATAGGTACAGAAACTGCTGTCATTGGGACTCTTGCACCATAATGAAACTTACTAACAAAGAGAAAATCTCCAATAAGTAAGGATTTTTCCAAAGAACCTGTTGGGATTATATATGGTTGAATTAAGTAGTTATGTACCAAGGTAGCAGCAATAATTGCAAATAGAATTGAACTTATTGTTTCTCCAAAACCTGTTTTCGGTCGGAGACTTCTATCTTTTATATATTCTCGATTTTTACCGTAGTTTAATGTAAAAATATAGAATCCTAAAGTAATAATAACCAATATAGTGTCGGTCATTTTGTTTTTACCAAAACTTCGAATAGTCTCAACCCAAATAACACAAAATAAAATCAAGTTTATAGTTGGTATAAATAAAAGAATTACCCACCAAGTTGGTCTTTTAATTATTTTCATTAGTATGAAAGCATTATGAATTGGAACTAATGCTTGCCATGATTTAAAACCTGCTTTATTGTAGAGTTTCCAAGTTCCTAAAAAATGAATAATTTGAACTAACAAAAAAAATAAAGTCCACTGATAAATTGTCATAAGTTCTTCTTTTAAAAATAAAATATATAAGTTCAGATAATCCGATTCTAAGTGATATTTAAAACATCTTTCATACTAAAAACACCTTTCTTATTTAAAATCCATTCAGCTGCTATAACTGCACCAAAAGCAAATCCATCTCGATTGAATGCTTTGTGTTTGATACTAATTTCGTCTATATCAGAAAAATAACTTACTTTATGAGTACCAGGTATCTCGTCCTTTCTAACAGAAGATATATGGAGACTAGTGTCATCTTTTTTTTGCAAGCTCCAATCTTTATAATCATAATATTTTAAAATTTCTTCTGCGAGCGTTATGGCAGTTCCACTTGGTGCATCTAATTTGTTTGTATGATGAATTTCTTTAAGATAAGTAGTATATTGATTTTCATAGGGTTTCATTAATTTGGCTAAATATTGATTTATTTTAAAAAACAAATTAACTCCTATACTAAAATTCGGTGCATATAAAAAAGCACCTTTTTTTTTCTGACAAAAAGAAATTATTGAATCATAATCATTAAGCCAACCTGTTGTGCCAGACACAACAGGAATATTTCTTTCTAAGGCAAGTTTAATATTTGAAACTGCAGCCTCTGGTATACTAAAATTTATTGCTACATCAGAATTATTAATTTTACCATCTTCAAATTTTTTATCTAGGATGAATGAAATTTCATGATTTCTTTTTTTTGCATGATTCTCAATTTCTTTTCCCATTTTACCATATCCTAAAAGAGCTATTTTCATAATTAAAATTTTAAAGCGATCTGAAGTCCAGTAATCTCTCTATTCATAAATAGATTTGGAGATATTGATAGGTCTTCATTTACATTAAATTGCAAAAGATGTGCACTTACACTAGCATCTAAAATATTAAGCATGTAAGTAAGTGCTGCAAGAGCAATTGCTATATCTCGATAGTTTTTATGAAAATCCATACCAAGTAAGAGTTGTTCAGTCGTTATAGGCCTTGCTAACTCTAAGTATTCATCATCAAAAAAACCATTTAATCTTCTTTTATAAGCTGTGCGATAAGAATTCATTTCTTTATTATTTAAATTAAAATAATAAAGGGATGCTCCTAGAGCAGCATAAATGAATGGGATTTTCCATGCTTTACCTATATATACTTGCCCAAGTCCAGGAATTACAGACGAGTAAAAAGCTGCCTTTGATGGTGTGTTTGGGTTAGCCATCAAAAGTTGAACTCTTTTAGAATATTTCGATTTTAGATTAATAGAATCAATTAAGTTTGATGTCTCAGTATTTTCAACCTGAGCAGAAGATATTAAACCTAAAGAGAAAATAAGCAATAAGCTAATTAGTTTAATTTTCACCTTTTATTTTATTTATAATATTTTCTAGCTTTTCCTGAGATTCAAAATTTATTTTTAAAAATCCCTTTCCTTGTCTATTAGAAAAAACCTTTATAGGGGTTTCAAAAAATTTTTCTAAATCCAAAGCCGTTTGACTTATAAAAGGTGAAGAAAAAACTGTATTCTTTGGAATTTTAGATTTTGATATTTGAACAAGTTTTTCAACCTCTCTCACAGAAAGATTTTTTTTTAATATTTTTTTATAAATCTCAATTTGTTCTTTATTATTTTCGATATTAATAAGAGCACGCCCATGGCCCATAGTGATAAATTTATCTCTCATTCCGGTTTGAATAATTGGATCTAATTTTAACAGCCTTATATAATTAGTGATAGTAGAACGCTTTTTCCCTATACGATTACTCAATTGATCTTGAGTTAAATTAATTTCATCAATTAATCTTTTATACGATAAACCTATTTCAATCGGATCTAAATCTTGTCTTTGTATATTTTCAACCAATGCTAATTCAAGTAATTCATTATCATTTGCAAGACGAATGTATGAAGGAATATTTTTTATACCGGCCATTTTTGTTGCACGATATCTTCTTTCACCTGAAATTAATTGAAAATTATTTCCATCAACTTTTCTTACAGTAATTGGTTGAATAATACCAAGTTCTTGGATAGACTTACTTAACTCCTTTAAACCCTCTTCGTTAAAATGAGTTCTTGGTTGATTAGAATTAGTAATAATTTTTTCTAAAGGTAAATCAATTATTTTACCAATTGATTCGATTGAATTGTTCTTATTTATAGATCGTGTTAAGTTATCAGGGTCATTTAGTATTGCTGAAAGCCCTCGACCTAAAACTTGTTTTCTATTTGATTTTGCCATTATTTATTTTTTTTAATTATTTCATTTCCTAATGACAAATAGCTTCTAGCTCCCCTGCTCGTTGCATCATATGTTATTATGTCTTCCCCGAAACTAGGCGCTTCACTTAGTTTTATGTTTCTTTGAATTATAGTTTTGAAAACCATTTTTCCGAAATGTTTATTTACTTCTTCTACAACCTGGTTTGATAGTCTAAGGCGTGTATCATACATCGTTAGTAAAAGACCCTCTATATCTAAATCTTTATTATGAACTTTTTGAATACTTTTAATTGTATTTAGTAATTTACCTAAACCTTCCAATGCAAAATATTCACATTGAATTGGAATTATAACTGAATTAGCGGCAACTAAAGCATTCAAGGTAATTAGTCCTAATGAAGGAGCACAATCTATTATGATAAAATCATATTTGTTATTTATTTCGATTAAAACGTTTTTTAACATATATTCTCTGGATTCCTTATCAACTAATTCGATTTCAGATGCAACTAAGTCTATATGAGAAGGTATTAAATCAACATTGGGGCTTTTGGTTTTTAAAATTGTTCCAGAAATTTTTGTACTATGATCTAAAATCTGATAAGTACCTTTTTTTACATCCGATATTTCTATTCCCATTCCGGATGTTGCATTTGCTTGCGGATCCGCATCTATCAAAAGTATTTTTTTTTCAAGAATACCTAATGAAGCAGCAAGATTAACTGCAGTAGTAGTTTTACCAACTCCTCCTTTTTGATTTGCAATTGCTATAATTTTGCCCATTTATCTAAATAAAAACATCTAAAAATACAATTATTTATATCTCAAAAAAAGGATTATTAAAATCAATTAGAATAGTTAATTTGAATATCAAAATAAGATTATTTATTATTCATTGTGTCGGTTGTTTCAATAATAAAAATTGTTTCATTTTGTTTTTTGTACCCATATTCTTCTCTAGCAAAACGTTCAAGACTATCAATATTATGTAGTTGTTTTATTATTTTTTTATCATTTTTTATAATTTCTTTTAATGCTTTTTTTTCTGCCTCAAGTTCTTCAATTTCTTTATTAAGTTCTGAATGTATCATCCATGAGTGGGTATCAATAAAAACCATCCATATTATGAAACCCAAGATAATACCTCCGTATATAAAAACTATTTTTTTAGAGGACTTAAAACTTTGCAATTTCCATAGTTGCTTCATTATTTTAAAATTGATTTTGAAACCTTTGAAACACGGCTGGGAGTTATGATCTCCTCTGATTCATTACCCCATTGATTAAGAATATAATTCATTACATCGGCTATTTCCTCATTATCTAAACCCTGGTTAATCATTATTCCATCATATATAATATTATTGACTTCTATTTTGCCTTTCAATCCATATTTTAGTCCTGCTATTGATTTATCAATACTTTTTAATAAATAGTCAGATTTCTTAAGAGGTGGAATAGTACCTTTAACCCCTTCACCATTTGCTAAATGACAGCGAATACAAAAATCAATGTAAATTTCTGAACCAGATAAAATACTTTCATTTTTACTTTTTTCCTGAGCCAGAGATGAAGAAAATATCAATAGACTTGAACAATAAATTATTAATAAATATTTCATGTTTTAGGAATGATTTTAATTATACCCTTACCCTCAACACCAACATAAAGAAACCCATCCGGTCCTTCAACTACGTTTCTTACTCTACCAATTTTATCTAAAATCTTTTCTCTTTTTACAACTCTATTATTTTCAATCATAAGTCTTTCTAAATATTCAAATTTTAATGAACCTATAAAAAGGCTCCCTTTCCACTTTTTGTAGATGTTAGATGTAGAAAATGCCATTCCGCTTGGTGCAATTGATGGAATCCAATAATAAAAGGGCTGTGCCATTGTTGGATCTTCAGTTTTATTTGTAATTGGTGTTCCACTATAATTAATTCCATACGTTATTTCAGGCCATCCATAATTGATTCCTTTTTTAATAATATTTATTTCGTCGCCACCTTTTGGGCCATGTTCATTTTCCCAAATTTCTCCAGTTATAGGATGGACAGTCATTCCTTGTGGATTTCTATGGCCATATGAGAAAACTGCTTTTTTTGCTCCTTTTTTATTAAAGAATGGGTTATCTTTTGGTATAGATCCGTCAAGGTTAAAACGATAAATTTTTCCTCCATCTCTTCTAATATCTTGAGGATTCTTTTCTCTATTTGCACGGTCACCAATACCAAAATAAATGTGACCTTTTTTATCAAAAACAATGCGTGATCCGAAATGCTCTCCTTTTTTTGAATTTGGAACTGATTTGTAAATTAGCTTTAAGTTATTTAAATTATTTCCTTCTAATTCACCACTATATAAAGCAGTATTTCCTCCCTTACTATCACCTTCAGTATTAGTCGCTAACGTTAGATATATAATATTATTTTTTTTGAAGTCGGGATGCAAGGCTACATCCAAAAGGCCCCCTTGACCCCTCCTGTAAATATATGGAAGACCATTTACCTTAGTTTTTTTTCCGTTTTTTACTCGATATAATACTCCTGAAATTTCTGTCACTAATAATTCATTGTTGCTAAGAAAAGCCATTCCCCAAGGAACGTCTATCCCATCAATTATAATTTCATAGGTATAGTCTTTTTTGAGAGGAGTTTCAATGAATGGAGGATTATTCTGAGCACAGCCAATACTACTTAAAAATAAAAAAAGAAATGCTGAAATAATTTTTTGCATAGAAAATGATTTGTTAAGGATTTCACTAACATACAAATTTTTGCAATCAAAATAATAATGCTCAGTATCTATAATTTGATACAATATTAAAAATTTGTGTTTAATTTAACCGAGTCGGGATGACAGGATTTGAACCTGCGACCCCACGCACCCCATGCGTGTGCGCTACCAGGCTGCGCTACATCCCGAGAATGTATTCTGTCGGGGTGGCAGGATTCGAACCTGCGACCTCCTGCTCCCAAAGCAGGCGCGATGACCGGGCTACGCTACACCCCGAAAAATGAAGCCAAATATAACATTTAATCAACTTGCAACAAATCAAATAAAGGCATAATTAAAACTTATTTTACTCATGTAGAATTTTATTATTCTAATAATAAATCAAAAAAAATAATTTTTAACATTTTAACAACAAATAATAATACATGAAGTATATAAATTTATTACAAAATAATTTCAGTGTAAATATGTCAAATGATTTAAGATATTACAAAAAAATACTTCAGAAGGTTAGTTTTGATCTTCAATTATTTAGGAAAGAACTTATTAAAGCATATTATTACTTGAGTACTGAAGACCAAATATTACTTAAAAAGTGGGTATCAGAATATGTTTCGAATAAGTCTGAATTAAAAGTAATTTTTTTATCTGTTTAAATCATTTAGGTGATATAAGTTGAATATTTTCAAACTTAATAGCGCCTCTCACAATGCCTTCTATTAAATTTGATAGTGCTTCAATAACAGGTAATTTTAATTGACTTTTATTGTAAACAATGCTTATCTCTCTTGCTGGTTCGGGATCTTCAAAATACCTCAAATTTTTTATATTTTTTCCCGATAAATTTAAAGTTTGTAAATAGGGTAATATAGTCATCCAAGGGCCTTCGTTAACTAAATTGATAAGAGTTTCAAAGCTCCCACTTTTTAAATCAAATGATTGTGATATAGTAGTGGTTTTACATAGTTTTAAGATATGGTCTCTAAAGCAATGTCCATCTTCTAGTACCAAAATGTCGTTGTTTTCTATATCTATTGGAGTAATTGTATCTAATTTTGATAAAGGATGAATTTCAGGAATATATCCAACGAAAGGTTCATAATATAAAGGTTTTTCAATAAGTTTTATATTTTCAAGAGGTGTAGCCGCAATGCCAGCATCAATTTTTCCATTCTCTAATCCTTCTTCAATAGACGATGTATTTAAGTCTTCAATTTTTAGATTTACTTTTGGATATTTTTTGATAAATGAATTTAAAAATAATGGTAATAAAGTTGGCATTACAGTTGGAATAATACCAAGTTTAAAATCTCCTTTGACTTCACCTTTTTCCATTGAAACAACGTCATCCATACGCTTAGCCTCTTCAACTATTGTTTTTGCTTGAGATAATATCTTTAAACCTATTGGTGTAAGAGCTATAGGTTTAGTATTTCTGTTAAATAATTTTACACCAAGCTCATCTTCTAATTTTTGCACTTGCATACTCAGCGTAGGTTGCGTTACGAAGCATTTTTCAGCAGCAATTGTGAAATTACCTTCTTCTGCGACCGCCAATGTATATTCTAGCTGTGTTAAAGTCATAAAACCTATTATTTTGACAAATATAATAAGAAAAACTTATAATTAAGAATCATTATACAGTTTGAAGTTGATAGATGTTTATCTTACATAAGGAAAACTTATTCAATTATTACTATATCAATGAATACATTTGTTAGTGGAGTTTCTCTATTGTCTATTCTCTGTCTATTTATTTCATCTACCACATCCATCCCAGAGGTTACTTTTCCAAAAATTGTGTAATTCCCGTCAAGATGGTATGCTCCAGGTCTTTGTTGAACAATGAAAAATTCATAAGGAGACGCTAACTTATGGGGATTTTGAATTTCACTACTTGGCATGGATACAACACCCCTATGATGTTTATAACCTTTTTTTGTGTCTGGAGGCAGAAGATATTTCCCTATTTTTCCTCTCTTTTCAGCAGTTTCATAACGATCAGAATTTCCACCTTGAATTATAAAACCAGGAACTACTCTATGAAAAGTTGTGTTCTTAAAATATTCTTTCTTGGTTAAATAGATAAAGTTAGCTCTATGATAAGGAGTGTTTTTAAACAATTTTATATCAATATTTCCAAATCTAGTTAATATTCGAACTTTATCTTCAGGGTTATTCTTTTCGTAATTAAAAAAAAATGGTATTGCATTTTTATCATTTAATACAATGTCTGATTCTTTAGAATCAGTTTTATCCTTCTTTTTTTTATTCTTTTCTTCTGATTTAGGAATATTATTTATCTTTTTTATTACTCTTACTTTATTATTTTCTTTATTTGAATAACTTTTTTTTTCATTTGCTAAATCACATCTTATCAAAAAAAAAGATAAAATAATAGTAAAAACAAACTGTTTATTTAACATGGATTATAAAATGTTCATAAAATTTATATCTAAATTAAGTGATTTTACTTTACCTGGAAAAAAGGCTCATTTTTTAGCAGTCCCATCAAAAGATCGCTTAAAGAGAATATCAAAACAAAAATTTAATATAAAAAAAGTTAAAAAAGCAGCGGTTTTAATTTATTGTTATCCAAATAATGATAAAATGTTTTTTTCATTAATAAAGAGATCAGATTACAATGGTGTTCACTCTGGACAGATATGCCTTCCAGGAGGAAAATTAGAAAAAAATGATAAGTCCCTTAAAGATACTGCTATAAGAGAATGTAGCGAGGAATTGGGTATTTCTATTGACTTTGATAAAGATCTGTTTCCTTTAACACCTTTATATATTCCCGTTAGTAATTTTTTAGTAAGCCCATATTTAGCACATGAAAGTTTTTATCCAATTTTTAACCCAAATTTTAAAGAAGTGGCTCTCCATATACAATTATCAATTAATCAGCTAATGAAATTAAAAATTGAAAAAAAAAATTTAAAATATGAATTAGATACTGATTCTAAAATCCCTTGTTATACATATCAAAAACATATTATATGGGGTGCAACTGCAATGATTTTATCAGAATTTAAGTTTTTGTTAGCTTCTACTAAATAAAATTAATTCTATATTTGGAATTTACGGTCTAATGTTTAAAAAAAATCCATTTGGTCATTATTTAATACTAAAAAAATGGCTGATAAGATATATGGGCTTTATGAGCCATAGAAGGTACAGAGGTTTCAATGAACTTAAAATTGAAGGTTCAGAAATTATAAAAAATCTTCCAGACAAAAACGTTTTATTTATTTCCAATCACCAGACATACTTTGCAGATGTTGTTGCAATGCTACATGTTTTTAATGCGAGTCTTAGTGGTAGAATTGATAGTATTAGAAACGTGGGTTATTTATGGAATCCAAAATTGAATATTTATTATGTTGCTGCTAAAGAAACAATGAAATCAGGATTATTACCACGAATTCTAGCTTATGCAGGGTCTGTGTCAATAGAAAGAACTTGGAGAGAATCAGGTAAAACTATAAATAGGCAAGTTAAAATGAGTGATATATCAAATATCGGATTGGCATTAAAGGATGGTTGGGTTATAACCTTTCCACAAGGTACCACCAAACCCTTTAAACCAGTTAGAAAAGGAACGGCACATATCATTAAACATTTCAAACCAATTGTTATACCTATTGTGATTGACGGATTTAGGCGTTCTTTTGACAAAAAAGGAATAATGATTAAAAAGAGAGGAATTCTTCAGTCTATGATAATCAAGGATCCATTAAAAATTGATTATGAAAATGAAAGCCTGGATAAAATTTTAGAAAAAATTGAATATGCTATTGAACAACACCCTTCATTTCTTAAAGTTATTCCTAAAGAGGAAATCAAGGCTAAAGAAAAACTTGACATAACAAGACAATGGGATTATTAATCATTGATTTATTTTTTAAATTAAAAGTTTCCCAATAAATTAGCTTAAAAGCAGAATTATGAGAAAATATAAAATATTTATACTATCCGCACTATTAGCATTTTCGTGTGATAATAATAAAATTACTATTTCAAAAGTTGAGGGCTCTCCAAAATATGAAAACTCCCAATTATTTCTAAATAATTTAAATTTAGCAGATGAATCAGAATTTTTATTTGATGTTAAAAATTATGAACTAGGAGCTCAAACAAAGCCTGAATTTAATTATAGCTTGGCAAATTCACCAAAGGGTCAGCACATACATTTAATTATAAATAATGAACCTTACTCGGCTCATTACACAAACAAATTCACAAAAAAACTCAACCCAAACAGTGGTGTTATACTTGCTTTTTTATCTAGATCTTATCATGAATCAGTGAAAAATAAAAATGCATATGTGTTCACTCAATATGGTGATGGCGAAAAAATAGATTTAGACAAAGAATATCTTTTTTATAGCAGACCAAAAGGAACTTATACTGGTCAGGACACAAAAAAATTATTATTGGATTTTTATCTAATAAATACCTCGATTTCAAAAGAAGGTAATAAGGTGAGAGCTACTATTAATGATGAAGAGTTTTTAATTGATGATTGGGCACCCTATTACATTGAAGGATTACCAAAAGGGCAAATTAAAATAAAATTAGAACTCATAAATTCTTCAGGTGAATTAATTGAAAGTCCATTTAATCCATCAACAAGAACAGTAATTTTGGAATAAGGGTTAAGATTTATAAAAAATACATTCTCTATATTTAGAAAAAATTTAGATTGAAAAAGAAAAGTATTTCATTTTCATTTGTGTTAATTTTATTTTTGATATCATGTAAAGCAACCTACTTGACTTCAAAATTTAGTTCAGAAAATTTACCACCTCCTCCAGATTACAATCAATCTAAAAGTTGGGCAGTTCTCCCTAAAAAATGGAATTCTTCATTATCGAGAATTGTTGGAAAACCTCAAAAAAAAGAAGCGGATGTGTTTTATATATATCCTACACTTTTTGTTGATAGAAAAGATGAAAATTGGAACTCTGATATTTTTAATCCTTCAGTAAGAAAAGATGTTATTGAAAAAGCAGTTGTTAATCAAGCTTCTGCGTGGGTAAAAGCCGCAAACCTTTATGTCCCGTATTATCGTCAAGCCCATTACAGGATTTTTGTGGAGCCATATGCAGTTCAAGGAAAGCAAGCTGGTGTAATTGCCTATCAAGATGTAAAAAAAGCATTCAAATACTTCTTAAAAAACTTTAACCAATCTAGACCGATAATAATAGCTTCACATAGTCAGGGTACACTCCATGCAAAAAGACTTCTAAAAGAATTCTTTGACGGTAAACCCTTACAAAAAAAACTTATAGCTGCATATTTAATAGGAGCTAGAATTAATAAAAATGAATTTAAGTATATTTCTTTACTTGAGGATCCAAATGAAATTGGAGGTTTTGTTACTTGGAATACATACAAAAAAAATCATTTACCAAAAAAATATAACGAGTGGTATAAAGGGGGGGCAGTTACAAATCCAATTACATGGGATAAAAATCGTATTGGACCAAGAGAAAAGCATCTAGGTGTTTTGGGATATGAAAAAAAAATTTACCCTAAAAGCCTGAGTGTTCAAATAATTGATGGGATGGTTTGGTCAACACTTCCAAGGATAAAAAAAAGATTTTTTTTATCATTTATAAAAGACTATCATTTTGCTGATATTAACCTCTTTTGGAAGAATATAGAACAAAATGCTTTATTAAGAACTCAACAGTGGATGAAAACGAATAAAAGATAGATGTTAAATTTAATTCTAGAAGATTGTAAAAAGCAGTTGTGTTCTGCTCTTATTCATAAAAAACACCCTTTTCGATATTTAACATTAGCAACTTTAAAAAAAGAAGGGGGACCAAATCTAAGAACGGTTGTGTTAAGAGATTTTAATCCAAAAAATTTAGAATTTGCAATTTATTCTGATATTCGCTCAAGCAAAATAAAAGAGCTTAAATCATTCCCAGAAGCTCAATTTTTATTCTATGATTCGTCAAGACTAATTCAACTAATTATTGATCTTAATCTAAAAAAATTTTTTACTGCTCCAAGTATATATAACTACTTACCTGAATCAAGTAAGAGGGATTATTCCAGTATTTTAATGCCAGGATCAGAGATTAAAAATCCAGATGAAGTTCAATACAATCTAAAAAAAAATAATTTTGTTAAAATTGTATTTGAAGCAAGAAAAATAGAATATTTAAAGCTCAAAAGACCTAATCATATTCGTTCAGTTTATAGTGTTAAAGATAATTGGGAGGGAAAATTTTTAGCACCTTAATTATTTTTGTTAGGTTGAATTATTTGTACTTTAGATATTTAGAATATAAAAAGTGTTAGATGGAGAATAAGAAAGTGAAGCCAAAAGTATTAAAAAGAAGATCCTTTATTAAAAAAAGTATTGCCGTAAGCTCACTATTTATTGTACCGAGAAATGTTTTGGGAGGTTTAGGATATACTGCACCGAGTGATCAACTAGCATTAGCCGCTATTGGAGCTGGAGGACAAGGTGCTGGAGACATTACCAATTCGACAGTAGGTGGACGAGAAAGAGTAGTAGCTCTTTGTGATGTAGATTTTTCTGGAAGTGCCTCTGATACTGTTAAAAAATTTCCGAAAGCAAAACTTTACAAGAGCTTTAAAAAAATGCTCGATAAACAAAAAGATATAGATGCTGTAACAATAGCAATTCCAGATCATAATCATGCTGTAGCTGCATCATATGCAATGAATAGAGGAGTTCATGTTTATGTTGAAAAACCCCTTACTCACAATGTTTATGAGGCAAGATTTTTAACCAATATGGCTAGGAAATATAAAATTGTTTCTCAAATGGGGAATCAGGGTGCATCTAATCCTGATCAATTACAAATCCAAAAATGGATTGACAATAAAGATATAGGGACAATATCAGAAGTTAATGTTTGGACTGACAGACCTGTATGGCCTTCTGGGGTAAATAAACCTAAAGCTGATGAATCATTAAAACCAGAAGGATTAAATTGGGACTTATGGTTAGGACCTGCAAAAAACACCAAATACATTCCAAATATGCATCCATTTAATTGGAGAGGATGGTGGGATTATGGAACAGGTGCTCTAGGTGATATGGGTTGTCATTTAATGGATGTACCTTTTAAAGCACTGAAATTAAAATATCCTACTTCAGTTGAATGTAGTATTGGGAAAATACATACTAAAATGTGGACAGCAGATTATTCTCCAGACGGATGTCCTCCTTCTGCATCAATAGCATTCAATTTTGAAGCTACTTCAAAAAATAGAAGTAATATAAAATTAACTTGGATGGATGGTGGAATAAAGCCTTTTCATCCAGACTTACTTCCTCCAGATGTTAGTTTAGATGACGGAGGTGTTATGATAGTGGGAGAAAGAGGTATAATTACTTGTAATGATTATGGTCTAAATCCAAAATTATATCTTAAAGGCGAGAATGTTATTGAGGGTAAAAAAGTATTAACAGAAGAACCTAATTTTGGTCACCATCGAAAGTGGGTAGATGCATGTAAGGCTGGTTTTAATAGTAAAGAGCACAATGATTTAACTTCATCTTTTGATTTTTCAGGACCATTAACAGAAACTGTCCTGATGGGTAACATAGCTATAAGAAGTTATATGGTTGAAGGCAAATCTTTAAGAAAAGAATATGGAGAAGATGTTCCTAATTATATTGGAAGAAAAAAATTATTATGGGACGGCGAAGCTATGAAAATCACAAACTTTGACGAAGCTAACCAGTTTGTTTCACGTAATTATCGTAAAGGATGGGAATTAATTTAAATTTCAATTTTTGAAAATACTTGTAACAGGAGGATTAGGCTATATTGGTTCACATGTTACAACCCTTCTCCTTAACAAGGGCATCAGTGTTATCTGCTTAGACAATCTTGAAAATTCTAGCGAAGTAGTCCTTGACGGGATAAAGACAATTACCAGGAGACAGCCTATTTTTAAAAATCTTGACATTAGAGATAAAAATTTGCTAAGAATTTTATTTGATGAACATATTGATATAAAGGGAGTAATTCATTTTGCTGCTTATAAATCAGTTGAAGAGAGTGTAAGAAAACCATTACAATATTATCAAAACAATGTAGGTGGACTATTAAATCTTATTGAAATTTTAACCAAAGAAGAAATACCATTAATATTTAGTTCCTCTTGCACAGTCTATGGTCAATCAAAAAAGTTACCAATTAGCGAAAGTGAACCTTTTCAACCTCCAACTTCACCGTATGGTTTTACAAAACAAGTTGGAGAAAAAATTATTGAGCACTCATGCACAGCTTATCCAAATTTTAGTGCCATTTTACTTCGTTATTTTAATCCAATTGGAGCGCACCCTACAGCAAAAATTGGAGAAAACCCTCAAGGAATACCGCAAAATTTAGTTCCTTTTTTAACACAAACTGTTATTGGAAAACACCCCGTTTTGAAAATTTTTGGATCAGATTATAATACACCAGATGGCACTTGCATTCGAGATTATATACATGTGATGGATTTAGCTCAAGCACATATAGATAGTTTGAATTTTTTAATTTCAAGTAAAGAATCAATCTTTGAGACCTTTAACGTTGGAACTGGGAATGGAGTAAGTGTTTTAGAACTTATCAAAACTTTTGAAAAAGTGACTGGTGAAAAAGTACCTTACGAATATTGTGAAGCAAGATCTGGAGATACAGTATCATCGTTTGCTGATGTTGAAAAAATTGAAAAAAAAATTGGTTGGAAAGCCAATTATAGCCTTGAAGAAGCCTTAAAAAATGCATGGGAATGGGAAAAAAATCACTAATTTGCTAATTCTAGCATAATACTAATGAGTTTAAAATTATATCATGAAAAATCAAAAAAATATAAAAAGAAGAGATGCAATAAAAACTATTGCTTTAGGTTCTTCAGCGATAACCATTCCTAAATTCAATCCATTGATTAAAAACAACACCACTAAATTAAAAGGGAATATAAAACAATCAGTTTGCAAGTGGTGTTATGGTAAAATGGCATTGGAGGATTTAGCAAAAGAGGCAAAAAAAATAGGTCTGGTAGGCATAGATCTTATTGGAGCCGAAGGATGGGATGTTTTAAAAAAGTATGATTTAACATCAACTATGTGTTATGGAGATCTTGAAGGTAAATCAGCAAGAAGTTTAACAAATGGCTGGTGTGACAAAAGATTTCATAAAGATTTAATCATTCATTTTACCCGAAATATAAAACAAGTTGCAAATGCCGGTTGGAGTAATCTGATTTGTTTCAGCGGAAATAGAAGAGATATAAGCGATGAAGAAGGAATGGAAAATTGTATTAAAGGATTGAATAAAATTATTCCTATTGCAGAGGACTACGGTGTAACTTTACAAATGGAACTTTTAAATTCAAAGGTTGATCATTCCGATTATATGTGTGATAATTCAATTTGGGGGGTTGAATTATGCAAACGGTTAGGATCTAATAATTTTAAGCTTTTATATGATATATATCACATGCAAATAATGGAGGGAGATATTATTCATACAATAAGAGAGAATCATATGTACTATGGACATTATCATACCGCAGGTGTTCCTGGAAGAAATGAATTAGACGAAAAACAAGAATTGTTTTATCCACCAATCATGAAAGCTATAAAAGACACTGGATTTAAAGGTTATGTTGCTCAAGAATTTATTCCAAGAGATAAAACAAATTATGGAATAAACTCACTAAAAAAAGCAGTAGAAATTTGTGACGTCTAAAAAATTAATACTTTGCAGGTTTCCCTTTAGTCAAAGTTTTTGATATAAAATCCCTTAGGTCGTCATTTGCTTTTACTAAATCTTCATTTCTAAGATACATCATATGACCACTTCTATATCCCTTGAATGTGAATCGATTTTTCATTTTACCACTTGGGTCTATTTGCCACATAGTATATTTAGCACTAAAATAATTAGTTGCACCGTCATAATAACCGGATTGAATTAGAACATTCAAATAGGGATTTTCAGCCATTGCCCTTCTAAGGTCTTCACGTGTATTATCATTCTCAAAATCCCAAGGATGAACAGGTCCAAAAATATTATATTTCAAATCTGTTTTATAATTTAGATCTTTTCTTATATAATGATTAATTGCTGGTGTAAATGAATGTTCCCAAGATGTTAATTCAGCACTATAGTCCGGACGTGTACCAACTTCTTTTCTATCAATTCCAATATACCTTGAGTCTAATCTACCTAGAGTTTTTCCTTCATTTCTTAATAAATCTTTCCAAAAAAAGTAATTAGGGACTTCTAAATTGTTTTGAAGAATTGATTCTAATTTTAATCCAGAATAATCAGACATTTTTTTTGCTACTTTTAATCGTTCATCACTGGAAATAAAGCCTCCTTTTGTTAATGCCGGAATAAGTATATTAATTGTAAAATCCTCAACTTCTGGCAAATATTCAATTAAGTCTTTATTTTGATATTCTGATTTTAATTTTTTGTGAAACCATGCTGAAGCAGCAAAATAAGGTAAGTTTAATGCCGTGGATACAGGTCCACCTATTCTAGTTACTTTGTAGTCTGCAGGAGAGACCATTATGACACCATTTAAATACATCCACTGTTTTTCTTGTAAAGCGGCAGATAATCCCATTACCCTTGTCCCTCCATAACTTTCACCTATTATATATTTAGGAGATTCCCAACGTTCTTTTCTAGTTACAAATGTGTTTATCCATTCAGCTAAATATTCAATATCTACGTTTACTCCAAAAAATTGTTCTCGATCAGCTTTTTTACCGTTTAAATTTAAAATTCTTGAAAACGCCGTATTAACTGGATTAATGAATACGATATCTGCTATGTCTAAAATTGAATTAGGGTTACTTTTATAACCATAGGGTTGTACAGGATATCCTTCTTTATCAATTTTTAAAACTTTTGGACCTGTGTATGCTATATGCATCCAAACAGAGGCTGACCCTGGTCCTCCATTAAATGAAAAAATTAAAGGTCTCTCATTAATATTTTTTATATCAGTTCGACGATAAAAAGTATAAAATAATGTTGCTATAGGGTTTCCATCTACATTCCAAATTGGCTGTGTTCCAGCTTGGGCTTGATATTTTATAGTTTCACCTTTAATTACGGTTGTATGATTTGTAACAACAATTGTGTCAACGGGAATTTTTCTTTTTTGAGCTTGAATTTTTATACAGACACAAATTAGCGATATATATAAAATTTTTTTCATTACATGATTTTTAAAAAAAAAACCTTCACAAACAGTGAAGGTTTTAAAAATTTGTTTCGCAGATTATTTCTGCATTAAATTTATTTGAGTACTTCTATTAATTTTTACACGTCTGTTTATAGACCTTCCTTTAGCGGTTGCATTTGACTCTACAGGTTTAGTTTCACCATATCCAACTGTTGAAAGTCTGTCTTCCGAAATACCTTTTTCAACTAGTGCGGCTTTTACTGCTTCCGCTCTTCTTTCAGAGAGCTTCTGATTGTATGCTTCACTTCCGTCACTTGACGCATGACCCTCAATACTAATTGATGAAGAAGGATATTGATCTAATAAGCTTTTTAATTTTTCAATTTTTTCCATATCAGATCTATCTAATTTAGAGCTACTTGCACCAAACAATATTCTACTATCTTCTCCATTGATAAAACTTACCAAGTCTGTTGGTTCGTCTGGACATCCATTGTTAGCAATAGTACCAGCTTCATTTGGACAATTATCATCCTTATCTGGAACACCGTCTCCGTCAGAATCTGTTAATGGGCATCCCGCATTCGCTGCATCACCAGCAACATCAGGGCAACTATCCATATTATCCGCAACTCCATCGCCGTCACTATCAGGACAGCCATTCATTTCTGCAGTACCAGCTTCATTTGGACAAGCGTCATCAGTATCTGCAACTCCATCTCCATCACTATCAGGACATCCTTGAAGTTCTTTTGATCCTGCTTCTTCTGGACACTTATCGTCTTTATCTGGTATTCCATCACCATCTGTATCGGGGCAGCCATTAAATTCTTTTAGACCAGGAACATCAGGGCATTCATCTTTTTTGTCAGAAACACCATCACCGTCAACATCACCAGCTCCAAAATTATAACTTAGGCCAATTATGTGCTGCAAGTGGTTGTAAGAATCATTAGTTTCTTGTGTACCTCTGTACGAAGTGCTCACATTAATGTTTAGCTGATCACTTATTGGTATATCAATACCAATACCTCCAAAAATTGTTCTTCCAGATTCTCCTGATGGAAACATACCTTCTTTATCCATTCCGTCAGCAAATCTACTAAGTCCATAACCCCCAAAAAGATATGGAACTGTATTCTCTTCACTAAAGTTAAATCGTAGAACACCATCTAAGTAAGAGTAGTCTCGATCTACGTTATCTTGTGGTTCAGCAGTACCTAACCCGTATCTAACACCAATAGAAAGGCCTGAAGTTAAATAGCGAGATAAACTCAGTGCAGGTGCACCAAAGTTTAAACCAGAATTAACATCATCACCTTGAAGGTTTATAAGATCAGCACCAACTGCAATTGCCCAGGGATTTTCACTTGTTTGGGCAGTTAAGTTTAAACTTAAAAATAACACTATTATTAAGGGCTTTATCAATTTCATTTATAAATATTTATTAAACAAATATAATATTTTTCCCCATTTTTTTTAAATTTTATTTTTTATGTAAAAAGATGGTCATTATATTGAAAATTATTCTTTATAAATGGTTTATGATTAAAAATTTCAAACAAATATTTTTAATATCGTTTTTTTTGAATTTATTTATATCGTGTGATTCAAATAAAAATAATAAATTGGAATGGATATACCTATTTAATGGAACTTCAACGGAAGGCTGGAGAGCATATAATGGATCCAAGATGCCACCTGGTTGGAAAATAATCGACAGTGTACTTACTTTTAAAACAGAACAAATTTTAGAGCAGGATTATACCTATAAGGGAAGCAGGGATATAATATATGGGGCAGAAATGTTCGATAATTTTGAATTATATGTTGAATGGAAAATTCCGATAGGAGGAAATAGCGGGATTTTTTATCATGTTCGAGAAGGCTACGGTGGCCCACCGGAGGTAGCCCCTGAATACCAACTAATTGATGATGAAAATTACGAATTTATGCATGACTTAACTGAATACAATACTAGTGTTGGCTTTGAGAATCCGTCAAAATTACATCCGCTTCAAAAAACTTCTTCAGACTACGCTATGTACGCAGCAGATCCAAAATTGAAAAATTTAAATCCTGCAGGGCAATGGAATAATTCCAAAATAATTTTTACAGAAACAAACGCAGAGTATTGGTTGAACGGTAAAAAAGTTTTATCATTTATCCCATGGTCGGAAGAGTGGTATAAAAAGAAAAATTCAGGGAAGTGGGATAATACCCCAGATTATGGTAAATTTAGATCAGGATATATAGGATTTCAAGATCACGGTAGCGATTTGTGGTTCAGAAACATAAAAATTAGAAAACTATAATACTTAAATAAATGAAAAAAAGAGATTTTTTAAAATCAACAGCGATTCTAGCATCTTCTACATTGATGCCTTCTTCATTAATAGCATCTGTTACTCCAAAGAATTTAAAACTAAAAACAGCACACATAGGAGTTGGAGGTATGGGTGCAGATGATTTAAAGTCAATAGCTTCACACAAATCCGTTGAAGTTACTGCTTTATGTGATGTTGATTCTAATAATTTAGAAAAGGCACATAAATTATATCCAAATGCAAAAATATTTAACGATTACAGGGTTATGTTAAAAGAAATTTCTAATGAAATTGACGCAGTAGTAGTTTCAACTCCTGATCATACACATGCTCCCGCATCAATAATGGCGATGGAGTTAAACAAACCAGTCTACTGTCAAAAACCATTGACTCATTTTGTAACTGAGGCTAGGGCAATGAAAAAAATTGCTGAAGAAAAAGCGTTAGTTACTCAGATGGGAATTCAAGTTCATTCTTTTTATGATTACAAACTAGCAACTGTATTGATACAATCAGGAATTATTGGTAAAGTTAATACAGTTAGGGCATGGTCTCCTAAAAATTGGGGATACGATGGGCCCGTACCAAAAGGTGAAGATCAAATTCCATCAGAACTGGATTGGAATTTATGGTTAGGGACATCACTTAAAAGACCATTTAAAGACAAATATTATCATCCTGGCAATTGGCGAAAACTTGTTGATTACGGATGTGGAACTTTAGGTGACATGGGAGTTCATATTTTTGACACCCCATATAATGCTTTAGCTTTGGATGTTCCACTTACAGTTAAGAATAAATGTAGAAGACCCAATGGTTATGGTTTCCCAGTAAATAATGATGTAACTTATACCTTCCCGGGTACACAATATACAGCAGAAACATTAACTTGGATTTGGTCAGATGGGCCTGGTATGCCAAGTAATCATAAAGATCTAAAGCTTCCTAACCGTGATAAACTTCCTCTTCAAGGAGCTATGTTCATGGGAGAAAAAGGAAGATTACTTTTACCTCATTTTATGGAGAGACCACGACATATAGTCAATGGTGAATATGTAGAAATTGATATCAAAAATTATGATCCGAAAGATGAACTAGGTAATACTCAAAATGACTATGAAAGAGATGCCCTTAAACATTACCATCAATTTGTGGATGCTTGTTTAGGTCAGGATAAAGTATCAGCACCTTTTTCATATGCTTCAAGATTGACCGAGACTATACTTTTAGGAGTAATTGCAGGACGTTTCCCAAATAAAACACTCCACTGGGACAATGAAAGCGCAAGCTTCCTGGAAAAAGAAGCAAATAAGTTTCTAACAGGTTCATATAGAAACTTTTAAACTCCACTTTTATCAATTTAGATGTTAAGAAGAGTAGCTTTAAAAAATATTGGTTTAATCACTGGAGGTGTATTTTTTCTTCCGTACTCCTGTGAATTTAATCCTGATTTTATTTATTCTAATTTTCCAAAACTCAAAAGGAAAGAAAAGAGTCTTATTGCTTCCATTTGTGAAGTAATTTTGCCAAGTGATAAAAGAAATTTTCCTACTCCTGAAAATAGAGGTCATTTTGTTTTAACAATGTTAAATGATTGTTTGGATAAAAATCAGAGAAATAAATTCTCATCTGGATTTAAAGCATTTCAATTAGCTCTTACATCAGAAGGACAAAAAAACTTTGAAGATATCTTACCAAATGAACAAGAAATATTTATTTTGAAAAGTTTTGAAGTGAAGAAAGATAAGATACTTATATTTTTAGAATACTTGAAAGAATTTTCTTTGCTTCATTTTGAAACTTCAGAAAATTATATGAAAAAATATTTAAAATTTGAATTTATGCCTGGAAGGTATTTAGGTAAAGTTTCTTTATAAATTTTTTTCAAATGGAAAACGGATTTGATGTTATAGTAATTGGAGCAGGAATGACTGGGGGATGGGCTGCAAAAGAGTTTACTGAGCAAGGCTTAAAAACTTTGCTTATAGAAAGAGGGCCTAATATTGAACATATTAAAGACTATCCTACAACAAATCTTCAGCCCTGGGAATTAAAACACAGGGGAAGATTAACTGCAAAGGATCTTAAAGAAAATCCAATTGCATCCAGATGTTATGCTTATCGTGAGGATGCAAAACATTTTTTTGTGAAGGATAATGAGCACAAATACAATCAGATAAAACCTTTTGATTGGATCCGAGGATATCAAGTAGGGGGCAAGTCTATAATGTGGGCAAGACAGGTTCAAAGATGGAGTAATTTCGACTTTGAGGGTCCTGCAAGAGATGGCTTTGCTGTTGACTGGCCCATCAGATACAAAGATTTGAAGAATTGGTATTCTTATGTTGAACGTTTTGTTGGTGTAAGTGGAAATAAAGACGGATTAAAAATTTTACCAGATGGAGAGTTTCTCAAACCATGGGAAGCCAATGTGGTTGAGGAATATTTTAGTAGTCAAGTTAAAAAACATTACAGAGATCGTTATGTAATTTATGGACGTTGTGCACATCTAACAGAAAGCCGCCCTATTTTTATAAAACAAGGGCGGGGGTTATGCATGAGTAGAAGAGTTTGTCAGAGAGGTTGTCCACTTGGCGGTTATTTCAATTCAAATTCAACACTTATTCCTTGGGCATTAAAAACAGGTAATTTAACACTAAAACCAAATTCGGTTGTACATTCTGTTCTATATGAAGAAGAAAAACAAAAGGCTATTGGTGTTAGAGTAATTAATTCAATTACTAAATCAAGTAAAGATTATTTTGCTAAAGTTGTTTTTTTAACAGCATCTACCTTAAATACTAACTTAATTCTATTGAATTCTAAATCTAAACGTTTTCCAAATGGTCTGGGGAATGATAGCGGATTACTTGGTAAGTATATAGCATTTCATAATTACAGAGCAACGATAAGCGCAGAATATGACGGTTTTTCTGAATTTACTACTGAAGGAGCTAAGCCTACTTCTCATTATGTGCCTAGATTTAGAAACGTTTTTAAACAAGAAACAGATTTTTTAAGAGGGTATGCAGCTGGGTTTAAGGCAACTCCTGTCAGACATGCATCAAAAGAAGGAATAGGAGAAAACTTAAAAAATAATTTACTTCAAACAAAAGAGACTGGATTATGGAATGTTGGATCTCACATGATGGGTGAGACTATTCCAAAGGAATCAAATATGGTCACATTAGATCAAGAGAAAACTGATGAATGGGGAATACCACTACTAAATATAGATGTAGATTATGATAATAATGATGAAAAGATGATTCAAGATTTTTACGAACAATTTTCTGAAATGTATAAGAAAGCTGGCTTTTCTAATATAAAAATATATGATAACAAAAGAAGACCAGGAAATGATATACATGAAATGGGGGGAGTTCGAATGGGTCGGGATCCAAAGACCTCATTATTAAATTCATGGAATCAATTGCATCATTGCAATAATGTATTTGTCACAGACGGATCATGTATGACTTCAACTAGCACACAAAATCCTTCATTAACCTTCATGGCCATTACAGCAAGAGCCGCTAATTATGCTATTAGTCAATTAAAAAAGGGTTCCATCTAAGAAATTTTTTTATTAAAATATATCTTAAATTTGAATATGAAAAATTTAGTAACCTTTGGTGAAATAATGATGCGCCTATCCCCCAAAGGTTATTTAAGGTTTTCACAAGCTAATAGTTTTGATGTTATTTATGGTGGAGGTGAAGCAAATGTTGCTATATCATTGGCTAACTTTGGTATCCCCGTTGAATTTGTTACACGCCTGCCAAAAAATGATATTGGACAATGCGCACTTATGGAATTG
Organism: uncultured Bacteroidota bacterium; assembly: GCA_902616905.1. GTDB lineage: Bacteria > Bacteroidota > Bacteroidia > Flavobacteriales > Flavobacteriaceae > MS024-2A. The sequence goes on from CACMUP010000008.1 coordinate 49,462, forward strand.
AGAAAACGCAATGTAGGAACAAGACATATTATTGAGGGAGGTGATAGATTAGGATTATATTTTCTTGAAACAGGTGCAGTAAGTAGGGGGAGTAAAGTTATTTATGATCGTTCTAGCTCAGCCATGTCTCAGATTCAACCTGGGATGGTAGATTGGAAAAATATTTTTAAAAATGCAGAATGGTTTCATTGGACAGGAATTACACCTGCAATTTCACAGAGTGCGGCTGATACCTGTTTAGAAGCTATAAAAATTGCCAGTCAAATGGGAATTACAATTTCAACTGACTTAAATTATCGTGAAAAGTTATGGAAATATAATGGAGATCGTGAAAAAATAATGTCAGAATTGACCTCATACTGCGACATTATTCTAGGGAACGAAGAGGACGCAGAAAAACATTTTGGTATCAAACCAAATGGGTTAGATGTTAGTAAACAAGGTAAAAATGTAAAAGCAGAATCATTTTTATCTGTATGCAAGCAGATGCAAAACAAATTTCCAAGAGCAAAAAAAGTAATTACTACTCTAAGGGGGTCGATCTCTGCATCACATAATATTTGGTCTGGTATTCTTTTTGATGGAAAAAATATGTTCAAAAGTAAAGAGTACCAAATCACCCATATTGTAGATAGAATAGGGGGTGGAGATTCATTTATGGGTGGGCTTATTTATGGTCTAATTTATTTTCCCGATGATAACCAAAAGGCCCTGGACTTTGCAGTTGCTGCCTCTTGCTTGAAACATACTATCAAGGGTGATGCTAATTTAGTTACAATTGAAGAGGTTAAAAAATTAATGAGTGGAGACATATCAGGTCGAGTGGCAAGATAATTTATAATAATTATGGCAAAGTATACAAGAATAGAAGTAATTAATAAAATCATAGATTCAGGAATGGTTCCTCTATTTTATCATTCAGATATTGAGGTTGCTAAAAATGTTTTAAAAGCTTGTTATCGTGGGGGATCGCGTTTACTTGAATTTACTAATAGAGGAGATTTTGCCATTGAAATTTTTAAAAACTTAAATAAATTTGCTCACCAAGAATTACCAGGAATGATTCTTGGAGTAGGTTCAGTTACAAATTCCTCTTCTGCTTCACAGTATATTTTAGCTGGAGCTAATTTTGTTATTACTCCAGTTTTTAGGAAAGATATTGCAAAAATTTGTAACCGTAGAAAAGTTCTGTGGTCTGCGGGCTGTGGATCATTATCTGAAATTTCAAAAGCTGAAGAAATGGGATGTGAATTAATTAAATTATTTCCTGGGAATATATACGGACCGGAATTTGTCAAAGCAATTAAAGGTCCTCAACCATGGACTTCAATAATGCCGACCGGAGGAGTTACTACAAGTAAAGAAAATTTAAAAGATTGGTTTGATTCTGGTGTAAGTTGTGTAGGAATAGGCTCAAAATTAATTTCCAAAAGCATTTTAATTGATAAAGATTATAAAGTACTTGAAGAAAAAGTTAAGGAGACATTGAAGTTAATTCAAGAAATAAGAAAATCTTTAAGTTAAAAGTTAATAGCCATTATTTTAGTTTAAGTAAAGCAAAAAGTTATTACTAATACAAAAAAACATGTTATATATTAATGAAATAATTGGAACTGTTTTTTGTTTGCTATCAGTAATTCTAGGTGCTTTCGGATCTCATAAACTAAAAAATAAACTTACGCAAACTGAAATTCAATCATTTGAGATAGGAGTTAAATATTTAATGTATCATGGCCTTTCACTTCTAATTATCTCTCAATTATATCTTGACATTACAGTATGGGTAACCGCATTGATAACTATTGGAACATTGATTTTCTCTTTTAGCATTTTCTTTCTATCAACCCAAACTTTATTTAATAGAAATTTAAAAATTTTAGGACCCTTAACTCCTTTAGGTGGATTATTAATGATAATTGGTTGGTTTTTGCTTCTATTTGAATTTTTATTTCCTTATTTAAATTAATTTTAGGATTTTAACGCAAAATCGAAACGTTAGACTAATCAATTAAGAATGCCTTGTAAAAAAAATTAATCTTAAATATGAAAAAAATAATTTTTTTGTTGTTTTTAATTCCGCTCTCAACTTTTGGGCAAAATGAAAAAGAAATTAACTTACCTGCAAGACACACAGTTGATTTTCAATATCCATCCCTAACAGATGGGCCTTATGTATTTATTAAAGAGGATCATTTTTTAAAAAAATCAATAAAAAATGGCGTTGTCTTTTCGGAAAAATTAGGACAAGATACTTTCAATACTGAATATTCTCCAAAACCATCTACTTTTAATAATGTAAATAAAATAGTTGCATTAAGTGACATACACGGACAATATGATTTACTCATTAAATTACTTATAAACAATAAAATTATTGATGAAGATCTAATTTGGATTTTTGGAGAAGGTCATTTTGTTGTAGTTGGAGATATTTTTGACAGAGGTGATAAAGTCAATGAAGTTTTATGGTTTTTATATGATCTTGAAATTCAAGCAAAAAAAAAGGGGGGCTTTGTACACATTCTTCTCGGTAACCACGAGTACATGGTCTTTCAAAATGATTTAAGGTATATCCATTCAAAGTATCACAAAACACCATTTTTACTAGGGATTGAATACAAAGAATTATATGGTAAAAATACTGTTATTGGAAAGTGGTTGAGATCAAAGCCAACTATAATTAAGATAAACGATATAATGTTTACTCATGCAGGGATTTCAAGAGAATTTTTTTCAAGTGTCAATTTTGATCTTGATAATATAAACAGAGATATGAGAGAGTCTATTGATTTATCAATTGATGAAATGGTTTCAAATAATTTTTATAATATTTATTTTGGAGAAAAAAGTTTGACATGGTATAGAGGTTATTATTACCACGACATGACAGATAAGCAATTAAATAAATTATTAGATAAGATTGAAGCAAAGCATATAGTAGTTGGACACTCATCAAGTGACAATGTTTTAGAATTTTATGACAACATTGTTTATTGTGTAGATTCCAGCATGAAATTGGGAGAATATGGAGAGATACTTTTGATAAAAAATAATGTTTTTTATCGTGGCACTCTAAGTGGACAAATAATAAAACTTTAAATAATTATCTAAAATTTTATTTAATTAATTTCACTATAAATACTGTTCGTCTTTGTTTGTGTCTTGTACATATCAATATCGAATTTTGTTAAACTAGACAATGCTAAATATTTATTGTCTGATTATAAAATAATATCTGAAGAGAAAAGAAAAAGCTTTGATATAAAGATTTTTTAATAAACAAGCAGGTTATTATTTTTTGTATTCCAACTTTTTAATTATCAGAGTCTAATTTTAATATGGTCTTGCTTTTTAATAAATTTTAAAACTTATCTTATTATAAAATCAAAAAAATTTTTAAAACGTAAAGTATCTTAAATAAGCGTATGGAACCTAACTTTGAAATTAAAACTAAAAAAATGAAATGTAATTTTTACTCTTTTCTATAACTAATATTAACTTCTTGCTACACAACTTAAATTATTATTGGAAAAGAAGCCCTTGGGAATATTACGATTAATTTGAAACAAACACATTTAAAAATGGTTTATTTTCATTTGTTATTTCAGAGATGGAAAAAATTATTAACAAAGAAAATTGTATTATAATTTCGAAACATTCTATGTATTGACCTGGTATTAAATACTTTTACTTTCGGAATCTATTCAGCAACTATAATAATACTCAAACATTAAGAGTTTATATATAAAAGACACATTCCAACAATAATCATACATATTATCATTACCCAATTGACCCATCCGATTTTCTTCATATTAAAACATATATATTCCAATGCAAAGTATCATAAAAGCGTAAATAATTATTACAAGCCAGGCAGCAGCTGAGACTTTAAATTTCATGTTGATTCTACATTTAAAATTAAAATACAAAAAATTTATCAATTAAAATTTTGGAAAATATATACTGTTGTTGAAATCTATAATACTTTAAAATTGATTAACTCGAATATAAAGGCTAAATAAATGCGAAATCAGTGTTTTTTTATTAAAAGATCTTGAAAAAACCCCTCAATAAAAAAGAGGGGTATGATGTGACCTCGGCAGGATTCAAACCTGCAACCTCTTGAGCCGTAATCAAGTGCACTATTCAGTTATGCTACGAGGCCAGTATGCTGATTTACAATAAGTTGGATTCCTTATTTCCCTTTTGTTAATAGCTGTGTGTAACACCACGTATTACATAATGCTATTTTTTACTCATTGTTTCAGGGCAAATATAAGCATCAAATTCATAGTAATAAAACAAGAAGTAGCTTTTTCATATTACCAATCATCTTCTTCTGATGCACTATTTACTTCATCGTTTATCCCCTGTAATAGTTGAGTTCCATAATCAATTAAACCATCTCTGTAAGCATAATATGATTTTGGGATTGCATCAAGCATAGCTTGTTTCTTTTTTTTACCAATTATTTTATATTCAGGTCTTTCTAACATTTGTTTTTGGGCTTCAACTGCGGAGTTAACATATTCCTCTGTAAAGTCCATAAGGGGGTCTGCTGTGGTTTCTTGTATTGTTCCATTTGTCATATAATTTGCTCTGCCATATTGTTTTTTTATTTTTTTTGTTTAAGTTAATTTTATATGATGAGATATTTAAAACCGATATTAATCTTGTTTGTGTCGTGGGTCGTACTAAAAGCCCAAATCAAAATCTATGTTTGGCTTTTGATGTTTCATAAAAACAATTTACAGGGTGGTGATACGCCGAATATAATAGAAAAGTTTATGGTTTATGGACTTGATAAATATTTCATATATTTCATTGGAGCCCAAAAACTATCAGCGGCCGTAGGCCTGTTGACAGGGTTATTTTACAAAAAGTTTATAATTCCGTGTGCATTTGTAATTTCTGTCCTTATGCTTGGGACAGTTATGATGCATCTAATGGTTTCAGACCAGATTCATAAATTTATTCCTGCCATTTTGATGTTATTTTGTAGTATTTCAATTGTCCTTATGACCAAATTTGAAATTAGGGTTTCGGATTAACATCCATTCTAACTGTGAATGTGTTTCAACTTTTCCTGTCAGTTTATTAAATTCTGTAGTTTCTGCTTCTAACCAATACTTTGACACAGAAGACCTGTCTTTTCTATCTAAACTCATATTTTTTGTATTATTTAAATATGCATTAGCTATGCCATCGCATTACCATTGTATCTATTTTGCGTCTACTTGTTATAAACAAAGGGGGGAGGATATGATGTAATCTGAAATTCCCTAATCCAGAGATTTAATTCTTATGTTTTTGAATTTTATTGGATGACTTTCAGATTGAAGAGAAATGTAACCCTCACTTAATTTTTCATTTTTTTTGTGAAGCATATTTTCAGGTAATCTTCCATCATCTCCGATTCTTAAATTACTGTATGTTATTACTCTTTTTCCATTTATTATATGATGTACAATTGAATCTGAATAAACAATTATCTCAGCTTTAACCCAATCATCAATGTCATAAGTATCCGAATTGGATCTTACACAGTGATTTTTGACTTTTTCAGAATTTATATCAGCATCAGTTCCTGGAGTGCAAAGATTCCCTGTTGGTCTATCACCATTTCCAAGCCCCCCCAATAATTGATTTTCAATACTAACTGGATATGGCTGATCAATCAACATAGTTTTGGGATGTTGACTGTGAAACATAACTCCACTATTTTTAGTAGCCCAACCCTCTCCACCATTGATTTGCTGATCAAAAAATTTATATTCAAGTTTTAAATGAAAATTCTTAAATTTTTTCTCAATGTAGAACAAGTGACCATATCTAAAATCAAAATTTTCATAATTTTCATATGAAACTTGGATTTCTCCATTTTTAACTTTAAATGTATTTCCAAAATTTTCCCCAGAAGGATACCCTTTGATCTTAACTGTCCATCCTTCTAAATCTTTACCGTTAAATATGTTTTTCCATTCATTTTGTGAAAACACATTTGTACAAAAAAACAATAGTGCTATAAGTATTATATTTTTCATAATTATTAAGTATTTAATTGTACTTAGATATACTAATTGGGTAATGATACCCACCAACATACTTTTGTTAAATTACCAAAAACTTAGTAACTAATTGCATATCTTCCTGTTGATACTCTTACTGTATTTGTTGCTACTGTATTTGAACTTGAAGTGTTTTCTGAACTTGAATTTGAATTTACATTAGTTGCACTACTGTTTAAATACAATGTAATTATAATTACCTTTTTAGTTTGAAAGATATATTGAATTTTTGATTTGGCAATATATAATATATTTTCGTTTTCGTATCAAAAATTAATTATTTAAAAAACTTAGACGTAACTTGCGATCAATTGGAGTATGGATTTTTTCGCTATAATTCTAGGTTTATTTTTTCTAATAAAAGGAGGTGAGTATCTTTTTGATGGTTCCTTAGCAATTTCATTAAAACTTAAAATACCAAAATTTGTTATTGGCATGACAATAGTTTCCTTTGCCACTTCAGCTCCTGAATTGGTGGTAAGTGTGAAGTCAGCATTGATGGGATATCCAGATCTTGCATTAGGTAATATTGTAGGTTCAAACATTGCCAATGTAGCATTTGTAATGGGCATAGTAGTTTTATTGGCTCCAATTAAAATTGATAAAGTATTCTATAAGTTTGACTGGCCAATAATGATGTTAATTACACTTTTATTTTATTTTTTTTTGAAAACAGGAAATTTTTTATCTCTTGAAGAAGGGTTAATAATGATAGCTGCACTAATAATTTATTTATTTGTTATTTTATTTTTTCAAAAGAGCAGACTAGTAGATGGAGAGGTATTCGATAACAGGGAAAATAAAAAATATTTTAAAATATTTTATTTAATTGTATTGGGAGGATTTCTTTTGTGGTTGGGATCTGAAGTTTTAATAAAGGGTGCAATTTCCTTAGCATCTAAATTAGGTATTAGCGAGAGAATAATTAGCGTTTCAATAATTGCATTTGGTACAAGTATTCCAGAACTGTCAACTTCTATTATCGCAATAATAAATAAAGAAGAAAAAATTTCTATTGGAAATTTAATTGGATCAAATATATTTGACATGTTGGGGGTTATAGGTTTAACTGCTATTATATCACCAATATATATTATAGATGAAAAATTAATTTCAAATGATTTGATTTGGATGCTGTCAATAGCAATTTTATTATTACCACTTGTTTTTTTCCCAAATAAAATGAAGTTTGGGAAACATGAAGGAATAATACTTATTTTATTTTATATCCTATATATAGTAAGATTATTTTAAAAAAAACCCTCTTTTTAGAGGGTTTTTTTGTTATTAAGCTGATTTAACTGTCTTAATTATCCTCGCCGCTATTTGATAAGGATCACCATTTGATGCTGGCCTTCTGTCTTCAAGCCAACCTTTCCAACCATTTTCAACAGTCATTATTGGAATTCTTATTGAAGCGCCTCTATCAGAGACACCATAACTAAACTCGTCTATTGATTGGGTTTCATGTTCCCCTGTTAACCGTTGGTCGTTAAACGCTCCATAAACATCTATATGTTCTTTTACAACGGGTCTAAAAGCTTCGCATATTTTTTCATAAGTATCTTTAGAACCACATGTTCTTAATGTTCCATTTGAAAAATTTGCATGCATTCCAGAACCATTCCAATCTGTGTTACCAAGGGGTTTAGGGTGATATTCGATTGCTAGCCCAAAGTTTTCAGCTGTTCTTTCTAGTAAGTATCTTGCAACCCACATTTCATCTCCTGCCTGTTTTGCTCCTTTTGCGAAAGTTTGAAATTCCCATTGTCCTGCAGCAACTTCCGCATTTGTTCCTTCTACATTAATTCCAGCCTCTAGACATATATCTAAGTGTTCGTCCATAATGTCTCTTCCGAATGCATTTTTACCACCCACGGAACAATAGAATTGGCCCTGTGGAGTTTGATCTTTTGGGAAACCTAAGGGCAGATTTGTTTCAGGATCCCACAAAAAATATTCTTGTTCAAATCCAAACCAAAAATCATTATCATCATCGTCTATTGTTGCTCTTCCGTTTGATTCATGTGGTGTTCCATCAGCATTCAAGACCTCAGTCATAACAAGAAAAGCATTTTTCCTTACTGGATCTGGGTATACCGCAACTGGTTTTAGTAAACAGTCAGAAGACCCTCCTTCAGCTTGTCTAGTAGAACTTCCATCAAAAGACCACATTGGACAGTCAGATAATTTACCTCCAAAATCATCTACTACCTTCGTTTTACTTCTCAAGTTTGCTGTCGGCTTATATCCGTCAAGCCATATATACTCAAGTTTTGTTTTGCTCATAATTTTTATTTTTAACTAAAATAATTTTTCTTTAGTTAACCTATAAATATAAAGATGTAAAGAAATTAACAATAAACTATTTTTATTAAACTTCTATTTTTTCGCAGTAAAAATTTAATATTCTTCATTTTTTTTTAAAAACATAGAAAAAAATTCAATATTTAATATTATAAATTATTATGATTTTTTATTAATAATCAAAATTCGAAATTGTAATCGATAGTTAATAATTAAAATTTATGTTTATTAAAACTCAGCAACAATTAAATTAATTTTGTAAAAAGACTTTTTATGTCAAATCTTTACAATCAAAGAGGAGTTTCAGCTCATAAAGAAGATGTACATAATGCAATTAGAAATATCGATAAAGGATTATACCCTCGAGCATTTTGCAAAATTATTCCTGATATTTTAACTTCAAGTAAAGACCACGCAATTGTTATGCATGCTGACGGAGCAGGCACTAAATCATCACTAGCCTATATGTATTGGAAAGAGACAGGAGACATTTCCGTTTGGAATGGTATTGCCCAAGATGCCATAATCATGAATTTGGATGATCTTTTGTGTGTTGGTGCTACTAAAGATATTTTATTATCGTCAACGATTGGAAGAAATAAAAAACATATTCCTGGAGAAGTAATTGAGACTATAATAGAAGGAACGGAAACTCTTTTAGAAAATTTAAGAAACTTAGGGATTTCAATTCATAGTACTGGAGGAGAGACAGCTGATATTGGCGATTTAGTAAGGACAATAATTGTTGATTCAACAGTCACCGCAAGAATTTTGAGAAAAGAGGTGATAGATAACTCTAAAATTCAAAAGGGTGACGTCATAGTTGGACTTTCTTCCTCTGGACAAGCCTCTTATGAAAAAGAATACAATGGAGGGATGGGTAGCAATGGTTTAACATCTGCAAGACATGACATATTTGCTAAATATTTACAACAGAAATATCCTGAAAGTTTTGATCCAAACATTCCGAATGATTTAGTTTATTCGGGATCTCGTAACCTTACAGATTTTCTTGAAGGAGTTCCTATTGATATCGGGAAATTAGTTTTGTCACCTACTCGAACTTATGCACCAATTATTCAGAAAATCTTTAACAACTTAGGGAGAGAATCTATTCATGGAATTATACATTGCAGTGGAGGAGCTCAAACTAAAATTTTACATTTTATTGATAATTTGCATATTGTTAAAGACAACTTATTCGAAATACCACCTCTATTTAAATTAATCAAGAACGAATCACAAACATCTGCTAGAGAAATGTATCAGGTTTTTAACATGGGACATAGAATGGAAATATATGCAAATCATTCAATAGCAGACGAGATAATTAAAATTTCAAAATCATTTTCTGTTGATGCAAAAATTATTGGAAATGTTGAAAATTCTAACAGTAAAAAATTGACACTCGTAACACCCTACGGAACCTATATTTATCCTGAATGATTTTGTTTTAAGTTAATGTTATTATCATTAAATTAACATAAATTATTCTCATAAACCTTATTAATAAAAATAACTTTTTGTTATAATTATATTCGAATTAAATATTTTACAAATAAAATGTTTAATTGTTTATTTATTAATTTTATTAATGTTTAATAAAATAATTTATATAGTTTTTTTTGCTCTAATCTCATTTTCAATTTACGGACAGGAAAACGATTTATTTAAAGATTTAAGGCCTGAAAGTGAAGTGGACAAATCTTTATTACCAAAAAGAATGGTTTTTACTCAAAAATTTTTTTGGGGGAAAAACGGTTTATTAAGGAAGACGAAATTGTCTCCCCTTAATGGCGAACAACGTCAAAAAGAATTAAAATTAAGAAGAGTCATGTTAAAGACCCATCAAATAATCGGTTTTGTGACTTTAGCTGGAATGATAACACAAGGATTTCTGGGGGGTAAACTTTACAACAATTGGACATTAGATAGATATAATACGCACAAAACTGTCGGAAATTTAACTTCAATTAGTTATTTTACTGGGGCCGGTCTGTCTCTCTTTTCTCCTCCGCCATTAATAAACAAAAAATATAAAGGTCTAAACTCAATCAAAGCACATAAATACTTGGCTTCTATTCATTTTTCAGCAATGCTAGCAACGAATTTTTTCAAAAATAAAAACATGAAAATACATAAATATTCTGCTTACACAGCAGTTGGTAGCTTTGCAGCAGCAATAATGGTTTTTAAATTTTAGATAATGAAAGTAAAACTTTTCTTTTTCTTATTTACAACTTTTCCTCTCTTTTGTTTTGGTCAAAATATACAATGGAAGGTAGATACAAACAAATCTTCAATAACATATAAGGGAAATCATGTACTTCATTCTTGGGAAGGAATTAATAATAAAGTTTATGGTTTAGGAGTTCCAGATACTGAACTAGAGAGTCTTGATAAACTGGCAATTTTAATTTATGTTCGTGATTTTGACAGCAACAATTCTAGTAGAGACGCCCATGCACTGGAGATCTTAGATGCAATAAAATTTCCAGAAATAAAATTTTATTCTGATAAAATTAAAATCACCAATAGTAAAGCGTATTTATATGGTAGTTTTGATTTGCACGGAGTTAAAATTAATAAAGAATTAAAAGCTGATTTAAAGTCTAAAGAAACTACATTGGAATTAAATGGAAATTTTAATATTAAGCCTTCAGATTTTAAAATTAAACTTCCTTCTTTTTTAAGTATTAAAATAGATGATTTATTAGAGATTAATTATACCATTGTCTTAAATAAATAATCTAAGATAAAATACTTTAACAATTCGTAAATTTGTTGCCTGATGTTAGAAAAACTTCAAATAGTACAACAAAGATTTGATGAAGTCTCAGACTTAATTATTCAACCTGATATAATTGCCGATCAAAAAAAGTATATTCAATTAAATAAAGAATATAAGGATCTATCTCATAAAATAGAAAAAATTAAAGTATACAAGAATCTTTTATCAAATATTCAAGAGGCAGAATCAATTATAAAAGAAGAATTAGATGAAGAAATGATTTTGATGGCCAAAATGGAGTTGGAGACCACTAAACAAGAGTTGCCTAAATTGGAAGAAGAAATTAAATTCTTACTAATCCCTAAAGACCCAGAGGATTCGAAAAATGTTGTAATGGAAATTAGAGCAGGCACCGGAGGTGATGAAGCAAGTATTTTTGCTGGTGATCTTTACAGAATGTATCTAAAATATTGTCAGTCTAATAATTGGAAAATTAGTTTAGTTGACTCTAGTGAGGGGACAGCAGGTGGATTTAAAGAGGTTATATTTGAAATTTCTGGGGAAGAAGTATACGGTACACTAAAATATGAATCTGGTGTTCACAGAGTCCAACGTATTCCACAAACAGAAACTCAAGGAAGGGTTCATACTTCAGCTGCTACTGTCATGGTCTTGCCTGAAGCTGAGGAATTTGATATTGAAATTGACATGAAAGAAGTTCGTATTGATTATTTTTGTTCATCTGGCCCAGGAGGTCAATCGGTTAATACGACTTATTCTGCGGTACGTTTAACCCATGAACCCACAGGAATTGTTGCACAATGCCAAGATCAAAAGTCTCAACACAAAAATAAAGATAAGGCACTTAAAGTTTTACGATCTAGGCTATATGAATTAGAGCTTTCAAAAAAATTAGCATCAGATTCTGAGAAGAGAAACTCCTTGGTTTCTTCAGGAGACCGATCTGCAAAAATTAGAACCTATAACTACCCTCAAGGAAGAGTTACAGATCACAGGATAGGCGTAACTTTATATGATCTTAATAATTTCATAAATGGAGACATCCAAAAAATAATTGATGAAATACAATTATATCAAAATACTGAAAAAATAAAAAAGTCGGGAGAAGTATTATGACCAACGAATTTCTTTTTCAAAAAATAAAAGAAAAAAAATCTTTTCTATGTGTTGGATTAGATGTTGATTTAGAGAAAATTCCTAAACATTTATTGAAAGAAGAAGACCCAATTTTTTCATTTTCAAAAGCGATTATTGATGCGACACATACTTATGCTGTTGCATTTAAAACTAATTTAGCCTTTTTTGAAGCTTATGGTGTTAAGGGCTTGAAATCATTTAAAAAGGTTTCTGATTATCTAAATGATAGATATCCTTATCATTTTACAATAGCGGATGCAAAGAGAGGTGATATTGGGAATACAGCAGCCCGATATGCTAAGGCTTATTTCGAAAATTTCGGTTACGACGCAATAACTGTTGCACCATACATGGGAAAAGATGCGGTTTCCCCTTTTTTAGAATATAAAAATAAGCGCACTATTTTATTGGTTTTAACATCAAATACAAGTGCTAAAGATTTTCAATATTCCAAAGAAAATGATTTATTACTTTTTGAAAAAATTTTAAAATTTAGTCAAGATTGGGATAATTCAAAAAATCTAATGTATGTAGTTGGTGCTACTAAATCAGAATCTTTAAAATCAATTCGTAAAATTGTACCTGAGTCATTCCTTTTAGTCCCAGGTATAGGCGCCCAAGGAGGTAGCTTGAAAGAGGTAGTAAATGTAGGACTAAATTCACAATGTGGACTCTTAGTTAATTCTTCAAGAGCAATTATTTATGCATCTGATAATTATGATTTTGATATTGTAGCAGCTGAAAAGGCCAAAAATTTACAATTAGAAATGAAAGATTATTTAAAATCAGCTGCAATCATTTAATGGTATACTACACGATATATCGTTCAGAAAAAAGTTCTCATAAATGGATCACATTTATTCATGGTGCGGGAGGTAGTTCATCAATATGGTTTAATCAAGTTCGTTTTTTTAAAAAATATTTTAATGTATTGTTGATTGACTTGAGGGGTCATGGAAGGTCAGCTCCATCACCAGAAGGGACAGTATACACCTTTGATGACCTTGTCTTAGATATAATTGAAGTATTGGATTTTAATAAAATTAAAAAGTCTCATTTTGTTGGAATTTCTTTAGGGAGCATATTAATTCAAAAAATGCTGTTTAATCATGAAAACCGTGTGGAAAAAATCATTTTAGGTGGTGCAATTTTAAATCTGAATTTACAATCAAAATTTTTAATGCTAATGGGAAAACTAACACAAAGTATACTCCCATTTATTTGGATTTATACATTTTTTGCCTATGTCGTAATGCCATATAGAAAGCACAGAAAATCAAGAACACTTTTTATCAAGGAGGCAAAAAAAATATCTCAAAAAGAATTTAAACGTTGGTACAAATTAACTAACAGGATCTTTCCTTTATTAGAAAAAATAAGAGATTATAAAGTCTCAACACAAATTTTATATATAATGGGAAAGGAAGACTATATGTTCTTACCTTTTGTTAAAAAAATGATAAAAAAACATCCAAATTCTTCCTTAGTAACATTTTCTAAAACAGGCCATGTTGTTAATATCGATCAGCCAGATAAATTTAATGATACATCTTTATATTTTCTACTGGGAAATAAAAATTTTAAATAAAAATATTATTCTTCTCCAGGTTCTTTAATATTTAAATTTTCTTCTTCCTTAGCTTTAGCAACCATGTCTTTGAGCTTTTCGTTTTTTCTACTCTAATCCCAACGTTTTTCTTACAAAATATAAAATGATAATAGAATTAACAACTCAAAAGGCTCCAATAATTCTTGCATCAATAAGTAGGATTATAGATTGATCTATACTTGCCGTGTCCCATAATATATAAACTCACTAATTCCACCAAATTCCACCAAATTCCACAAATTAATTGAATAGCAATTACGCCAAAAGTGTTTTCTAATTTAATTTATCTATGAGAGTAATTTAAAAAAAGATTATAGTAACAGCGATTATGGAAAATTAGTATAGCGTCAGTAGGACTCATTTGATCTGCGCCAGCTGTAATCCCAACAAGTCCTCCCAAGACGCCATTCATAATAATAGTAAAGTTAAAACATCATCCATTAATTATTATGAGTAATAAGGAGCAGTATCATCCTTGAATTTTATATTGTTTATTTATTAAACTAGTTTAATGATTTACCTCCTTTTTCCCCTGTTCTTATTCGGTATGCTTCTTCAACAGGAGTTATAAAAATTTTACCGTCACCAACTTTATCAGTAGCTGCAGATTTTAAAATAGAATCTATGGTAGGTTGAACAAATTCATCGTTTACTACGATAGACAAAAAACGCCTTTGAATTTCAGAAGTACTGTAATTAATACCTCTGTATACATGTCCTTCTTTTTCGTTCCCAACTCCAGTGACATCCCAATAACTAAAAAAATTCACTTCAACATTGTGCAAAGCGTCTTTTACATCTTCGAATTTTGATTTTCTTATAATTGCTTCTATTTTTTTCATGATTTTGTTTTAATTCACAAATAATGTAAAATTTGTTTAGTTAAGAACAAAAAATAACCCCTCTTTAAAGATAAAAAGAGGGGCTATTCGTAAACAAATAAAATTCTATTTATTCTCTTACTCTTTTTCCTGGATAAGCAATTTGTCCATGTTCAGACATGTCAAGTCCTCCAAGTTCTTCCTCTTCAGTAACTCTAAGACCTAATGTATATTTTAGAGCACCAAAAACGATAGCCGACATTACAATCGCCCATACCATGTATGCAACAGCTCCGATGAGTTGAGAAACAAATTGAGCTCCACCACCGCCATTGAATAGACCAATGCCATCTGCTCCGTCGACACCCCATAGCCCGATCACAATGGTGCCCCAAAATCCACAAACACCATGCACTGATACTGCACCTATAGCATCATCAACTTTTAATTTTTTTTCAATAAGCTCAATGGAAAAAACTACTATAATACCGCCGATAAGACCTGCCATAACAGCACCACCTGCAGTCATATTACCACAACCTGCTGTAATACTGACAAGTCCAGCAAGCGCTCCATTGAGTGTATGTGCAATGTTAGGTTTGCCTAAATAAATCCACGTAGTTAGTAATCCGCCCATGGCACCCGCAGCTGCTGCCAAATTTGTCACAAGAACAACAGTAGAAGCGCCAGTTGCGTCATCACCACCCCATGCCAATTGGGAACCGCCATTAAATCCATACCATCCAAGCCAAAGGATAAAGACGCCAAGTGTAGCAGATACCATGTTATGACCAGGTATCGGCATAACTTTTCCATCAACATATTTTCCAATCCTTGGACCAACCATATATGCTCCAACAAGTGCAGCAAAACCGCCAACCCCGTGAACAATTGAAGAACCTGCAAAGTCGATAAAGCCTAACTCAGTTAACCAGCCTGAACCTTGCCATTGCCATCCACCAGAAATCGGATAAATGATAGCAGTCATTACTAATGTAAATATCGCATATGTTTCAAATTTTGTTCGACCAGCAATAGCTCCAGAGACTATTGTTGCAGCCGTGGCGGCAAACATAGTTTGAAAAAACAAATCTGCACCTTCTCCTTGAAAAAGTCCTCCCCAGAAAAAATACCCATTAGTAGTGTCACCATACATTAGTGAGTAACCAACTAACCAATAAGTAATTGAACCTACACTAATATCCAGCAAATTTTTCATCGCTATATTTATGGCATTTTTAGGTCTCGTCATACCTGCTTCAACTAGAGTAAAACCAGCTTGCATGAAGAAAACTAAAATACCAGACAACAGCATCCAAAGCATTCCCATGTCGCCTTCAACGGCAGCTGTATCTTGAATTATCAAGGGTATATTTAAAATTGAATTAATCATAATTATAATGTTTTAAAGTTTAGAATTGATAAATTGCAGCAACTACAAAAGATGACAGACTATCAGCTGTTTCGGTAGGTGAGATTGCAAAAATTTCAGATGAAGCCGAATCTATCCTAAATTCAGGTTTAAAAATGAAATTACCTGAAGTGAAACTACCAGTAAGCGTTAGAGAAAAATTGTCCGCATCTCCGTCAGGCACTAGTGCACCAAAACCATCTGTTTCTGAGAAAAATTCACCTCTCAAACCTATTGCAAAACTGTCACTAGTAGTAATTTGAGGGTAAAGAGCTACTCCAGAAAAACCTGTATCGCCTTCTAAGGAGGCAGTCGTTGCGTTAATACCAAGGAAAAATGCGTCAGAGAGATCGAATCCACCAGTAAAATCTATCTGTGAATAACCGTCTCCACCCAAATAATTGAGGTATTGGCCATAGATGCCTAATTGTGCACCAAAAGCTGTGTATCTATCATAATTAGCTTCAGTCTGATCAGTTTGGTTAAATACACCTAACATTAGTGAAATGTCATCAGCGATGCTAAAGTCCAACTTCAACCCCGTATGAGAAAAAGGTCCATAAGAAAACATGTAAGAAGTTGAATAGTTAAAATTAGCAACAGGCGATATTACTTCATAGCCTAAAAAGGTATTAAAATTTCCAAGTGTTGCAGTAACTCCGTCAGCTAAATTGTAATAAGCATACAATTGGTTAACCATTTCTGATGAATTGCCGACCGATCCAAAAACCGCGTCGGATCCTCTGGGACCAAAAACTACATCAGCAACAAATCCAGATTTTTCTCCTTCATAGGAGACAATAAAATTTGCCATACCTAAAGCAAATCCGTTTAAATTTGCGAACGATGTCCCTGGGGCAACAGGGTCTTCAGAAAAACTTGACCTGAAGTAAGTGTCAACACTTCCACTGAAGTTAAATGTAGGCTCTGGCGCAGCCTCATCTGTCTCTTGACCTTTAAGAAG
>CACMUP010000009.1 GCA_902616905.1 uncultured Bacteroidota bacterium
AAGGAGAAATAAAAAAAATGTTAAATAAGGTTGGAGTTGAATCTTTGTCTCAATTATTAAAAGAAACAATTCCTGAAACCATTCGTTTAAAACATCCTATAGATTTACCAGATGGTATTAGTGAATATGAGTTTACTAAACATATAAATTCACTAGGGAAAAAAAATAAACTATTCAAAACCTACATAGGTTTAGGTTATAATCAAACTATTACCCCTGCTGTAATTCAAAGAAATATTCTTGAAAACCCTGGTTGGTATACTGCATATACACCATATCAAGCCGAAATTGCACAAGGACGATTAGAAGCCTTATTTAACTTTCAAACGATTATATGTGATTTAACAGGAATGGAGCTGTCAAATGCATCACTGCTAGATGAAAGTACTGCAGCTGCAGAAGCTATGACAATGCTGTACGGGTCAAGAAGTAAAGAACAAAAGACTAGTCAGGCAATAAATTTTCTTGTCGATGAAAATATTCTTCCTCAAACTCTATCTTTACTTAAGACTAGAGCAAATCCACTTGGTATAAAAATAATTTTAAAAGATCCTGAGACATTTAAATTTAATAAATCTTTCTTTGGAGCTATTTTTCAATATCCCGGTAAAAAAGGACAAATTCCTAATTTAAAAAAATTGATTCAGAAAGCTAAAAAATATGATGTAAGTACCGTAGTAGCTGCAGATATTATGAGTTTGGTTCTATTAGAAAGTCCCGGTAAATTTGGTGCAGAAGTAGTTGTAGGAACAACTCAAAGGTTTGGGGTTCCCTTAGGATATGGGGGTCCACATGCAGCTTTTTTTGCAACATCAATAAAATACAAGAGAAATATCCCTGGAAGAATTATCGGTCAAACCGT
This sequence comes from uncultured Bacteroidota bacterium, assembly GCA_902616905.1. GTDB lineage: Bacteria > Bacteroidota > Bacteroidia > Flavobacteriales > Flavobacteriaceae > MS024-2A. The sequence goes on from CACMUP010000009.1 coordinate 863, forward strand.
AGACTTGGATAATAACCCTGCTCTAAGAATGGCATTACAAACTCGTGAACAACACATTAAAAGAGATAGAGCAACTTCAAATATTTGTACTGCTCAAGTTTTACTAGCTGTAATGGCTAGTATGTATGCGGTTTATCACGGCCCTAAAGGTTTAAAAAATATTGCTGAAAAAATTAATCAAAAAGCTAAAAAGCTAAATAAAAATATTTTGGCTTTAGGGTTTAAACAAAAAAACTCCTACTTCTTTGATACGCTTCAGATTTGTGCGAATGCATCTGAAATAAAAAATATTGCAGAAGATAAAGGAATTAATTTTTATTATCCCGATAATAATACAATTTGTATCTCACTGAATGAAACCACAAATAATCAAGATATTGAAGAAATTACTTCAATCTTTGAAACTTTATCCAACAGAAATTTATCTCCAAAAGACCAACTATTCAAAAGTCAACTTCCTGAAGAACTAAAGCGAAAAAGCTCTTTTATGACTCATAAAATTTTTAATAGTTATCATTCTGAAACATCCCTAATGAGATATATTAAAAGTTTAGAAAGAAAAGATTTGGCCTTGAATCACTCTATGATTTCTTTAGGGTCTTGCACAATGAAATTAAATGCAGCTGTTGAAATGTTACCATTAAGTGATTCAAATTGGGGAAGCCTTCATCCTTTCGTACCAATAGACCAAACTTCTGGTTATCAAAAAGTTCTTTCTGAATTGATAAAACAATTAAATAAAATTACTGGTTTTTATTCAACCTCTATCCAACCAAATTCTGGAGCGCAAGGAGAATATGCTGGTTTGATGGTTATCCGTGCTTTTCATGAAAGTAATAATGACACAAAAAGAAATGTTTGTCTGATTCCTTCTTCAGCACACGGTACCAACCCTGCTTCTGCAGTAATGGCTGGAATGAAAGTGGTTGTTACTGGAACAGATAAACATGGTAATATTGACTGGAATGATTTAAATGAAAAAGCTCAGATGTATAAAGAAAATTTAGCTGCATTAATGATAACCTATCCTAGTACACATGGAGTTTTTGAATCAAAAATTCAAGAAATTACCAACTTAATTCACGAGTGTGGAGGACAAGTTTATATGGATGGTGCTAATATGAATGCACAAGTTGGACTCACAAGTCCTGCGAAAATTGGTGCAGATGTTTGCCATCTAAACTTACATAAAACTTTTGCTATCCCACATGGTGGCGGTGGTCCAGGCGTTGGACCAATATGTGTTGCCGCTCACCTAGCTCCCTTTTTACCTGGAAATCCTATTATAAAAACTGGGGGTTCAAAAGCAATTTCTTCAATTTCTGCAGCTCCATTTGGATCGGCCTTAGCATGCCTTATTTCATATGGATATATCAAAATGCTGGGTGGACAAGGACTTCAAAAAACTACAGAAATTGCAATCTTGAACGCTAACTACATACAAAAACGTTTAAGCGGAGCTTATGATATATTATATTTTGGGGAAAAAGGGCGTTCGGCACATGAACTTATTATAGATTGTAGAACATTTAAAGACAGAGGCATTGAGGTTGTCGATATTGCTAAAAGGTTAATGGACTATGGCTTTCATGCACCTACTGTATCATTCCCTGTGGCTGGAACTATGATGATCGAACCTACAGAAAGTGAAAATTTAAATGAGATAGATCGCTTTTGTGATGCTATGATTTCTATTAGATTAGAAATTGCGTCGGATAATAAAAATGATCATGCACTTTTAAAAAATGCCCCTCACACTTTGCAAATGATTACGTCAGATAAATGGGAATATCCATACACAAGGCAAAAAGCAGCATTTCCTCTAGAATTCGTTTCAAAAAACAAATTTTGGCCTACTGTTAGACGTGTAGATGAAGCCTATGGAGATCGTAATTTAGTATGTAGCTGTAATCCTATTGAATCATATGTAAACATTTGATATCAAATTGCTTAACTATTTCTTAAATATTTAAAATCTTTGACTAAAGTAATTTAGACTTCGTATCATTTTTATAATTAAAAATAATGAATCCTATATTAAATTAACTTTGGTCTTAGATCATGAATATAAAAATAACTGGAACAGGAAGTTGTATTCCCAAAAAAACTAAACTTAACTCAGGCTTTTCTGAAAACTCATTTTATGACTCAAATGGTGTTCATATAGAAAGTTCTAATTCAGAAATAATTGAAAAATTCAAAGCAATTACTGGTATTGAAAAAAGAAGATATATCAATGATAATGAAACAGTAGCTGATATTGCGATAGAAGCTGCACTTGTTACCATTAAAGATTCAAAAGTTGATCCTGAAACAATAGATTATATAATAGTTGCCCATAATGTGGGTGATATAACTTTAGATTCTCATCAAGTTAACACATTACCAAGTTTGGCATCTAAAGTAAAAGCAGGATTGAAAATTCAAAATCCAAATTGCATTGCATATGATATTTTATTTGGTTGTCCTGGCTGGGTTGAAGGAATTATTCAAGCAAAAGCTTTCATAAAAGCTGATATGGCCATAAAATGTTTAGTGATAGGAGCAGACACGTTATCTAGAGTTTTAGATCAAAGTGATAGGGATTCTATGATATATGCTGACGGTGCCGGAGCAGCAATGGTAGAAAAAATAAATGAATCAGGAGGAATTTTGTCAAATAAAACTGTTACTTACACATCTAATGGTGAAGCAGAATTTATTTTTTATGGCCCTGCAAATGATAAACCAAAAGGAACAAAGTATATAAAGATGTTTGGTAGGAAAGTATATGAATTTGCATTGAGTAAAGTTCCTTTGGCACTTCAATCGTGTTTAGAAGCTTCAGGAGAATCAATTAATAGTGTGAAGAAAATTTTCATTCATCAAGCCAATCAAAAAATGGACGATGCAATTATAAAACGTTTTTATAGACTTTATAAAAAAACAATGCCAGAAAATGTTTTACCGATGAACATACATGAATTTGGAAATAGCTCTGTTGCTACTGTTCCTACTCTATTTGATCTTGTTTTAAAAGAAAACTATGGAGGGCATAGTTTAAAAAAGGGAGATCTTATACTTTTTGCTTCAGTTGGGGCAGGAATGAATATAAATGCTATCACTTACAGGATTTAGGTTACAATAAATCGTTTTTCTATTTCAAAAAACTTTACTTAAAATTGCTAACTTTGATCAGGTATGAGGATGCTTTCAAACATCGGAAAATATTTTATTATGCTCCAAAGCGTGTTTGGAAAATTCACTAAATGGAGAATATTGAAACAGCTTATTTTTAAAGATATTGAATCTCTAATAATAGGATCACTTGGAATTGTTTCTTTTATATCGTTTTTTGTAGGAGGAGTAGTTTCAATTCAAACAGCATTAAATCTTGAAAACCCGCTACTTCCAAAAAACTTGATTGCTTTTGCAACTCGCCAATCAATAATTTTAGAATTTGCACCAACATTTATTTCAATAATAATGGCTGGAAAAGTAGGTTCATATATTACTTCAAGTATTGGTACTATGAAAGTTACGGAACAGATTGATGCATTAGAAGTTATGGGAATTAATACATACAATTATCTTATATTTCCAAAAATAATTGCTCTTTTACTTTATCCATTGGTAATTTGTATCTCAATGTTTTTAGGAATCTTAGGAGGCTATATTGCATGTGTTTATGGAGGATTTTCTACTAGTGGAGAATTCATTGAAGGCATTCAACTTGATTTTATACCATTCCATATAACTTATGCTTTTATTAAAACTTCATTTTTTGCTTTTATTCTTGCTACTATACCATCCTTTCATGGTTATTTCATGACTGGTGGTGCATTAGACGTTGGTAAAGCTAGTACTGTTTCTTTTGTTTGGACAAGTGTTGTTATTATACTTCTTAATTATTTTATAACTCAACTCTTATTAACTTAAATGATTAAGGTAGATAACATTTCAAAGTCCTTTGAAGGTTCTGAAGTATTAAAAGGAATTTCAACAGTTTTTGAAAAGGGAAAAACCAATTTAATTATTGGACAGAGTGGTTCAGGAAAGACAGTTTTCTTAAAGTGCCTTTTAGGACTTTTTGAAACAAATTCTGGACAAATTTTCTTTGAAAGGACACCAATTGACGAAATGAGTTTTAAAGAGCGCACCATACTTCGTCAAGAAATTGGAATGGTATTTCAGGGAAGTGCACTTTTCGATTCAATGACAGTTGAGGAAAATATTATGTTTCCAATGCAAATGTTTACCAAAAAAGAGAATGAAGAAATACGTGAAAGAGCTAACGAGGTAATTGAAAGGGTAAATTTGATAAATGCTAATGAAAAATATCCTGATGAAATTTCTGGAGGGATGAAAAAAAGAGTTGCTATTGCTCGGGCAATTGTTATGAACCCTAAATATTTATTTTGTGACGAGCCAAATTCTGGTTTAGACCCCAAAACAGCTATCCTAATAGATAATTTGATAAATGAGATAACTGAAGAATACAATATTACAACAGTAATCAATACACATGATATGAATTCAGTAATGGAAATAGGTGAAAAAATAGTTTTCCTGCTAAATGGAAAAAAAGCTTGGGAAGGTACTAAAAAAGATATATTTAATACCGAAAATCAAGCCGTTTCAAACTTTGTGTACTCATCAGATCTTTTCAAAAAAGTACGAGAAATGTATTTAAAAAAATAATTTCAGATTAGAAAAACCTCTATTTGAGGGCTAAAAAGATATATTTTGCCTGAGTTTAGATCTTCACATTCATAATTTTTTCTACGTTTCGCTAATTTTTTAAATTTTCTTCCATTTCCAATTTGAAAAATTTGTCCACTATTTAATTCAAAAACTACTTTTTTAAAGTTTTTCTCGTCATATTTTCTCAAAGCCATCACAAGATGAAAATCTCTGTCAGTACTGGCTTTAGGATTTATCATATGATTTGCTAATAACCTGCATAAAGGTTCAGGAAAAATTTTAGTATTTAAAAAGGGTAAAAGAATATTTTTAAATGCAAATTTCCATTCTTCTCCATGAGGTTTTACATAATGGACATATTTTCTATATACATCATAATGGGCTAATTCATGAAGTAGAGTTATTAGAAAACGGTAAGAATTAGAGGTTTTATTAATTGTAATCTGGAAAGTACCATTGGGCTTTTTGATAAAATCTCCATGTTTAGTAGTTCTTTTTTTAGAAAGTTTTATATCTACATCACGAACAATTAATAACTCATTGACTTGTCTTTTGGCATTCTTCGGTAAAAATTGTAGAACAGATTCCAATGTTTTACGGAGTTGATAATGAAACAGGTAATATTTTTCCATTAAAAAATTTATGTCCTGAGATTGCAAAATTCAAAATATATGATGCCATCTCTTTAGCATTTAGTGGAGCTTTCAATCCAGGAAAAGCTTCTTCTAGCATTTCAGTTTGAACTGCACCCAAAGCTAAAGCATTAAAAGCAGGACCTTTGTCTTTAAATTCTTCTGATAATAATTCAGTTAAAATATTTACTGCCCCTTTACTGCTGCTATATGCTGATAAACCTGGAAATTTACTGCTTCCATCTACTCCACCCATACTACTTATATTCAAAACATGTCCATTAGAAGCAATATATGGTAAAATTTTTCTAGTAATTGAAGCCAGTCCAAATACATTCACTTTATATATTTTTTCAAAATCCTCTTTTGAAGTTTCCAAAAAAGGACGATTTAAAAATGCTCCTGCATTATTAATTAATGCATCAACTTTTACATTTTCACTTTTTAATAAAGCAGCAAATGAATCTAAGTCTTTTTCATCAGATAAATTAACTTTAAGGGGATGCATTAACCCAGTTTTAGGCAAAGATTTGATTTTTCTTGAAAGCGCGTATACTTTATAACCCTGCTTTACAGCAAGATGAACTATTGAATATCCAATTCCTCTGCTAGTACCAGTAACAATTAAAGTTTTTGACATCAATTAAAGTTATAGAAAGTGAAGAATTAAAATCATAAAACCATCTTCAATGGATTTTCTATATATTCACGGAGTGTTTTTAAAAATTGAGCTCCTGTTGCCCCATCTACTGTTCGATGGTCACAAGCTAATGTAAGATTCATCGTATTACCTATAACTATTCTTCCGTCTTTGATAATAGGTTTTTCAACAATAGCCCCGACAGATAATATTGCTCCGTTTGGTTGATTAATTATGGAAGTAAAATCTTGTATTCCAAACATCCCAAGGTTTGAAATAGTAAAAGTACTTCCATCCATTTCTTCGGGTTTTAAATTTTTACTCTTTGCACGAAGAGCATAATCTTTTACTTTTTTTCCTATTTGAGGAAGTGTTTGCTCGTTTGCAAATTTCAAAACAGGAACAACTAAACCATCTTCAACAGCAACGGCAACACCAATATGAACATGATTATGTTGTGTAATTTTATCCTCTTCCCATTTAGAATTCACTTCTGGGTGGTGTTTTAAAGACAAAGCAACAGCTTTAACTACTATGTCATTAAAAGATATTTTAATGTCAGGAATTGAATTATATTGTTTTCTAAACTCAATGGCATTGTCCATATTGAATTCTACGCCAAGATAGTAGTGAGGTGCTGAAAATTTAGAAGCTGATAATCGTTTTGCTATTGTTTTACGCATTTGAGAATTCGCAATTTCAGTAACAGACTCTAAACCAATTGGAGTAAATGATTGTGTGTTTCTTCCATTTTGTGGATTGAAATTATCTATATCTCTTTTAATTATTCGACCAGAATCTCCTGTCCCTTTTATATAATTTAGATCTATTCCCTTTTCAGTTGCAAGCTTTTTTGCTAATGGTGATGCTATTATTCGTCCATTTGAATTTACATTTGTGGGTGATTTAGTTACTATTTCAGTTGTATTATTTTTTGATTCATCAATTACATCTGAATTGTCTTTTGAATTCTTTTCAGGTTTAACTTCATTTTTATTTTCAGAGTTATTATCTAATTTAGTATTCGAAATTAAAGACAGCGCTTCACTTACATCAGTACCTGGTTTACCTATTATAGCTAATATACTGTCAACAGGAGCTGACTCACCTTCTTTTAATCCGATATGCAATAATTCTCCACTATAAAAAGATTCAAATTCCATGGTAGCTTTATCAGTTTCTATTTCTGCCAAAATATCTCCTTCTTTTACTAAGTCACCAATCTTTTTATTCCACTTAGCAACTGTACCTTCTTCCATAGTATCGCTTAATCTTGGCATGTTTATAATCTCAACTCCTTCAAGAATTGAATTAGGTTTTTTTTCATCTGATTCAATAATTTTTTCTTCTTTTAGATCTTCATTTGAAATTTTTGAATCTCCTTTATTTATTAAGTTAGAAATGTCCTCTCCTTTCTTGCCTATTATAGCCAATAATGTATCAACTGGTGCAGATCCGCCTTCTTCAATTCCAATATGAAGAAGTTCTCCTTCGTTGAAGGATTCAAACTCCATTGTAGCTTTATCAGTTTCAATTTCTGCTAAAATATCTCCTTCATTGACTTGATCCCCAACTTTTTTAAACCATTTTGCAACAGTTCCTTCTTCCATTGTATCACTAAGCCTCGGCATATTAATTATTTCAGCCATTCTCTATAATTTATGTTTAATAAATGGATAATCATTTTGTTCATATACTGCATTATACATCAAACTTGGATCTGGATATGGTGAATTTTCCGCAAAATCTTCACATTCCTTCACACGCTCTTTGACCGACAGATCAATATTTTCTAATTCTTTTGTTGAAGCATATTTTTTTGACAAAATCACCTCCTTAACTTGAGTAATTGGATCTATTTTTCTATACTCTTCAACTTCTTCTTTAGTCCTATAGTGTTGAGCATCTGACATAGAATGACCTCTATATCGATATGTCTTCATTTCTATAAATGATGGCCCTTTTCCTGATCTAGCTAATTTAATTGCCTTATCCATTTTTTTTGCGACTGCTACTGGATCCATACCATCACAAGGCTCGCAAGGCATGTCATATCCCAATCCTAATTTCCAAATTTCTTCATGAGATGCTGTTCTAGCAACAGAAGTACCCATTGCATAACCATTATTTTCAACAACAAAAACAACAGGAAGTTTCCAAAGCATTGCTAAATTTAGTGTTTCATGGAGAGATCCCTGACGAACAGCACCGTCTCCCATGAAACATAAAGTAACATTATCTCTTTCAAAATATTTATCCCCGAATGCCATTCCGGCTCCTAGTGGTATTTGACCACCAACAATTCCATGACCGCCATGAAAATTATATTCTTTAGAAAAAATATGCATAGATCCTCCAAGTCCTTGAGAGGTTCCAGTAGATTTACCGTATAATTCTGCCATGACCTTTTTTGGATCCACCCCCATTCCTATCGGTTGAACATGATTCCTATATGCAGTTATCATTCTATCTTTTCCAATTTCCATTACATGTAATGATCCAGCTAAAACTGCTTCTTGCCCATTATATAAATGCAAAAATCCACGCACTTTTTGTTGTATATAAACTGCTGCTAATTTGTCTTCAAACTTTCTCCAAAAAAGCATGTTTTCATACCAATTTAAGTATGTTTGCTTTGTAATTTTTTTCATAAAAACCTAATAATCAAATCCTACTTTGATAAACAAAATTACTCATTTCTGCTTTAACTAATAGCATGTATAAGTTTAATATTTAATTTCTTCAATTACAAATTATTACCATTTTGGTTCTCATCTGGAATCTGGATTGATGTTTTGTCTAAATTAATTGATAGAGAAAATCTTATTGTATTTTCTAATGGATTTCTTACTCTTGATGTAGAAAATAGATATGATAAATCAACATTTATAAAATTTATATTAAACCCTGTACCCATGGTTAAATATCTCCTTGAGCCTTTTTCCTGACTCTCATTAAAAAAACCTGTTCTTATTGAAAATGAATCCTTTAAACTATATTCCAATCCCAAGGCAGCAGTTATCTCACTTAATTCCTCAGACAATCCGTCAGGCGCATCTGAAAATGAAATAAAAATACCATTTATAAAATCAACATCTGGCTGTCTAAAGCCTTGAAAATTATTATTAGAATCGAAAACTGCAACAGGAGTAGGAACTAAAAGTTTACTAAACTCACTATATATGCCTAGTGAACTTTCTTCTTCATATAATAATTCCAAACCAAAACCAATTCTTAAGTTAGTAGGAATAAAACTTTTTTGAGTTCCCATTTCATAGTTTAGTTTAGGTCCAATATTTGAAATATTTATACCAGTTCTAAAAATACCTGTGTTTGAATTTAATTTAAAAGATTGGCTTTGATAATAACCAGCAATATCAAAACCTAAAGAACTTGCAGATGAAGTATCGGCATCAATAGCTATTTTTAAATCAGAATAAATAAAACGCCCAGCTATAGCCATAGAAAACACATTACTTAATTTTAATGAATAGGATAAATCTAAAGTCAATTCAGTAGGCCTTTGAAATCCTTGATCTACAATAGATCCTGAAATAAATTCATTAAATTGAATTTCACCTAGACTAAAATATCTTAAACTGGTTGCCCAAGAACTCCTATCATCAATTTTTTTGAAATATGTAAAATTTCCTAAAAATATATCATCAACTATTTTGCTTAAATATGGAGTATAACTTAAACCAAGGCCTTTTTTGTTTAAAGAAAAAGCATATTTAGCTGGATTCCATTGTTGTGAATATATATCTGCGGAAGTTGCTACTCCCAACTCTCCCATCCCCGCTGCTCGAGCATCAGAGGTGATTAAAAGAAATGGTACGCCAGTTGTGATAACACGATTAGAATTTTGAGAAAAACTAAAATGTATAAAAATTATAAAAATGAAAACAAAATAAATACGTAATATCATGTCTCTTAATTACATCTATTAAACGCATTTTTATTAATATTCTTGTATTTAAAATAATTACATTATAATTAATTCTAGCGTACAATATTTTGATAAATCCTACGTTATTTAATATCATTAAGCATAATGGCTGAAAGATACTTTCAATTATTTGTATATTGCATTATGTTTATGAGTTAATTTTTGAACCATATGAAAGTGACTAATTTAAAACTAATATCAATCACATTTCTTCTAATATTTACTCTAATTGGTTGTGGAGGAGGAAACACGTCTCGTGGAACAGGATGGGATATAAATTCAAAAAAAGGAGGTTTTCAATACAATATAGAATTTAATGATCAAGAAACTGGACCAGGTTTAGTTTTTATCGAGGGGGGGACTTTTACTAAAGGTCAGGTTCAAGACGATGTAATGCATGATTGGAATAATACTCCAAATAAACAACACGTTATGTCTTTCTACATTGACGAGACAGAGGTTACAAATTTAATGTATATGGAGTATTTAGATTGGTTAGAATATGTTTTCCCAACCCAAGAAAAAAGATATAGACAAATCTATGAAGGTGCATTGCCAGATACACTAGTTTGGAGAAATCAACTAGGATATGTAGAAGAGTTGACATCAAATTATTTACGCCATCCTGCTTACGCTGAATACCCAGTTGTAGGTGTTAACTGGCTACAAGCTGTACAGTATGCTGAATGGAGGACAGATAGAGTTAATGAATATATTCTTGAGCGTGAATCATTCGTTCAAAAAGATGTGAGATATAATGAAGTTGAAACAAATAGTACTTTTAATACAAGTGCTTATCTCAAAAGGCCTGAAACTGCATATGCAGGAAAGATGGACAGTTTGGTTGGTAAAAGAGGAGAACAAAAAAAAGGAGATTCTATAGTAAAAGTATATGCTGGTGTAGAAAAAGGTGTTCTTCTTCCCTCATATAGGCTTCCAACTGAAACAGAATGGGAATATGCTGCGCTTGCACTAGTGGGTGACAGAGAGTATAATAATTATCGTGGTAAGAAAAAATATCCGTGGTCTGGAGAATATACCAGATCTAGCGACAGAAGAACAGAAGGAGACCAATTAGCTAATTTTAAACTTGGCAAAGGAGATTATGGTGGAATTGCAGGATGGTCAGATGACGGTGCTGATATAACTATTCAAGTAAAACAATACCCTCCAAATGATTTTGGAGTTTATGATATGGCTGGTAATGTTTCTGAATGGGTGTCAGATGTTTATCGTCCAATTGTCGATGATGAGGCAAATGATTTTAATTATTATCGTGGTAATGTATATACCAAATCTGTAATTGGAGAGGATGGTAAAGCAGAAATTATAGCTGCAGATCAACTAGTATTTGATACACTGCCAAATGGTAAAGTTTTATTGAAGAGGCTTCCTGGTGAATTAGATCGAATAGCCATTGATGAAAATGAAACTTTTTTACGACAAAATTTTTCTGAAAGCGATAATCGTAATTTTAGAGATGGAGATACTGAATCTTCTAGAAATTTTGCAGCTGGAAAACAAGAACCTGGAGAAAACCAAAGACCTGAAACTACACAAATGTATGATGCTCCTACACCTGCAAAAGTAATTGCTAATGAAAATGGTGATTTAATTCGTGAATTTGATAAAAATTCCAATAGAACTACATTAATTACAGACGAGGTTCGTGTATATAAGGGAGGTTCATGGAAAGACAGAGCATATTGGCTAGATCCAGCACAAAGGCGTTACCTTCCTCAATATATTGCAACCGACTACATAGGTTTTAGATGTGCTATGTCTCGTCTTGGATCTAAAAGTCAAGCTAAAAAAAGAGCACGTCACAAAAGAAAAGGATAATTTTAATTACACAAAGCATCTTTAATAAAGATGCTTTTTTTTTACAATGAAAAAAATAGAAACCCTTTATTCCGCATATCTTAAAACATCGGGAGTTTCAATTGATAGTCGTAAACTCATTAAAGGATCACTATTTTTTGGATTGAAAGGACCTAATTTTAATGGAAATAAATTTGCCCAATCTGCATTAGATAATGGAGCAAAATACGTTGTTGTTGACAATGAAAAATATGTAAGAAAAAATGATAAAGTATTTTTAGTTAAAGATACTATTTTGGCACTCCAAAACTTAGCAACTTATCATCGAAAAAAACTTAACCTTACTATCATTGGAATAACTGGAAGTAATGGTAAGACTACTACAAAAGAATTGATACATAAAGTTCTTAGTAAAAAATATAATACCCATTCTACAAAAGATAATTTCAATAATCATATTGGTGTGCCATTAACTCTTCTTAAGCTTACCAAAAAACATGAAATTGGAATAATTGAAATGGGTGCTAATCACTTAAATGAGATTGAAAGACTTTGTTCAATAAGTCTTCCGAACTGGGGTTACATTACTAATTTTGGTAAAGCACATATTGAAGGTTTTGGAAGTGAAGAAGGAGTAATCAAAGGAAAATCCGAATTATATAATTATTTAAAAGATTATGATGGAAAAATTCTAGTAAATGCAAATGATAGAAAGCAATTGTCACTATCAAAAAATTCCAACAGATTTCTTTTTGGGACTGACTTAAATGTTAATTTCAGAATAAAATATTTAAATACAGAAAAAGAGGAACTTAGGATTAATTATAATAATAAATTATTTAAATCACCATTACACGGAGAATATAATCTGGTTAATATTGCGGCTGCAATTTCATTTGGTTTATTATTTGATGTGCCAATAAAATTTATTCAAAAATCTATTTTAGATTATCAATCTAAGAATAATCGATCGCAAAAATTGATGATTAATAAAACTCAATTTATAATGGATGCCTATAATGCAAATCCTACTAGTATGGAAGCTGCACTAAATGCATATGCAGGTTGTAAGTTTTTAAAAAAATTAGTTGTTCTAGGAGATATGTTCGAATTAGGAAGTCAATCTAAGGAAGAGCATGATAACATACTAAAACTCTGTATGAAACTTAATATAGACAAAATATGTACTATTGGTCTTAATTTTAAAAAAACTTCAATAGACAATAAGTCAATTTATAAATATGAAAACCTGGAGTCATTTATCCAAAAGTTTGATGACAAAAGTTCAATTTTTAATGGGGTTTTAATTAAAGGATCTCGTGCGATGCAATTAGAAAATTTAATTCCTTTTTTTAAAAAATTATGGGATACTTAAAAAGATTATTATTAATTATTTTAATTTTTGGGTGTCAAAATAATGATGACCGTTGTGGAACTATAATTCAAAAAGTAGAAATTAACCTTAATTACTATTTTGTATTACAAACAGATGAATATATAAATTATTTAAACAATCCTTCTCAAACAAACCTCCCAGATGATGGCGTTCGACAAGGTAAAGTATCAGAGGAAATATATAATAATTATGAAGTTGGTGATATTTACTGTTCTCAAATTTAATTTTATATTTTCGAGGACCCTGTTATAATTTGGTCCACAATATCTGGATTAAGTAGAGTTGAAATATCTCCTAAGTTAGAAATATCTTTACTTGCTATTTTTCTTAAAATTCTTCTCATTATTTTTCCTGATCTAGTTTTTGGTAAGCCAGGTACAATTTGAATTTTATCGGGTTTTGCAATTGGACCAATAATATTTCTAACGGTCTCTTTTATTTCATGAGTTAAATTGGCTTGACTATATTTATCTATATCACAAATCACATAAGCATAAATTCCTTGCCCTTTAATTTCGTGAGGGAAACCTACAACAGCTGATTCGATTACTTTTGGATGTTCATTAATAGCATTTTCTACTTCAGCTGTGCCCATCCGATGTCCAGAAACATTCATTACATCGTCAACACGGCCTAAAATTCTCAAATAACCATCATGGTCTCTTTTTACTCCATCTCCTGTGAAATACATTCCTGGATAAGTTGAAAAATATGTTTCTTTACATCTTTTGTGATCCCCATAGGTTGTTCTTATTATTGAAGGCCAAGGAAATTTTATACAAAGATTTCCCTCTACATTATTACCAATAAGTTCGTTTCCATCAGCATCAACAATTGTAGGTTGAATTCCAGGTAAAGGAAGTGTTGCATGAGCCGGTTTATTAGGAGTAATACCTGCTAATGGTGATATCATTATACCTCCCGTTTCAGTTTGCCACCATGTATCTACTATTGGACATTTTCCTTTTCCTATATTATCATGATACCAATGCCAAGCTTCTTCATTAATTGGCTCTCCAACAGATCCAATTACTTTTAGGGAATCTAAATTATATGGTTGAATATGCTCAATTCCTTGTGCTTGTAAAGCGCGGATAGCAGTTGGTGCAGTATAAAATTGATTCACTTTATATTTATCAACTATATCCCAAAATCGCCCTGGATTAGGATAGGTAGGAACCCCTTCAAACATGAGAGTTGTAGCACCACTCAAAAGGGGACCATAAATAATATAAGAGTGTCCCGTAATCCATCCTATGTCAGCAGTACACCAATAAATATCATTATTTTCATATTGAAAAACATTTTGAAATGAGTATTGTGAGTAAATCATATATCCTCCAATTGTATGAACTACTCCTTTTGGTTTTCCAGTTGAGCCAGACGTATAAAGAATAAACAATAAATCTTCTGAATCTAAAATAGTAGCTTTATTTTCTGAACTTTTGCCCTTAATAACTTCGTGCCACCAAAAATCTCTTCCAGATTTCATATTTACTTCTGCTTTGGTTCGTTTACAAACGATAACTTTTTCTATTGTTTTTGTTTTTTCAAGCGCTCTATCAACAACAGCTTTTACTTCAATATTTTTTTTTCCTCTAAAATTTCCATCTGATGTAATCACCATTTTAGCTTGACAATCATTTATCCTATCTGCAAGAGCTGAGGATGAAAATCCTGCAAATACTACAGAATGAATAGCACCTACCCTTGCACATGCTAACATCGCTATTGCTGCTTCAGGGATCATTGGCATATATATTATGACTCTATCTCCTTCTGAAATTCCTTTGTCTTGCAAAACATTTGAAAATTGGCATGTCTTTTGAAATAATTCATTGTAGGTTATTTGAAGAGATTTTTCATTTGGATCATTTGGCTCCCAAATTATTGCAGTTTTATTCCCAAATTTTTCGATATTTCTTTCAAAAATATTTTCTGTGATGTTTAGCTTGGCATTTAAGAACCATTTTAAATCCGGACCATTAAAATTCCATGACAAAACTTTATCCCAAGGTTTTTGCCATTTAAAGGTTTCTGCAATATCAGACCAAAATTTTTCGGGCTGATCAATACTTTTTTGATATTCTACAAAATATTCTGATAGTGATGATATTTTAAAAGACATGTTCTAATAAATTTAATGCAAAGATGTTTTAATTTTTTTGGAGTCCCTAGGTGTACGAATACTTTCAGTTAATTCTATGATATTTCCAGGAGGAGCTAATGTAATTCTTGATACAATTATAGAAATAACAAAATTAATTAGCATTCCTAAAGTCCCTATACCCTCAGGAGAAATTCCAAACCAAAAGTCTTCAGTTTCCCCAGTACCACCTAATTGAGGTTTAAAATGAATGATGTATGAAGCTGTAAAAACAATACCAACAATCATTCCTGTTATAGCTCCTTCACGATTCATACGTTTATCAAAAATCCCTAAAATTATCGCAGGAAAAAAAGAAGATGCTGCTAAACCAAATGCTAATGCTACCACTTGAGCAACAAATCCTGGTGGATTCATGCCAGCCAACCCGGCAGCCACAACAGCTACTGCAATCGCTATTCTTGCTGAATAGAGTTCTCCCTTTTCACTAATATTAGGGCGTAAATAATTTTTTAACAGATCATGTGAAATTGATGTTGAAATTACAAGTAGTAATCCAGCTGCTGTTGATAGAGCAGCTGCTAAACCACCAGCAACTACAAGTCCTATTACCCATGGTGGAAGGTCTGCTATTTCAGGATTAGCAAGAACTATTATGTCTTGATCCACTTCTAATTCATTAATTCGATTATCAGCTACATACTGAATTTTTCCATCGTTATTTTTATCTTCGAAAGTTAATAAGCCTGTTTTTTCCCAATTAGTAAACCAATCTGGAACATCTTTATATGAAGTATTTGATAAAGTATTAATTAGGTTAGTTCTTGCAAAAACAGCGACAGCAGGAGCTGTAGTATAAAGAATTGATATAAATAGTAAAGCCCAACCTGCTGAAATACGAGCATCTTTAACTCTTGGTACAGTAAAAAATCTAACAATTACATGAGGTAATCCAGCTGTCCCAAACATTAGCGCACCAGTTATGAAAAACATATTTACAAGATTTTCCTTTCTTATCGAAGTATATTTTTCAAATCCTAAGTCTTTGGATAAAATATCCAGTTTTTCCAATAAATAAATTCCATCACTCCCTTTAGAACCAAATCCTATTTGTGGTATTGGATTTCCTGTCATTTGTAAGGATATGAATATAGCGGGAACTGTGAAAGCAAAAATTAAAACACAAAATTGAGCGACTTGAGTGTAAGTAATTCCTTTCATACCTCCCAGAACAGCATAAAAAAAAACAATCCCGATACCAATTAAGACACCGGTATCAAACGGTACATTCAAAAATCGAGCAAATGCAACGCCAACCCCCTTCATTTGACCCACAACATATGTAAACGATACAAATAATGCACAAATTAATGCTACTAAACGAGCATTTTTTGAGTAATATCTTTCCCCTATAAAGTCAGGAACTGTAAATTTACCGAACTTTCGAAGATAAGGGGCGAGTAAAAGGGCCAAAAGAACATAACCTCCTGTCCATCCCATTAAATATTGACCGCCAGAAAAACCCATAAAAGCAATTAACCCTGCCATTGATAAAAAAGAAGCAGCTGACATCCAGTCTGCAGCAGTAGCCATACCATTAGCAACTGGATTTACACCTCCACCAGCAACATAGAATTCATTTGTAGAACCAGCTCTAGAAACAATTGCAATAATTATATAAATCAGGAATGTTAAACCTACTAAAATATAGGTCCATAATTGAGCATTCATAACAAAGTAGAAAATTTAATTTTCATCGACATCAAATTTTTTATCAAGTTTATTCATTAGAATGACATAAATAAAAATTAATATAACAAAAGTGTATATTGAACCCTGGTGAGCAAACCAGAATCCCAATGGAAATCCAGCTAACTTAAATTGATTAAGACTTTCAGCAAAAACAATTCCAAATAGAAAGGAAACGATAAACCATATAGAAAGCAATACTCCAAGATATTTAAGATTTGACTTCCAATAACCATCATGTTTATTGCTCATGAAATAAATATAGTTATAATTTATAAGGTAAAATATGTATTAATTTGACTGCGAAAGTTTTTCAATCTTTGTAAGGAAAATTAGAACGAAAAGACCTGTTAAACCAATTATATGATTGTTTCATAAATCTTTCTTTTGAGGCAACTGAATTATATGGATTTTTTGAAACTAAATAATTTATTGGAAAAACAGCCCCACTTAAATTTTTGATTATTATTGTAAATTTCTGATCTTTTAAAAGATTTTTTCTTTTATCAATTACTTCAGCTATATCATTGATAATATTTCGAATTAAAACTGTTGATTCTAGATGATAATACTCAGATTCATTTAGAGTTTGAAATGGGATATCTGATGTGTAATTCAAAAAGATTGTGTCCTGAGAAAAAATATTATTTGCTATAAAAAGGATAATGAAAATTGTAAAAAATTTTTTCATGTCTGTATACTGATTTAAACTAAATTAAAAAATCCATTAATATAAATAATAAAAAAACTCCCAATAATATTGAGAGTTTTAAAATTTTAATATTTACAAGTTTAGAAATAGATACTTAAAAGGAGTTTATTTCTGTCCCAAGTCATATAGTTGTAAAGGTGTCACATGTGTTAGCTGGGGAAACTTCTACATGATGAATAGAACATTTATTTTCCTCAAGGTTTACACAGTTAATACATGAGTTACTTAGCGATATATTTTCCATTTTTATTATTTTAAACAAATTTATAAAAATTTGATATGTAAATCATTGTAATACAGTAATTTAAATTTAGATTGATTTAAAATAACATTTATTAAATCTAAATTCCCATACAACAAAATATGAATACTTTTTTGAAAAATATGATTATTTTTTAATAATGATGGAATCCAATTTTCATGAAAAAACAGAGAAACATTTATTTCGATTTCAGCATAATTTAAAAACATTACCAAGCAATTGTCACTCTCTAAAGAAGTTTTTCCCTTTTTTTGGGTAAAAGCATTTCCAACTTAATTTGTAATCCAACAAAATTTTAATTAAAGATAAACGAAAAAGAAACCGCTTAAGATGAAAACCTTAGTTCATGGTTGATTAAAACATAAAATATTTTTTGAAGTATAAATGCAGTATGTAAATTTTATTCTTAAATAAAAAAAAATATAATTTTAACTAAAATAAATTTTATTATGACTTTTCAGAGTATTTTAAAAAGTATAGCCATTTTAATGATTTTAGGAGGTATAGGAATTATTTGGTTTGGCTTAAATATGATTAAGTAATTCATTGACTTGATTTAAATGATCATACTTTAAATTAAGTATTAAAATTTAATAGCTTAAATGGTAATAAATTGTGGTAAAACCCTTTTTGTATATCTCTTTTACAATAAATTAACATGAAATATTTTATCAAGTGTTTTTCTTTTTTCTTATTTCTAGGTTGTGGTCCTAAAAAAATAAAATTTGAAAGACCAGTAGACACAAGGTCAAGACCTATCGAATTTCAAATAAAAAGAAGTTATGAATTTCCTCGAAAAGAAATTAGCTTCAACAACAAATTTGATGGAGCTAGAATAAATGGAGTATCTCAAATAAATGATTCCATATTTAAAATAATTATAAAACCTGAGAATACACCAATAAATAATAGTGCATACTTCTCTTTTGAAGTAAGTAGTCAAAGTACTCAAACTATTTACTTACAATTTGACTATCCTCAAGGATATTCTCACAGATATATTCCAAAACAAAATTGGGGTGAAGGATGGAAAATTACAGAAAAAAAAGATCTAAATCTTTTAAATGATAAAACATTATTACGCTTACAAAATGTGTATGGAAAAGGGCTAATAAGTGCTCAAGAAATTCAAAATAGTAATGATGTAAAAAATTGGATAAATATGATTTTAAAAAATAAATCATATATAAAATGGGTAACTATTGGAGAAACTAATCTAGGAAGACCGATATGGGTTTTAGATATAACAAAAGGATCACCAACTGATAAACCTCTTTTATTATTTTTTACTAGACAACATCCACCAGAAGTAACCGGTTATTTTGCATTTAAATCATTTGTTGAAGAATTGGTTAACAATAACCCAGTTGCTGAATTATTTTTAGATAAATATAGAGTTTTAGCATTCCCACTAGTCAATCCTGATGGTGTAGATTTAGGTCATTGGAGACATAATGCGGGAGGTATTGATACTAACCGTGATTGGGGCCATTACAGACAACCAGAAATTAGATCAATTGTAAATTTTATAAATAAAACTAAAAGAAAATATAATAACAAAATTGTGATGGGTCTTGATTTTCATTCTACTTACTATGATGTTTTTTATACTAATGTTGAAAGAGAATCAACCCCTTATCCAAAATTTTTGGATCACTGGTTTGAGGGTATGGAAAAAAATATACCAAATTACAAAGTTAATGAGAAAGCAAGTAATTCAACTCAACCAGTTTCTAAGGGTTGGTTGCTTTATGCTAATAAAGCTATCGGTGTGACATACGAAATTGGAGATGAAACTTCTCGCGAAAAAATTGATTTGATAGGCAAAACTTCTGCAAAAGTTTTAATGAAATTATTGACAGATTATTAATTTTATATAGTTTGAAATAAATTTTGATCAACACTTTTGATACAATGAAAAAAATAATACACTTCTATTCTTTTTTATTTGTGATCTTATATACATATGATTCTAAAGCTCAAAATTCTAATATTTTAAATCAATATACATTTAAGAAAGGAGATTATAATGGTATAGGAAAGTGGTACATGGGAAGAGAAATTGCTCATGTAATGGGATACCAAGGAATTGATTGGCTTCAAAGATCTGAAAGAGAAAAGGAGGAAAATGTGTCAAAGCTAATTGAAAACTTAAAAATTAATTCAAGCGATATAATTGCAGATATTGGAGCTGGTTCTGGTTATCATGTATTTAAGATGGCTCCATTAGCCAAAAATGGATTTGTCTATGCGGTGGATATTCAGGTTGAAATGTTAATGGTAATAGATAAAATGAAAAAATCAACAAAATTTAAAAATATTAAAACAGTTCTTGGTACAGAAAAAAGTATTGAACTACCAAAAAATTCTATTGATAAAGTTTTAATGGTTGATGTTTATCATGAATTTGCTTTCCCAGTTGAGATGATTACATCTATAAAAAAAGCAATGAAACCAGATGGTGAATTATTTTTAATTGAATATAGAGGAGAAGATTCTTTCGTCCCAATAAAAAAAATTCATAAAATGACTCAAAAACAGGCAGTTAAGGAATTTGAAGCTGCTGGCCTAATTTTAAAAGAAAACATAAAAAATCTTCCTTGGCAACATTGCATGATATTTGTAAAAAAATCATAACAGATAAGATTTAATTTTATTCTTGAGATTTGTTAAATGCATACTTAACTAGTAAATCTAGGGGTACGTATTCTAAGGTTTTTTCATGCGTTGCTTCAAGAATTAATTTAGGTGCTTTCCCAACTCTTTGGGCTTCAATCCATCTGGACACACATAAACACCACTTGTCTCCTTCTTTCAATCCAGGAAATTTGTAATATGGTAATGGTGAAATTAAATCATTACCCTTTGAAGCAGAAAATTCTAAAAACTCTTCTGTCATTACAGCACAAACAGTATGAGTCCCAGTATCTTGATTTATAGTTCTGCAAAATCCATCTCTAAAATAACCAGTAGTAGGAATTATAGAACAAATAATTAGAGGTTCACCAAAAATATTTTTTTCCATCTTTTAAAATTACAAAAACATTAAAAGAATTCGTAAAATATAAAAAACCAAGTATAATTTTACTAAGTATAATTGGTAAATATTTCTATATTATTTTTCAACTTGAAATATGAAAAATTTTTTTGAAAACTTTAAAAGAAATTTGTCTGATATACCAAGAAAAGTAGAGCAAACTAGTAAAGGTGAGTTTATTTTTCTTTTAGGTGTCTTATTTCTTCTTCCTGGAGGATCTTTCTTATGTATAGCTGCTATTTACGTAAAGTTTAGAAATTATATCAAATTTTGAATTTGAATTTGAATTTTTCAAAATTTTAAATTACCAGTGAAGAGTTTGTATAAGATTAATACAACTATAATAAGAATTAATTGCAGAAGAATCTGGCTAGGAGTGTTCCAATTTTTTCTCATGTTTTTTTCTGATATAAAGTTTTAAGCAAATCTTATTTACATTTAATGCATAGTCTTGAGAATTCTCTGTTGTTGTAAATACCGCAATACAAAATAAAATCAATTTCACTTAAACAACTCTCACATTGTCTTTTATTTAAAGAATTTCAATCATTAATTAGTTCATGATTAGAAATAGTATGAAATTTTTTTGAATTAGCTTTTCTCTGTCAATTAATACATAAAGCAGTATTGGATTAGTTGTTTGTCAAATTTAAATTTTTAAAATTGTCAAAAAATGATAATATAAAAATCAAATTGTTCTGCTAGTGCGTCTCTCAACATTATCTTATTTCACCCTAAAAAATGTCTCAATATTTCTTTTTGTTTCAAATTCCATGACTTTCCATTTATCATTAAAAAATTTTGCCAATGTTATTAATAAAATTGATAATAAAAATAAAAATATAGGAATGGATATTCAAAAATAGAAATACAAATCACATTTAAAGTAGATTATAAATACAGAACCAATACAAATCATAATGATCACAAAAAGCTAAAGAAATGTTTTAATAAAAAATATTATCGAGCTAAATGATTTTAATTATCCCAACCATATTTTTGTGTTTGCCACACTGGTAATAGAAAGTTCCTTTTTCAGCGGGAATCCAATTAATTACGCCCTCTGTTGTTCCATTATTATCAACATCTTGGATTAGATTTTTTTTACCAATCCCACGTTTTACTTTTAAGTAAAACGGATGGCCCGGGGCATTGATTTGAAATTTTATTTCAGTTCCTAATTGAAATGTGATCTCAGGATCCATTCCCCCGACATTTCCATTAACGTCAGTACCTGATAAAATATAGTCATTTCTGTTTTCAGCAATTACACTTATTTTATGTCTAATTGAAGAATAATCATTAATTAGAATATAACTAGGTAACGTAACAAGCATTAAAAGAAAAATTTTCATAGTTTTTTTTAATAAAAATACAAAAATCCAAAAGATTAATAGATATTCATTTTTCTCTAATAAGTTTATATAAAAGTAAAATCCAACCAATAATTAGTAATGAGCCCCCAATTGGAGTAACAGGACCTAACCAACTAAAATTTATATTTAATTTTGACTTAAACGATAAAATTAAAATGCTAAAAGAAAAAAGTATAGTCCCTACTATAAAAAAATTTGAAATATATTTTTTTTCTTTCAAGGGTAAAAAAGAAATAATTAATAAGCCGAGTCCATGATACATCATGTATCTTATGCTAACCTCTATTGAATCAATAGCTGTTTCAGGTAATATTTTTTTTAAAGCATGACTGCTTAGAGCACCAATAATAACAGACATTAATGCAAATAATACACCAAAAATTTTGGCTTTTTTCACAACATAAAACTACAAAAAACTCTCCTAGGAAAACTAAGAGAGTTTAATTTGAATAAACAAAGTGCTTAAGAGTTCTTTGAATGTGAGCCATCGCAAAAGCCATTCGGATTCTGAGTATTACCACAACCACACATCGGTTTTTTCTTTTTCATAACAATAACTTGTTTAACATCGATAACAAATGTATAAACAATATTTGTATATACAAATAATTTTCATACTTTTTTATTCTGTTTAACAAATCCCCCTTTGATTAAAGGAAGATTTTGGCTAGAAACTTTTAGGCTTTTAATTATATTTTATTTTATAGCATTATATGAACTAAGAGTATCATTATTAGCATCAATAACTACTGTTTTTCACATCATAATTTACTTCAAAATAATACCAAAATTACAGGATATAGAATAGTTCGTCTAATGAGATTTGATATTTAAACTAATCTTTATATATTGAATTTTTACTTGATTTGATTGAATATTAAATTCTTAATCTGATTAATTCGCTTTTTACAAACAAAATGCAGTTTAAAAATCAAATAATAGCTTTTTATGAGAAAATATGTGCAATGAATTTCATTTCATTTGAGGATGCTCGAAAAAAAGCTGCATTACTAGGAAAACATCTATTCAGTATGAAAGAATTTGATTTAAGAGGAACTGAAAATTTACCTCCTGAATCTGGCATCATATTTATTTACAACCATATTTCAAATAATCCAATCTACACCTTAAAAGATGATTTTCAAATCACTCTTGATAGCCATTTTATAAGTAGTATAATTTCACAAAACTATTATAAAAAACCTGGCATTAGAGTTATTAGACATAGCCTTGATAATGAAAAAATACATTTAGATTACTATAATTTATTTAATTACATTAGGGTGTATTCAAAAGACTTTATCCCAAATAGTGTAAGCCAAAGAGATCTGGATAACTCTAAAAAAAAATTTTATGACTCATGTCGTTCGGTTCTATTAAAAAAGGAGAACCTAATTATTAATCCTGAAGGAAAGTCGTCAACTACAAAAAATTCTCCATCAGATTTCAAGGTTGGTATTTTTAAAATGATTTTAAAATCTAAATTAAATCCTCTTATAGTACCCTTGGTAATGGTAAATTTTGACTATCTCCATTCAGAAACTACTTACCGATGTGAAATTAAAAAACCATTTAAATTGTCCGAAAAAATAAATGATTTTGAAAACAAAAAGGAATTAAATGATTTTGTCATTTCATTTCAAAAAGAATATTCTCAGTGGATTGATACTTTACGAAAAGCAACCTCTAGCCATGATGCTGAGATAAAATTATTAATTGAAAAGAAGAAAAAACACTTACAGAAAGAAAATTTAATTATTTTTTATGGAAGTTCAACCTTCAGATTATGGGAAAATATTGAAAATGATTTTAGTCCTTTTAATATATTGAATTTTGGGTTTGGAGGTGCGAAAATTGAAGATTGCCTTAAATATTTCGATTCATTATTTAATGACATAAATCCTAATGGGGTAGTTCTCTATGTTGGAGGAAATGATTTTTCGTTGAATTATACACCCAAAAAAATATTTAACTTTATCGAAAAACTAACCGTAAAATTTCAAAAAAAACTACCTGAATGTAAATTATTTATTGTTTCTATTAAACCGAGCTATCACAGGTTTAAAAAGTTGAAAGAAATCACCACCCTAAACCAAATGATAAAAAATTACTCTGAAAAATGCAACAAGATATTTTATATAAATATTTATGATTTATTTATTGATCCCAAAAAAAAAATTATAAAAAAGTATTTTTTAATTGATAATTTACACTTAAGTGAAGAAGGATACGCTGTTTGGAAAAAAGAAATCTACAAATCAATTTTTAAAGTATTTAATTATTTTTGATATGTAAATCATTCTACTTCAAAATACTTTTTTTAAATCACCGGAATCTCTTCTAAGTTAAGTTCAGTGAGATATTGTATATTAGATATAATAAAATAAATCAATTAAAATGAAAAAAATATTTTTGTTTTTTAGTTTTTTATTTTTCTCTTTCTGTGACTCTGATAAGAAACAACCAAATTCTAAAATTGAAATCTTTGACAATTCTGTAGAATCAATAATTGATATTTCAGCAAATATTGAAATAATCGCTGATTCTATTGTCTTACCAGAAGGACCCGTTTGGGATGAAAAATCAAAATCACTTTATTTTAGTGATGTAATAAGCAATAAGATTTTCAAATGGAATGAAGTAAATGGAACATCGGAATTTATTGCCCCAAGTGGAAATACAGGATACGCCCCAAACTTAGGGGAAGGAATTTTAGGAGCTAATGGTCTTGCTTTAGATATGGAAGGTAATCTCATTTTATGCCAACATGGAGATAGAAGATTGGCTATATTGAAAAATATGGAATCCGATGTTCCTGAATTTGAGACAGTAGTTGACAATTTTGAAGGAAAAACTTTTAACAGCCCTAATGATATAACTTTATCTAGAGATGGGACTATATATTTTACTGATCCGCCATTTGCTTTTTTTGATGTAGAAACTTTTTCTTTTGTAGAAACAGAAATGAGAAAGTTGAACTTTAATGGTGTATTTAAATTCAACCCTAATGATAATAGCACTAAATTAATTACTAAAGATATAGATGTCCCAAATGGTATAGCTCTTTCAGAAGACGAAAAATCGCTATACGTCAACAAAATGGGTATTTTAGATGATAGTCCAGCCATTAAAAAAATCAATTTAGAGACAAATGAAGTAGAAACTTTTTTTGATGGTAGTGGCCTTTTTGGTAAAGTGGAAGGAAACTTTGATGGCATGAAAGTTCATTCAAGTGGACATGTTTTTACATCAGGACCAGGAGGTTTACTCGTTATTTCTCCGTCAGGAAAGCTAAAAGCAAAAATTGATTTTGGACATATTACAAATTGTGCATTTGATAATAATGAAAAATATCTTTACGCCACTGGATTTTTGTCAAACCCAAAAGTTTATAGAATTAAACTTAGATAATTTTGTGCAAAGAATTATACCCTCTCGAGTGGAAGGTTTTTTCTTTTAAATCTATGGCCACAATTAAAATCCACTCCTATTCGCTATAAATTTATTTCTTAATAAATGTTTCTTGACAAATTTTTAGGAAGCATTCGTTTGGGATTTGTGTTAGTAAGTGTTGAATTTTTAATTATAGCGTAAAGAAAAATTTATCAATATGAAAATTTATTTTTTATTAAGAAATTTATTAATTATAGAATAAAATTTAAATACAGCTCTGATTTAATTTTTATTGATAATTAAAAATAAATCTACTAAAAAAATAATCTAAGATCTTTTCAACATTAAAAGTCTAAAGTCCATCAATTCTTTTCCAGTTTTTTTAATGCCCTTTAATCTTAGTGTGCCCTTCCCTTTTTTAAGTTTTATTCTTCCAACATCTAGGGGTAAAAAATCTTTAACATAAGATTCAATTCTAGGAGAGCGATCTCGAAATTCACCATATTCCTCTGGGTCATAAAACTTTTTAATTTCTCCTATAACTTTAGAATCTCCAAAAGTCAATTCAAATTGAGACCCAATTGCGTCTTCTGCACAAGTAAAATAGATAATTACTTCGAAATCACCATCTTCAGCTACTTCAACATCCCAAGTAATCGAATCTTTTACATCAATCCAATTTGTCATAAAACTACAATTTGGATAATAGTTTGATCTCTTAATTTCACCGTTAGGGGTTGCGTCTCTAGCTGGAATTTGAGTATTTTGCATTTTAGGGTGACCGATTATAAAAGGTCTTTTGTCTTTTTTTGGGAGTTCAGATAATACATTTTGCTTCCATTTTATTTTTTCATTTTTCATGGATTCAAAAATTTCAGGGTGTATATTCGATACATCCTCAAACTGATTTGGATCATTCTCCATATCAAAAAGCTGATTTTTATGGTCAAGTCTAAATTTTTGACTTCTAAGGCTCAATCTTCCTCTCCAATAACTAAAAATAGTTCTGTCTTCCCAATTTACATTCTCACCATAAATTAACTCTTTAAGGCTTAATCCATCTAATTTATTTTTTGGGACATCCCTAATATTAACTAAATCTTTTAGAGTTGGGAGTAAATCTATTCCAGCACCTATTTCTTTTACAATTTTCCCTTTAGGTAAGTTTCCCTCCCATTTAATAATAAGTGGTGATCTAATCCCTCCTTCATTTGTTGATCCTTTTCTACCTTTCATTCCGGCATTCCATCGATTGCCATTTGGACCATTATCAGAAAGAAATACTATAATTGTATTTTCCAAAATCCCCAATTCTTTTAATTTTTTATTAATTTTTCCTACGTTCCAATCAATATTCTCACACATTGCAAGTGCAGCTCTTGTATGATTCAAATTTTGTATTGAGTCAACACCAGAATCTTTGGAATAAATATAATCTCTTGTATCTCCCTTTTGGATTATATTTTTAGTTTCAAATTTATTCCAAAATTTATCAGGAACCTGCATGGGACTATGAGGAGTATTGAAGGGTAAATAAAGAAAAAAAGGATTCTTTTGATTCTGCTCAATAAACTTTAATCCTCGATTAGTAAAATCATCAATTATAAATCCTTCCCCTCTAACAAGTTCACCATTATGTTCTAAAAGTGGATTAAAATAATTTCCCCAATGACCAGAACAAAATCCATAAAAATCATCAAACCCTCTTGTATTTGGATGATAGGGCGCTTGCATTCCATTATGCCATTTTCCATATACAGCAGTCTTATACCCATTATTTTTTAAAACCTCTGAAATAATTTCTTCATCTAAATCAACTCTCTCTCCTCCTTTTGAAACATCATAAACTCCAGTTCTTACGTGATGTCTTCCAGTAAGAATTTCAGCACGCGTTGGTGAACACACTGGGCTAACATAAAACCGATCAAAACGAACCCCATTGATAGCTAACTGATCTATGTTTGGAGTTAATAAATTTTTATTACCATTAATACTTAAATCACCCCATCCTTGATCGTCTGTTAAAATCAAAATTATATTCGGAGGATCAATAATTGTTTTAGAATTACAACTTAAAAAGAGGAATGTTAAAATCAATACAAACAAAGATTTAACACCTTTAAATTTTTTCATTATTCCTTTTCTTTAAATATAAAAATAAATCATACTCAATATTCTGTCTTGAGATTTCTTTTTTTATACAAATAAGTTCAATCTAGATTTTATTTATTCTTAGTATATCAAATTTTTACTAAGATTTCTTGGTGCTATTTTTAGATGGTAATTTTTGGAGTTTGTGTATAAATGTTGGGTTTTAGTTTTTTAAAAAAACATTCATAATTTATAAAAAAATGAGAAAATTATATTAGGATAAAATATTTAAGATAAGATTAGTTCAATGGTTGTTCTAATTGATATTCCTTGTCATACAAATCCAATTGATTTCGTTTCCATCTTGCACCTTCCAAGAATAGTATATGAGGTGTAGAAACATCCCAATCTCCTAATTCTTTTAGCATTGATTTTACCAAATCCATATTTTCTAAAGCAATATTATTTTGCTCTGAGGGATCATTATTTAAATTGAATAATAATGGTATTCTATCAGGTAAACGAACTAACTTCCAATTTCCTTTTCTTATACCTGCACTAATAGTAAAACGCCACATCATTGTTTGATGTGGTACACCTTGAATTTCATTGGTTAAATATGGAAAAATATTTACCCCGTCAAGCTTATCTTTATCAGTGATTTTTCCTCCTGCTAATTCAACAAAAGTTGGCATTAAATCTAAAGAAGTGATGGGATTCTTGTAAATTCCTTCTTTTAATTTTTCAGGATAAGAGATAACAAATGGGATGCGAATCCCACCCTCTAATAAAATCCCTTTACTACCATTTAAGGGAGCATTTATAGAGCCATTATTTCCGGTTGGCCCACCGTTGTCACTAAAGAAAACCACAATAGTTTTTTCATAGATCTCTTGTTTTTTTAATTCTTTTACCATTCTACCCACGTTTAAGTCTAAACGATGAATCATTGCCGCATAAGTTCTTCTTTTTTTATCCTTTATATGACTATAAATCTTCAAATCTTGATCAGTGGCTTGCATAGGGGTGTGTGGTGCATTGAAAGAAGCATATAAAAAGAAAGCTTCATCTTTATGCCTTATTATAAAATCTACGCACTCATCCCCTTTATCGTCTGTTAAATATGTTATGGCTTGAGGTTTTTTATAGTTAGAAATAATCGGTCTGTCATATTTTTTTCCATTATATTCTGATGGAAAATAGTTATGTCCTCCTCCTAAGTAACCCCAAAACTCGTCAAATCCTCTATTAGTAGGATAGAATTGTTCCTTTTCTCCCAAATGCCATTTACCAACTATACCAGTTACGTAGCCTAACTCAGAAAGTCTATCAGCAATTGTTTTTTCAGAAACTGGAAGTCCTGAAAATTGAGGATTAAATTGTGGGAGTGCGTCAGTTAGATTATTGTCGTATCCAAAATTGACTTGATTTCTCCCTGTAATTAAACCTGCCCGAGATGGGGCACATACTGGAGCAGAAACATACGCTTGTGTGAATATTACACCAGAATTCGCCAAAGCGTCAATATGTGGTGTTTTGATTTGTGTACTTCCGGTAAATCCTAAGTCTCCATAGCCTAAATCATCTGCTAAAATAATGATGAAATTTGGTCTTGTTTTATTATTTTGCTGGGCTTTAACCAAACCACTTAATACAAGTAAAACTATTAATATACTTCTAATTTTCATTTTTTTAATTTCTATGGAATTATAACAAATACTTTTTTATCACAAAATTTTTTGTGATCGATTAAAAATTTTCAAAATAAAACTAAACTTTGTATTTGTAATAGACAACTTTTCGTATACCACCAGTCCGCAGGTATTTCATACTTAGGTCAATTTTTATTTCACTTTTGACTATTTGTTCCCCAGGTTCGTGAGATAAAGCCATAATTTTTTTATCAATTTATAATTCACCAACTTAGTTTATTTCTGTTTACCTACTTGTTTACAGAAAATAAAGAAGAATTTCATTACTCAAGAAACCCAAATGGCTATTCTGTCTCTGTAATTTTTTCAAAAAGAATCATAACCTCAGAAGATTTTTTTAGTTTTAGTGGATGAAAAAACTATTACTATTTTTAATTTCTGTGCTATACTTAGGATGCAAATCCTTTGACTCATCCCCCCCAAATATATTATTTGTCATTTCTGACGACCAGTCCTATCCACACACAAGTATTTATGGTACGAGGTGGATAAAAACACCCGGATTTGATCGTGTTGCAAGGGAGGGCTTATTATTCAAACATGCATACACAACTAATGCAAAGTGCTCTCCTTCAAGATCTTCCATTTTAACAGGAAGGGATAGCTGGCTTCTCGAAGAAGCGGCAAATCACGTTCCTTTTTTCCCTGAAAAATTCTTAACATTCCCTGAGGTTTTAAAGAAAAATGGTTACAAAACAGGAAAAACCGGCAAAGGATGGGCTCCTGGTGTTGCACTGAAAAATGGAAAGCAAAGAGACTTAATAGGTGAAGATTATAGTAGCGTAAAAGTTGATCCTCCAACAAAGTTCATTAGTAATATTGATTATTTCGAAAATTTTAAAAATTTTCTTGATGAAAAACAAAATAATCAACCATTTTTTTTCTGGGTTGGGGGTTTAGAACCTCATCGTCGCTATGAGTACAATTCAGGAATAAAATATGGAAATAAAGAAGTTAAAGAAATCGAAAAAATCCCAAGTTATTGGCCCGAATCTAACAATATTAAAACAGATATGCTAGATTATGCATTCGAAATTGAATATTTTGATAGTCACTTGGAGCGTATCATTCATGAATTGGAGAAAAGAGATTTATTAGAAAATACCATCATAGTTGTAACGTCAGATAATGGTATGCCCTTTCCTAGAGTTAAAGGACAGGTATTCCCTTTTGATAACAGACTCCCTTTGGCAGTAAGTTGGGGGGAGGGAATTAAAAACCCAGGCAGAATTATAAATGACTATGTAAGCTTTTCAGATTTTGCACCTACCTTTTTAGATCTTGCTGGAATTAAAATAGAAAACCACGATATGGAAGATTTTTCGGGTGTAAGTTGGAAAGATATTTTCAATGATGATTCAATTTTAAAAAAAAGAGATTACATAATTATTGGAAAAGAACGTCACGATGTAGGCAGAAAAAATGATAAAGGCTATCCCGTACGTGGAATTATAGCAGGGGATTATTTCTTTAGCATAAATTTTAATCCTGAGCGTTGGCCAGCAGGAAATCCAGAAACTGGTTATCTTAATACAGATGGAAGTCCGACCAAAACAGAAATATTAAACCTAAAAAGAGAAGGTAAGACAGAGCTTTATTGGCAATATGCATTCGGAAAAAGACCTAGAGAAACTTTATATGATATTAAAAATGATCCTAACTGTATTAATAATATTGAAGAATACGATAAATACATTCCTCTAAAGGATAGCTTAAAGAAGATCTTAATCAAGGATTTAACAAAAAACAAAGACCCAAGGATCCTAGGAAAAGGAGAAGTGTTTGATAATTATCCCTATGCAGACATGAAAACAAAAAACTTTTACGATCGCTATATGGGTGGAGAATTATTAGAATCAAACTGGGTCAACCCTTCAGATTTTGAATCTAATTTTGAATAGGTTGCTTAACAATACAGATATATTCACTCCGGTTTACTAATGGACCACTGACCTGTTAAATGAAAAACAAAAAAAGGGATTAAGAGTCAATGTTACTCTGGAGCTCCAAATGGTTTTTTCTCGCTCTATTTTCGATGCATATTGATCTGAAAAATCATATCCTCAAAAGATTTTTTATTTTTATGGTATGAAGTATTTTGTTTTCTTATTTCTAATTTCTGTTTTTTCTTATTCTCAATGGAAAATAGTTGACATTGTGAACGATTTTGGTGAAAAAACCGGAGAAAAAAGAGAAATATTTGAAGGTAAAGGAACCTTTAAAAATATTGAAAATATAAACTACCCCATGACGGTCAAGTTAAGACTTTCTAAAAATGATGAAGATGGAGATAAGTATAAAAGTTACGAGTCTTATTATTTTTGGACTGACAGTTTAATTATGGCAAATGACCCCACACAAAGGAATAAAATTCTAAGAAAAAAATTTTTAAAACGAGATTATGAAAAACAGAAATTTCTTTATGAAAATAGACTAGGACAATTATGGTTTACTATCTATGACAACTATAATAAAGCTATTACATTTAATTCATCAAACAGAATAATCATAACACTAAAATCACATAATGGTACAGAGATTTATTGGTTAGATGATATAAAACTTTCTACCAATAGGTATTGGACATTTTTTGGTAAAAAAAACTCTCAATCTGCCAAAATATATTTGGCTATAACTGACCCTAACCCTGTGGATGTTGAAATTTCTCATGCTGGATCAAAATATTATTTTAAAATTGATGGATATGATATGGATTTAAAGCAGAGAATAAAAGAATGATTGAAGTTTCCCCTCTATCATTTATTTTTATTTTTATCTGCTATTAAAAGGCCATTCCAAGCAATTAATGTTAACAAAAATAACACTGGG
Organism: uncultured Bacteroidota bacterium; assembly: GCA_902616905.1. GTDB lineage: Bacteria > Bacteroidota > Bacteroidia > Flavobacteriales > Flavobacteriaceae > MS024-2A. Next base: position 33,252 of record CACMUP010000009.1, read on the forward strand.
ATTATAAAGTAAATTGTATCTGGAATCAAATTTATTATTTCAAATTCATGTAAGCCATGAATTAGACCGATAAGAAAGTTTAAATATAAAATTATTGCAGTTCTATTTGTATATTTTTCCATTTAGTAAAAATACAAAAAAGGTCTGGGATAAAACCATACAAACAAAACCCTGTAAGTAGTTCTGGTAAAAAAAGATTTTTAATAGGGATATTCCCCGATAAAATTCCCTGCTGGACTATATCTGGCAGCAACATATGTCTTCCCTGTGCTTGACACAGCCATGGCCATTCCAACCTCTGTTGTTGAATTCCATACCATTTGAGTATAATGTCCTATTTCAGAAAAATTATTTTGGCCTGACATGATAGGTGAATATGTATACAATTCAATTTCATTATACCAAAGCCGAGATGCATTTCTTGCAGGAGTCAAAGAATCTGTTGCTGTTGTGTAAAATAAGTTTTCACCTTGTCCTGGCCGAGAATCATTTTCAGAATGATACATTCTATCATCTTTAGCCATTTGTTTGGCCCATTTTGAAGCATCTCTGGATAATTCTTCTGACCAATTTAAATTAGAAACCCCTACATCTTTTCTAGCATTATTATGAATTTGTAAAGCTTCATTAATATCTTCTTGGGTTAACCCATACAGCTCATCGGGAGCCTCAAAATCTTCTTCCTCATTTGAACAGTTTAAGACTGATACAATTGTCAAAAAAACAATTGTTATTAGATAGATCGAACGACGCATTGTTTTTAATTTGTTACAAAAGTAAAAATATAGTTGTAATTAGTTTTTTCATTTTTATTGATTTATGATTAGTGAGTTATAAATCTACAAATTAGTTCCTAAACTCAATGAAGAGGATATTGATATCATATAGTACCCTAGATATAGTAAACATATAATTCTATCTAATGTTTATATAAGAATTATCCATAAGTTTATAGAAATTGTAATTTAATCATAAATAACTTTATAGATTAAGTGAAAGTTGTTCTAGATTACATGTTAAAAATTAAAATTTTGATTATGAAAGTAAAGTATTTCATTGTTTTGGTAATTTCTCAAATAATAATCAGTTGTGCTGTAATTAGGCCAGGTGAAGTTGGAATAAAGCAAAAGTTAGGTAAATTTTCAGACAAGGTTATCAAAGAAGGAACTGTTATTTACAATCCCATAATAAGTAAAGTTGTTAAGGAATCAACTCAAACACAGAATATTAAATTAATATTGAGTCTTCCAAGTAAAGAAGGGTTAAGTGTAGAATCAGAAATATCAATCTTATACAGACTTGAAGAAGATAAAGTTGCTTCTGTTTTGGAAAATTTAGGTAAAAATTATGAGTCAATTGTTACTAGCGTCTTCAGATCTGCGGCATCTGATGTTTGTGCACAGTTTTTTGCAAAAGATATGCATTCAGGTGTTAGATCAAAAATTGAAGGTGAAATTTTGTCAAAAATGAAAATAAATTTAGAAAAGCAGGCTAATGGTGTTGATTTGATTGCTGTTTTAATGAAACAAATTCGACTACCCCGAGGTTTAGCTAGCTCAATTGAAAGAAAATTACAGGCAGAACAGGACGCAATGAGAATGGAGTTTGTATTAAATCAAGAGAAAAAAGAAGCAGAGAGAAAAATTATCAGTGCTAAGGGAGAAAGAGATGCACAAATAATCATATCCGAAGGACTGACGGAAAACGTCCTAAAAAACAAAGCAATTGAAGTATTTAAAGAATTGTCTGCTTCTAATAATTCAAAAATAATTATTACAAATGGGGAGACCCCTTTGATGATTTCAAATATTGCAGATAAAAAATAGGACTTTTATGATAAAATATATACAAATAATATAAGTATATATGTGAAAACTAGTCCCTGGATCTAGTGAAGTTGCTATTTTGTCTTATCGATATTGTCAATTTTTAACTTTAGCCATTTCGGCTTAAAATATTAGAAGTCCTCTGGTTTTTATGTTTGGAAAGACCAAACCGATAATAAAATATTAAGTTCTCAATCAATATTTGATATCAAGAAGCTTGATGTGATTATGGCTTTAGGGTCTACACATTAAGTTCTAAAAAAAACCTAATTCAAAAATGATAGGGGGTTTTTTTCTAGTACATTTCAGGACAAAAGTATGGGGATTGGATTTATTAAAAACAGCCAATTTCAACATTCTCAAAAAAGTGTTTTTAAAACATTTTTATATTAAAATTCTACTGACCGTACTAGTCTAAAACCTGTGTGTTGAAGGCCTGTATCTGGAGAAGACTTCATTCTTGAAGCCACTCTATATCCAGAGCAATATAAATCATTGCAAAGGAAAGATCCCCCACGCATAACCTTTTGACTCAAATAAGGTTGATAAGGGTCATATGAAACTTTAGGTCCTTGAGGATTAGTTCCTTTTTGACTTTTAAATGATTCATAGTAAGTGTAATCATACCAATCTGAACACCATTCCCAAACATTTCCAGCCATATCGTAAAGTCCGAATGAATTTGGTTTGAAGGAACCAACTGGAGCCGTGTAAAAAAACTGGTCTTTCAATGTATTTTCAAAAGGAAAACTACCTTCCCATGAATTGGCTTTAGGGACGCCCTTGGTTATAGCTTCATTTCCCCAAGGATACTTTGCATTTACACCACCACTTGCAGCCCATTCCCATTCTGCTTCTGTGGGTAAACGCTTCCCTGACCATTTAGCATATGCCTGAGCATCATACCAAGATATATGAACAACTGGGTGGTCCATTTTATCTTCTATCGAACTTCCTTTTCCTTTAGGATTACGCCAACTAGCTTCTGATTTCCATTGCCACCATGCTCCATAATCATTTAAATTTACGGGTCCGTCGGTTTTTTCAAAAACTAATGAAGCTGCTTTTAGTAGTGAATCATTTGGTTTTGCTGTGCCTGGTGGAAGTTCCTTTTTCAATTCTTCCCAGTTGGGTTTTTTCTCAGCAGTAGTAATATATCCAGTGGCATCAACAAACTCTTTAAATTGAAAATTAGTTACCTCAGTTTGATCCATCCAAAAAGCATCAACATGTACAGGATGAATTGGAGATTCGTCCTCCCGAGCTTCTTTATCTGTACTCCCCATCATAAAATCTCCTGAAGGAATCATTACCATTCCGTCTTTTAATATAATTGAAGGAATTTTTCCTCGACTATTATTACAATTAATAAAAAGTGAAAAAATAAATATCCCAATTAATAAATGAACGTGATTATCTTTTAAATTTTCCGTTTTTATAATGTTAATAATATTTATTTTCATTTAATTAGGATTTTCAATAAATCCAATACTATCTCAAAATTAGATATTGGTTATTAATTTAATTAAAATTTAAAGATTTATTTTTAATAACTATAAAAAAAACAGACCATAAAGTGATATTTTTAAATTTAATTATCTGGAAGTTGGGGAAATTTTTTTAATTCAAAAGCTAATTTAGCTTTAATGATTTTTTCTTTAGAAGTAAGACTTTTTTCATTTAAAGGTTTTGTTTCTAAAATGTCTTCTTCAATATTATAAAAATCACCATTTTGATATAATTTATATTTTTGATTTTGAGAAAAAACATTCCTTAACTTCGATGTTACAGGATTAAATGAAACAGGATCGTAATATATGGAAGCTACATCACGTTGTTCAATTTCCTTATCTAAAAAAACATTTACTAAAGATTTCCCATCACTTTGATCATCAACTTGTAAAATATCAGAAAAAGTCGCATAAAAATCATTAAAATCTACAAAGCCTGTATAAGTTTTATGATTTTTAATCTTTGATGGCCAACTTGCAATCATCGGGACACTTACTCCATGAGTTATCGTATTTCCTTTACCACCTCTAATTAAACCATTTTTTGTTTTAGAAATTATATTAACATTTGTTCCATTATCACCAACAAATAGTAAAAGGGTATTTTCTGCTAATCCTTGATCTTTTAATTCATCTACAATTTTACCAACAATTTTATCCATATAATTTACCATGTCTACAAAATATTTACTATTTCTTTCGGATCTTGTATCTAATGATTTCCATTCAGGTGAATCTGGAGTTGGTACAAAAGGACTATGAACTAAGAGCATGGGATAATATATAAAAAATGGATTATCCTTATTCCTTTTAATAAAATTTACAGCATATTCTGAAACAATATCAGGCCCATACGCTTTTTCATCTCGTGGCAAAAATCTTCCATTTTGTTCGATTAATGGGTTAGCAAATCTTTCTCCTTGCTCTTTTGTTTTAGTAAGTTGCCATAAACAATATTCATCAAACCCAAATTTATAGGGCCGCTGATTATCCTGAGATATCTTGTTGCTAATAGATTTTACTTTTATTCCGTTAAGTTGCCATTTACCGATTATGGCTGTTTTATATCCATTTTCTCTAAATAAGTTTGCGAACGTTTTTTGATTTGAATTTAGATAGGTAAAATATTCATAATTTCTAAAATTATACTTGCCTGTCATTATTTTTACTCTAGAAGGTGTACATAGAGGCTGCGAAATTACTTTTGTGAAATTTATTCCATTTTTAGCAAGAGAATCAAGAATTGGAGTCTTGTATGATTTGCTTCCATTTATACTTAAACATTCAAAACCAATGTCATCTGCCATAATTAAAATTACATTTGGTTTTTGATTTATTTCGTTTTTATTTTGACAATTTATAACAATAAATAAAATGATAATTAGTGATTTTAGAATAAGATATTTTTTCATAAAAAATTATATAAGATTTTTACTAAAAATTTTACATACACCAAATATCAAATAAATCCAGGATAATTCAGAATTTTATATTAATTTGTTAAGATTTTAATAATTTGATAAAATTTTATCAAAAAAAAAACATATAATACATTAACATAATAAAAAATGAATATATCAAAGAAAAGGTTAAGCGACTATAAGTTGAACCTAACAAAATATCTTGGCATAATAGTATTATTTTTTATTTCTACAATTCAATTATTTTCTCAGGAAATAACTATTTCTGGAGTCATATCTGATGATGAAGCAAACCCATTACCGGGAGTTAACATATTTATTAAAGGAACTAAAACAGGAACAGCAACAGACTTTGACGGTAATTATACGATTTCGGCAAATTCTGGAGATATTTTAGAAATATCTTTTGTTGGATTTGAGACTCAGGAAATTGAAGTAGGAAATGATAGTAGTATTGACGTTACAATGGTCACTGATTATGCAAATTTGGAAGAAGTTGTGATAACTGGATATGGAGTTACTAAGAAAAAAGATTTAGTTTCTTCTATATCTCAGATCAAAGGAGATGCATTAGTAAATCAACCAGTAGCAAGAGTTGATAATATGCTTCAGGGACGTGCTGCAGGGGTGAACGTAGTATCATCTAGTGGAGAACCAGGAGCAGCTGCTGTTATAAGAATTCGTGGAATGAGTTCAATTAATGGTAATAATAAACCTTTGTTCGTAATTGATGGATTTATTGTTGGAACAGACTTTAATTTATCAAATCTTAACACCAATGATATTGAATCAATTGAAGTTTTGAAAGATGCAAGCTCGCTTGCTATTTATGGAACAAGAGGCGCTGCTGGTGTCATACTTATTACTACCAAAAGTGGATTGTCTACTCAAGAGGGAAAGGTAGACGTATCTATAAATCACTATTCCTCTTTTGATCAAGTTTATAATTATCCTGAAATGGCTGATATTGGTACATGGGCTGAATACTGGAATGAGGGTGTAACTTTAGTCGCTGGTCCTGATGGATACGGATTTAATGATCCCACAATAGAAGCCGTCCATGCGCCTAATTGGCAAAGTATTACGCCAACAATATGGTCAGATTTAATTACTAGGCAGGGTAGAATTGATAATACAGATGTTAATCTCAGCGGAAATTCAGGGAATGCCAATTATTTTATATCCTATAATAGATTTGATCAAGAGGGTGTGATTGAAGGGTCAGGATTAACTAGAAACTCAATAAGAGTTAATTTTGATTTGAACGTAAGTGATAGAATAAGAACTGGAGTTAGACTAGGAGTTACTGACCGAAAACAAGAGAATAACAAAGTGAACTGGAATGATGTATATTTTAATCTAATTCCAACAATGCAAGTATACAACGAAGATGGCACTTACAATGGTTTAAATCCTGTTTCAGGAAGTTTTGAAAATAACCCCGTTGCTGATATTAATGAATTAATTGACCACAATTTGGTTACAAATTTACTAGCTAATGCATATGCAGAATATGATCTTGTACCAAATCTTACTTTGAGAAGTTCAGTTGGATCAAATCTAACAACTAATAGAGGTAATTATTACAAATCAAACTTAGAACCAAGAATTGCGGCTCAAGGTACGGGTGGTGAAGCAGAAATTGGTTTTTCAAGAACAACAGGTTTTCTTAATGAAAATACTCTAACATATACTAATGATTTTGGAGATCACTCACTCAAAGTACTTGCAGGTTATACAAGACAAAAGGATGTTTTTACTGATGTTGAAGCGGCTGGAGCTGGATACGCAAACGATGTTGTTACTTTTAACAACCTTTCATTGGGTTCAGATGCCACAAGAAATGTTATAGGCTCAGATTTTTCACAAAGAACATTTGAATCTATTTTGGCAAGAATAAATTATGCATACAAAGACAAATATCTACTTACTTTGGTCGGAAGAAGAGACGGATCTTCAGTTTTCGAACAAGGTAATAAGTATGCTTTTTTTCCATCTGCAGGGGCTGCTTGGAAAATAAGTGAGGAGGATTTTATGCAAGATGTTGAGACTATAAGTAATTTAAAACTTAGAGCAAGTTATGGGGTAGTTGGTGAACAGGGAGTTAACCCCTATAATTCTCTTGCAAAATATAACTCAAGAAATATCTTTTTTAATCAATCAATTTCACCAGCAGTAATACTTGCATCTCTTCCAAGCACAGGTTTAGAATGGGAAAAAACATATCAAACTGACATAGGTTTAGAAATTGGATTTCAGAACAACAGATTTTCCATTGAAATAGATTATTATAATAAACAAACGAAAGATTTACTTTTAGCAAGACCACTGCCAGGAACCGCTGGTGACACAAGACTTGAAAATGTTGGAGAGGTTGAAAATAAAGGATTTGAATTTTCTATTAATTCTGTTAATATAGAAAAGCCAGATTTTTTGTGGAGCTCAAACTTACAAATATCTGCCAATCGAAATTCAGTTGTTAGTCTTGGAGATGCACCTTTTATTAATTTAGATGAAGGAGTAGATATACTTCATAGGCAAGCGGGTCCAGCAATTAGACTAATTCCTGGAGAAGTTATGCCTACATTTGTTGGTGCTACTTATGAAGGTACTTATAAGTCTGCTGCAGAAATTGATGCTGATCAAAGGACAGGGATAGATTTTATTGGAGCTCCAAATTATGTTGATGTAAATCAAGATGGTAATATTAACGAGCTAGATTTTATACCTTTGGGCAGCCCACAACCAGACTTTTATTATGGCTTTAGAAATACCTTATCTTACAAGAACTGGACTCTAGATATTTTTATTCAGGGCATGCAAGGTAATGAGGTACTGGATGCATCAGTTTACGAAGAATATTATGGTAGAGGACCAGAAACTAATATTCTACCAATTCTTGCTGATAGGTGGACAGTTGATAATCCGACATCAGATATTCCAAGAGCCGGTACTTCAGCTGGAGGATATAGACCAATGAGTAGTCTAAATGTTGTTGACGGCTCATACTTAAGATTAAAAAATATATCTTTAAATTATGATTTTGATTTACCATTTGCTGATTCAGCAAGTGTGTATTTGACTGCAAATAATCTACTTTTATTAACTGAATATCAGTGGGGAGATCCTGAAGTAAGTAAAAGTGGTAATGGCTCACTTGCACAGGGTATATCTGATAATCCATATCCTTACTCCACCTCATTAGCGGTTGGTTTTAGGCTGAACTTATAAAAAAATTCAAAATGAAAAATATTAAAACAAATTTTACAAAAATAACGATGTTGATGTCTTTATTGTTCATCACATCAGCTTGCGAAGAATACTTAGATGAAGAATTTAAAAGTGGGTTATCTCCTGCAAACTTCTACAATAGCGACTCTGAAGCACAAATTGCAGTTGATGGCGCTTATTCAATATTAACCGATGCTGGATGGTTTAAACATAGAGATAGGAAGGCTTGGTGGCAAATAGCTGCTGATGAAATCAGTTCTACTCGAAATATCTTTAGGGAGGCACATAATATTACCTACGCCGAAGGGGTAGCAGATGGTGAACGATATTGGAATACTCTTTATGAGGCTGTAAGAAATACAAGTGATGCAATTTCAAATATTGAAGGGAACGAAAACTTATCACAAAAAGCAATTGAAGAATCCTTGGGACAACTTTACGTGATAAGAGCTTTGGCTTATTATGACCTTACAGTTGTCTGGGGAAATGTTCCATTTTTCACTGAAATTCTATCACCTGAAGAATTGTCATCTCTCGAAAGAACACCAGTTAAGACAATTAGAGATGCTATGATTCTAGATCTTCAAAAAGCTTTCCAATATTTACCTGATTCTTGGAGTGGAGCTGATTCAGGAAGAATGAGTAAATGGGCTGCTAAAGCCTTGGAAGCTAAAATTCATATGTTTGAAAAAAATTGGCAAGGTATGTTGGCGGCCTGTGTTGATATTATTAATAATTCTCCACATACTTTAATGGAAAATTTCGGTGACGTCTATGACTGGAGTAATTCAGGTTATACAGGAAAAGTAAAACCAGAACACATTTTATGGATTGATTTTACTGGCTTACCTGCAAAAGGTTTAGGCACAAACAATGAAGATAACTATCAAAGTGGTCACGACTATGTCCCAAGACTTAGAGACGAACCTAAGGACAAATCACAAAAGTCTGCATTAGTAGCAGCTCTAAATGCAAATGGACACGAATTTGGTGGATATGGAGGTGCTTCACCACTTCCAGTGGCAGCTGATAGATCATCATGGGATGAAGGAGATTTAAGATATGATGAAACTATAACTAACGAATACGAAGGCATTACTTTGAAGTTTTATTACACTAAAAAGTTGTGGAATCTCAGTTCAACATACTCTCCAAGACTTAATAAATCTGAAAATATGGTTATGATTAGACTTGCGGATATTTATTTAATGGCAGCAGAGGCTGAAAATGAACTTAATGGACCTTCAAATGCATATCAATATGTTAATAAAGTTCGTGAGAGAGCATTTGAACCAGACCAACCGTGGAGCGGAATGACCCAACAGGAATTCAGGGAAGAAATGTATGAGGAGAGAATGCATGAGCTTTTTGGGGAGAATCATAGAAGGCCTGATCTCATCAGATGGGGGATTTATGTTGAAACGATTAGAAATACTCAATTCCAGAAGCACAACATGCAAGCTAGAGATAATGTCCAAGAAAGACATAATCTAGCCCCAATACCATTGGCCGAAATTCAATTAAATCCAAATTTGCTAAATACGGATCCAACAAATAATGGGTATAGATAAAATTTAATTCTTTTTTTAAAACCAGTGTTTTAATTACACTGGTTTTTTTTTAAATTATAATTTAAAATTAAATTTTTATGATCCGTCTTTTCATATTTATTAATATTTTTCAATTATGTATTTGTTGCTCTAAAAAAACATCTTTTGAGGGACTACCTAATATTATTTTTATAAACATCGATGATATGGGATGGAATGATGTTGGCTTTATGGGCAGTAAGTATTATGATACTCCAAATATTGATTTACTTTCAAAAGAAGGAATGGTTTTTACTCAAGGATATGCTGCTGCTGCAAATTGTGCGCCAAGTAGAGCTTCAATAAACACAGGCAAATGGACTACAAGGCATCAAATATATACTGTTTCTAATTCGGATAGAGGAGAATCTAGGGATAGAAAATTAATACCGATTAAAAATACAATTACCCTAGATAAAAAATTCACTGTTATTGCTCAGAAGCTAAAAGAATCAGGATACACAACATGTCATTCTGGTAAATGGCATTTAAGTGACAATCCTCTAGATTATGGTTTTGATGAAAATATTGCAGGGAATCATAGTGGAGGTCCTGGTAGCTATTATTCTCCATATGGTAAAGAGAAAGAGAATAATAAGGTAAATATAGACTCTAATTCTGAGAAATATTTGACAGATCAAATAATGGAAAAGACACTATTTTTTTTGGATAAAATAGAAAAACCCTTTTTTCTTCATTATACTCCTTATGCTGTTCACACTCCAATTCAAAAAGTTGACTCATTAATGTTTAAATATAAAGATAAACAACCCTTTAAAGGACAAAAAAATCCTGAGTATGCAACTATGATAAATAATTTAGACAGGAACATTGGAAATCTCATAGATAAACTCAAAGAAAAAAATATCTTTAAAAATACTTTTATAATATTCACTTCGGATAACGGTGGACATTATGGCAAAATTACCATGCAAAGGCCACTAAGAGCTGGAAAGGGAAGCTATTATGAAGGTGGAATAAGAGTCCCTTTTTTCTTTTATTGGAAAGACAAAATTAAAAGTGGTGTGAATACTAAAACATACATTTCACATCTTGATATTTTCCCAACAATTATGGATGCTATTGGGGATAACTCAATGAATGAAGAGTTTGACGGTAAATCACTACTACAGCACTTAACAAATGGAGTAGAAATAAACAAAAGATCTTTGTTTTGGCATTTCCCCATATATCTTCAGGGTTACAACATTAATGATAATGAAAACAGAGATTCTCTATTTAGAACTCGACCTGGTTCAGTCATAAGAAAAGGCGATTGGAAATTGCACTACTACTTCGAAGACAAGGAAGTTGAATTATATAATTTGAAAGATGACGTAGGCGAAAAAAAAGACCTCTCGAAGATAAATGAATCGAAAGCTAGAAATTTGCTAGCTGAGTTGCAAAATTGGTGGGAAATTACAAATGCTCCCATACCTACTAAACTTAATCCAGAATTTTTACCTGCTAAAAATTAATTGAATATGCGTAATAAGAATATTTTTAAGTCATTTATTCTGACTTTGTTTGTCTCATTTTTTGGTGCGTGTTATTTAAGTAAAAAGGAAAATAATAAACCAAATATTTTATTTATAGCCATAGATGATTTGAATGATTGGGTAGGATATTTAGGTGGTCATCCTCAAGCTGAAACCCCAAACATTGATAGACTTATAAAAAAGGGTATAGGATTTAGCAGAGCGTATACAGTTGCGCCTCTTTGCAATCCATCAAGGGTTGCACTATTGACGGGCCTTTATCCGTCGACTTCAGGTATTTACGGTAATCGAGACAATTTTAGAAAAAACCTTCCAAATCAAATTACTTTATTGCAACATTTCAGGGCCAATGGATATTTGACTAAGGGCGGAGGAAAAATATTTCATGGAAACAACAGGCCTAATGATTCCTTGTCATGGGATTATTATTTTATTTCAAAAGGGGTTACAAAAAAAAGCGGAAGAGACCCAAATTTACCAGAGGTTTCCACTGGAAAAGGTTGGTTTAATTGGGGTCCTTTAAACGTAGAGGATGACCAGATGCAGGATTTTAAAGTAGTTGAATGGGTTAAATCTGAATTAAAAAAATCTCATGAAAAGCCATTTTTTATAGCCTGCGGGTTTTATAGGCCACATTTACCATGGTATGTGCCAAAAAAATATTTTGATAAATATCCTATAGAAGAAATAATTCTTCCAGAAACAAAAATAAACGATCGTAATGACCTTCCTGAATTTGGGAAAATATTTGCGAGTCAAAGATATTCTGCCTCTTTGGGAACTGATCTTAATGAAGGTATTCAGGATCATGACTTAGTCCTTGAATATGATCAATGGGAAAAGGGCGTACAAGCATATTTAGCGTCTATAAGTTTTGTTGATAATTATGTTGGTGAGCTAATAGACGAGCTTGAGAATAGTAAATATGAAGAAAATACAATTATTGTTTTATGGGGAGATCATGGATGGCATCTTGGTGAAAAACAACATTGGCGAAAACAAGCACTTTGGGAAGACACCACACATGTTCCATTCATAATATCTTACCCAAAAAAAATCCAAAAAAATAAAATCTGCCGAGCACCTGTTAGTTTAATTGATATTTATCCAACTTTAGTTGATCTTGCTGGGATTTCAAAAAAAGAAGATTTAGATGGAGAAAGCTTATTAGACTTACTTAAAAATCCATCAATGAAATGGGATAGATCCGTTTTATCTACGTATGGGAAAGGTAATCATGCTGTTAGATCTGAAAACTGGCGATATATCCAATATAGGGATGGTTCAAATGAATTATATAATCATGATAATGACCCAAATGAATGGTACAATTTATCAGAAAATTCTAATTATAAGGATGTTATTGAGCGTCTAAAAAAAATTATTCCTCTTCATGAAAAATAAACCCTAAATCCTGTAATTGATTACGTAATTCTTTAATTATTCATTTTAATTCTAGTTGTTCAATATTTGTATTTTCTTTTCCACGTATAGTTTCGAAGTCCGTAATCAATTCTTTTAGTTTTTTGGAATTAGTTTTTGCCAAATTTTTTTGCTGTTTAATATCTTCTTTTAGGTTATATAATTGATAAATTTCACTGTTCCCTAATTCAATATTTACTAACCTATTAACTTCAGGGCCTTGATATGGTGGAATCATTACCCAATCTCCTTTTCGAAAAGCAGTTCTAGAAGTAGCTTCGATTACCATTTCATTTCTCCCATTTTTACTTTTACCCATTAAAAGGTCAATAAGCTGCTCACTATCTTCAGCCCTTTCTTTACTATTAACTAGTGCTGCAATTGATGAAAATAAATCTAATTGTGAAATCATAGCATCAGAAACACCGGGTTTAATAATATCCTTCCAATAAGAGAAAAATGGGACACGAGTTCCAGCCTCAAATAAGCTATACTTTCCGCCCCTTAAAACTCCAGAGGGTTTGTGATTCCCAAGCTTCTCTTCAGAATCATCATAGTACCCATCATTAACTACTGGCCCATTATCACTTGAAAATATAATTAACGTTTTTGATAATAATCCCTCAGATTTTAAAGTCTCAATAAGTTGCCCTATCATCCAATCAGCCTCTACTATAACATCACCGCGAGGCCCTAAATTTGTTGAACCTACAAAACGAGAATTTGGAGTTCTTGGGACATGTGGCTGTTGTAAAGAATAATATAAGAAAAATGATTCATCTTTATGCCTTTTTATATATCCTTGAGCTTCATTTAAAAAGTAATCTGCCATATCTTCGTCTACCCATTTTGCGGACTCTCCACCTCTCATAAATCCAATTCTAGGGATTCCATTTACTATACTGTTGTTATGACCGTGATGCCATTTCATTTTTAACAATTCTGGATTTTTTAAGCCAGTAGGTTCTCCATCAAAATTTTTATTATAGTCTACTTCAATTGGATCATTTGGGTCTAGATTTACAACGTACCCATTTTTAATATAAACTGTTGGTACCCTATCTTGAGTAGCAGCTAATATATTACTGTAGTCAAATCCAACCTCATTTGGGCCTGGTGTTATATGATTGTTCCAATCTACATTACCACTTCCAAGTCCTAGATGCCATTTCCCAACGATACCGGTATGGTACCCTTGCTTTTTTAACATTTTAGGAATAGTAGTTAGAGTTGTATCAATTATTAGAGGTGCTGTTCCTGGAAGTATTTTAGCTTTTTTATTTCTCCAAGGATATATTCCTGTTAGTAAAGCATACCTGCTTGGTGTGCAAGTAGCTGACGAAGAATATCCATTTGTAAATCGCATACCACCATTTGCAAGTTTATCTAAATTAGGAGTTTTAATTTCTGTCGCACCATAAGAACCTAATTCACCATAACCTAGATCATCGGCATAGATAATTATTATGTTTGGATTATTTAATTGTTTTTTGTCCCCTAACGATTTATTACTTTTTTTACAGCATATAAAAAGTAATAAAAAGCCAATTGCTAAATAAAAGTGTTTGTTATTCATACTTTATTTTTTTAGTTTCATTATTCTGAAAACTATAATTTTTAAAATTATTTTTTGTTAACCTTAAAAAATTTGAAGCTTTCATTTTTTAAACTTATTGTTTTAGATTCATTATCTATTATTAGATCAAGAATCCCTGTTTTTCTTGGTCTCAATTTATCAATAGAATTATGTGTATGTAATACATATTTTATATAATTTTTAGTTTCATTAAAAAAAACATCACCATGTCCCGGTCCGCTTTGATTTATATTACTAAAATTTATTAAAGGATTTTTTTTTGACTTATTCCAAGGTCCTAAAGGACTTGAACTTGTTGCGTATCCTACAGCATAATTTGAACTTTTGAAATTATTTGCTGAATAAAGCATATAATAAGTGCTATCTATTTTAAAAACACTCGGCCCCTGGACATTTTTAAAATCAATATTATCTTCATTCTCCCACGGACATTCTGATGATAGACACTTGGTCAATGTTTCTTCATTTATTTCCCTTAAGCCCTTTTCTAGTTCAGCTACAAAAATTTCATTATCATTAATTACTTTTTTCACATGATACAAGTAAAATTTATTGTTGTCAAAGAAAACGAATGGATCAATTTGTCTATGCTTTGCTTTAAAATAGTTTCTATTTTTTTCTTTAAATGGACCAAGAGGGCTTTCAGAAAAAGCAATAGCAATTTTTTCGTTTACTGTATAAAACATATAATATAAATTATCTCTCTTAAAAATTTGAGGAGCCCAAAAACCTTTGTCTCCAAAAGCATTTCCCTTTTTTAAAGCATAACCTTTATATTCCCATTTCACTAAATCATTTGAAAGATATACTTTTATTCCATTATTAGTGCTATCTACACCACCAGCAGTAGTCCCATATAAATAATATATACAACCATCTTTAAAGATTGTAGGATCGGCTAAATAAATATTTTGTTTAAAGGACTTAAAAATATCACAGTTTGTTATGAAAATAAATAAAAAAAACACCCCTAAGGGAATAAGTTTTTTCACAGAAGTTCTATTTTTTTGATCGAATTTCATTTATTTTATCCCAAGATAATACTTTGGTCTTAGTTGCCCACTCATTATACATTTCTTTCATATTGTTTGCAATATCAGGGAACTCACCTATTATATTATTCTGCTCAGTTCTGTCATTAGAAATATTATAAAGTTCCCAATTATCGTTATTGTTTTTTTCCCAGTCTAATACAAGTTTGTAATCACCATGGCGAACAGCTTTATTCCCTTCATGCTCCCAGAATATTGGTTCTTCATGGATTTCTTTAGTAGAGCCTAAGAAAATTGGGATTAAACTTTTCCCTGAGTGTTTTTTTATTTTATTACCATTAAATATCTCAGGTTGAACAGTATTGGCCAAATCTAAACATGTAGCCATAATATCTGGTAAAAAACCATATTGATTGTTTGTTGATCCTCTAAGATTTTTGGATATCCCATTTGGCCAATTCACAATGAAAGGAGTTCCAATACCCCCTTCATGTGTCCAATGTTTATAAGATCTATATGGAGTATTTGAAGCATTTGCCCATGCCTTACCATATGAAAGTAAGTAACCTTCCTTAGTTTCCAATTGTTCTTTAGGACCACTACCAAGCATATCATTCTCTGCACAGGCTCCATTATCATTTAGAAACATTATAATTGTGTTATTGTACAGTTTCTTTGTTTTTAAATTATCTATCAGTTTTCCAATATTTTGATCCATTCTATCAATCATTGCTGCGTATATTGCCATTCTAAGATCCATTTCTTCTCTTTTTTGAATAGTTAGCGAGTCCCACGAAATAATATCATCATAGCTTAATTCCCAAGAAGAGTCTACAAGGCCCATTTCAATCATTCTGTTATAACGCTCCTTTCTAAGTATTTCCCAACCATTGGAATATTTTCCTCTATATTTATCAATATCCTTTTTAGGAGCCTGTAGAGGCCAGTGTGGAGCATTGTAAGATAAGTATAGAAAAAATGGATTCTCTTGATTCTCCAATTTAGCTTTATCAATGTACTCAATTGCTTTATCTGTAAAGGCGTCTGTTGTGTAATAATCTTCATCATTAATTTCGATTTTTTCATTCCCTTCAAAAATGAACCTGGGGCCTTCAGGTTTAAAATAATTTCCAGCACCTGAAATGAAGCCATAAAATTTATCAAAACCCCTTTGCAGGGGCCACTGATTTTTATCAAAGAAACTTAAATGCCATTTTCCACTAATTAATGTTGAATAACCAGTCTTTTTAAGAACTTCCGCAATTGTAACAACATTAGAACTTAATTTACCTTGGTATTCTGGCGTACCGTAATTATGGCCCTTAGGGTCTTTTGGTGGATTAGTCATATGGCCTACTCCTGCTTCATGTGGATAATTCCCAGTTAATAATGAAGCTCTTGTGGGACAGCATCTAGCAGCATTATAGAATTGAGTAAACTTTATACCGTTTTTTGCTAAATATGAAAGGTTTGGAGTATCAATTTCTCCTCCATAAGGTGCTATATCAGAATAACCCATATCGTCTGACATAATTAGAATTATATTGGGGCGATCAATTTTTAAATCATTTCTTTTTGATTCACAAGAATTAAATAAAAACCAGGTTGAAATAATTAAAAGTGATTTTTTAATTTTTGGCATAATCTATATTTGCAATTATTTAATATTTATAAATCTAACCTTTTGAGTTTATTTTTTGTTCAAAGGGAAACCATTCTCCTTTTCCATCTCGATTTTGACGACTTATAGCCTTCATTTCCGTTTCAATACCAAGGTCCCCTTGCTGTTTCATCCAGTCCTTAAGTTTGATTGCTAGATCATTTTTAATATCAAAATATTCAGGTTTTTCGGCAATATTGGTTTTCTCAAAGGGATCATTTTCTAAATCATATAATTCCTCAAAAGGGCGATTTTTATAACTTTTAACCCTATTTAATTCTTCTTCATTTTTAGCATATTTTAACCATGACTTGTAAATTAAATAACCTGTGCGTGTCGTGTCTTCTGCCGTTAGGATATTGTAAAAGATTTCATTGTGACTCAAATTTTGAATGTACTTATATTTTTTTGTACGAATAGAACG
Source organism: uncultured Bacteroidota bacterium (assembly GCA_902616905.1). Lineage (GTDB taxonomy): Bacteria > Bacteroidota > Bacteroidia > Flavobacteriales > Flavobacteriaceae > MS024-2A. The sequence continues at coordinate 50,424 of CACMUP010000009.1, forward strand.
GATCGGATAAGATTTTGGACCATTTATTACACCTCGTGAAGTTTGAACGCCGTAAGAAAAATCTCTGTGATTGTTTGTTTTTCCAATCATTGAATAAAAAAAACTTTTCCCATCAAAACCTGTATTCCCATTTGGATCTGAAATACCTACATTAATTTCATTTGGATTTTCACCTATTGCGTCAAGTAATGTTGGAATTATATCAACATATTGTGTCATTGCTTTATTTCTTGTGTTGGGCTTTATTATGCCTGGCCATTTAGCTATAAATGCAGTTTTAAGACCCAGATCATAACACGTCCATTTCCCAAATGGAAATGAAAATCCTTGCTCACTAGTAAAAATAGAAATTGTATTTTTAGTTTTGTTTGCTTTACTAATATAATCAAGGGTCTTGCCAAGAAGGCTATCCATGTAAGTTATTTCGGTATAATAGGAACTTAATTCTTTCCGAGTTATAGGTGTATCTACCATATAATCTGGTATTATTAAATCTTCATCTTTATATTTATTTGAATCTCCTCTGTTCCACGGAGTATGGGGTTGATTTTGAGCAATTATTAAAAAGAAAGGCTTATCCCCAGTAACTATGGGATTAATTTTACTTAGGTTGATATCTTTTCCTCCGAATCCAGTATCGTGCTGTAAACCTCCAAGATAATTAATTGGGAAAGAATCTTGAGGCCCGTAGTGTTTTTTCCCGATTAATGCAACCTCGTAACCAAGTTCTCCAAAATGGTGAACAAAACTTTTAACCCCATCATAAACTTCAGAGTGATTTGGATAAGCTCCACTTCTTACTGGATATAACCCGGTCATTAGTTGTTGGCGAGTTGGTGCGCACATAGCGGTTGAGGTGAACATATTATCAAAACTAATGCCCTCGTTTGCTAATTTCTGAATATTAGGAGTTTTAACTACTTTACTTCCATAAGGTTCACAATCGTTCCATGACATGTCATCCCCTATAAAAATTAAAATGTTGGGTAATTTTTTTGTTTGCTCTTTTAGGTCCGTATTTTTTAAATTACAAGACATCAATAAAATGCAAATAACTAACTGAATTATTAATCTCATTCTTTTAATTTTATGTGTATTAAATTCATTATGTAAATCTATTTAAATATCTTTTAACATTTAATTTCTATATTATAAATCTTATTTAATGAAAAATTTAATTTTTGTTATTCTAATAATCATTTTTTTTCCATGTTGCAACAAATTATCCAAATTAAATCAAAATAATAAAATTGAATGGACCCCAGCGGGGAATAAAATTAAGACTGAGTGGGCATCTCAAATTACAACAGAAAATGTGTGGCAAAACTACCCTCGACCACAAATGGTGAGATCGAAATGGAAAAACCTTAACGGCCTTTGGGATTATACGGTATTAAATAGAATGCCCAGAGAAAAATTAGTCCCTATAACTTATAAAGAACAAATACTTGTCCCTTTTTCAATTGAATCAAGTTTATCAGGTGTAGGTGAAGAGTTATCTCCTGTTGAAGTTTTGTGGTATAGAACCAATTTTGATGTATCAGATTGGAAGGAAAAAGAAATCCTAATTCATTTTGGTGCTGTTGATTACAAATCTACTTTATACATTAATGGGATTAATGTTGGAACTCATATAGGAGGGAACGACCCTTTTTCATATAATATCACACCCTTTATCGATAATAATCGAAAAACTCAAGAATTAGAACTTTCAGTATGGGATCCAACTGACACAGACACACAGCCTAGAGGAAAACAAACACTTAGACCTAGAGGAATTTGGTATTCTGCAGTTTCTGGAATTTGGCAAACAGTTTGGCTAGAACCAGTTGAAAAAACACATATTAATAATATTAATATTATCTCAGATATTGATACGGAAAAAATTAATATTCTAATTGATCTTAGAAATTCGGAGGGAAATGAGAGATATTTAGTTAAAGTTTTTGAAAGTGATACATTGTTAGTAGATCAAGCATTTAAATCAATAGACGAAATAAAAATAGATCTAATAAACCCTAAATTATGGTCCCCAAAAAATCCCCAATTATATGATATTGAAATTGAAGTTTTTAGAGACAGTATTATGCTTGATAAAATCACCTCTTACTTTGCAATGAGAAAAATAAGTATTGGTAAAGATAAACACGGCTTTACTAAATTGTATTTAAACAATGAAGAGCTATTTCATTGGGGGACTCTAGATCAAGGATGGTGGCCTGATGGTCTTTTAACACCACCCTCTGTTGAAGCTATGGTTTATGATATGAATGTATTAAAAAGCTTAGGTTTTAATGCCATTCGTAAACATATTAAGGTTGAACCGGCAATTTATTATCACAAGGCAGATAAGTTAGGCTTTTTAATATGGCAAGATATGCCATCTGGCTTTTTACATAATCATCATCCTGAACAACACGTAATGTGGGGAAATAAAAAAGATTGGGATAGACCTGAAGAATCAGCCATTTTATTTAAAAAAGAATGGAAAAATATAATTGATCATCTTAAGTTTTTCTCAAGTATTGTTGTTTGGATTCCATTTAACGAGGGGTGGGGTCAGTTTGAAAGTAAAGAGATAACTAAATGGACAATGAATTATGATATTACCAGATTAACAAATGGAATAAGTGGATGGGATGATAGAAAGGTCGGTCATTTTATTGATCTTCATCAATACCCTGGACCAGGGATGGAACCTCCATCACAGAACGAAGGAAGAGCTGTTGTATTAGGAGAATTTGGAGGTTACGGTTACCCAGTTAAGAACCATCTATGGAACGAAACAAACGAAAATTGGGGTTATCGAGTATCGAAAAATATTGAAAGTTATTTAAAAGATTATAATGATGTAATATTTAATCTCCATGGAGAAAGGTCTAGGGGTTTAGCGGCAGCTTTCTATACCCAAACAACTGATGTAGAAATTGAGGTAAATGGTCTATTGACCTATGACAGAAGAGTTACAAAATTACCAATCAATTCGACAAAAAAAATTCATAAGAAATTATTTAATGAGTTTGGAAGAGCTGAATTTTTAATTAAAGATTCAGAAATTTTAGTTGAAAGTAAGAAATTCACAAATGAAAGATTACCATCCAATTGGGAAAAAAATCCAAAAAATAATAACCAATTTAAGTTAATAGAATTTCCTGCCAATCTTGAAATTGGACACTCAGTGTTTTCTTTTGAGGAATTCAAAATAAAGAAAATTCCCAATAATTTAGCTTTAAAGTTCTATGGAAATGGCGATGTAATTATTTATATTAATGGAGAAAAAGTTTTGGAAAAATATTTAAGGACAAAACGTCATTATGACGATATTAACTTGAGTAATCACATAAACAAGTTAAAAAAAGGATTAAATAAAATTGCTATTGAAATTAATAATCCAAATGAAAATGGTCAATTTGATTATGGTTTGTATGTCTTCTAATTTTAAGACTTTTTTAAGGTTATCTAAATTATTTTTAGTAAGCTTTCTTTTTGAAGGAATTTATGGTCAAGTAAATTTCGCAGATCAAAACAAGCTTAATGTAATTCTGATTTTGGTGGATGACCTTAAGCCTACTTTAGGGATTTATGGAGATTCCTTTTCAAAAAGTCCTAATATCGACCGCCTTGCTGCGGAGGGACTTAGATTTAACTTGGCATATGCAAATCAGGCCGTTTGTGCTCCTTCTAGATATAATCTGATGTTAGGGAAAAGGTCAACCTCAACAGGTTTATACAGATTTGGAGTAAACTTTAGGGATGTTTACCCAGAAATTGAAACCTTACCTCAAATATTTAAAAATAATGGATATCATACTGAGTCAATAGGTAAGGTTTATCATATTGGTCATGGAAACATAAATGACGAGCAATCATGGAGTGTTCCTCACCGTAGTGATAAGGTTATAGAATATATTCTTCCAAAAAGTAATAATTATGAACTAACAAGAGAGGAAGCATATTTTGAAAATTATAATCTGTATTCTAAAGAAAAAATTGATATAAATAAATTATCAAGGGGTGCTGCATGGGAGTCGCCAGATGTTTTGGATGAAGCCTATGCAGACGGCAGAATTGCAAGACACGCTATTAATAGATTAAGATACTTAAGTCAAAGTAAAAACCAACCCTTTTTTCTTGCGATTGGATTTGTTAGACCGCACCTTCCGTTTAGTGTGCCAAAAAAATATTGGGATTTATATCAAAAAGACAAACTCCCACAACCACAATTTGAAAGACCTCCAAAGGATGCACCAAAATACGCTGTAAAAAGGGGAGGTGAAATAAATAATTTTAGACCCATAGATCCATCAAAGACATTGCTAAGTAAAGAACTTAAACAAAATTTAATTCACGGTTATTATGCAAGTGTTAGCTATATGGATGAGCAAATGGGTCGAGTAATGAAAGAGGTTAAAAGACTTAAACTTGATAAAAATACAATAATAATTTTGTGGGGGGATCATGGTTGGCATTTAGGTGATCACGGGATATGGACAAAGCACACTAATTATGAACAAGCAACAAGGATACCTTTGATTATAAAAGCACCTGGTTACACATCAAAAAATACTCAATGTAATCAGACAGTTGAGACTGTTGATCTTTACCCAACTTTAACCGATTTAGCAAATTTGAAAAGAAAATCGCCAATTCATAAACTTGACGGAAAAAGTTTGGTTCCAATAATTAAAGATTCGCTAATTGATCTAAAAGATCATATTTATCATTCATATATTAGAAAAGGAAACCTTGGAGAAGCAATAAGAGGCATTAGGTACAGAATGGTCCGTTGGACTAATTTAACAAATAAAAATAAAATCGAATATGAATTATATGATTACAAAGAAGATCCTAGCGAAAGAATTAATATTGCTAAAGAAAGAAAAAAAATTTTAAATTTTTTTTTAGAAAAATTAAATTCTTATCCAGCTGCTAAAAAACCCATTTTAAAGTAAAACAAAATACACTTATTAATATGAAAAATTTTTTACATTTTGCAATCATTTGCTTTTTAATTTCGTGCTCTAAAAAAAATAATGTAAAATCCGACCATCCAAATTTTATATTCATTTTAGCCGATGATCTTGGTTATGGTGAATTAGGGGTTTTAGGACAAAAAATAATTGAAACACCAAATATTGATCAATTAGCAAAAGATGGAATGATTTTAACCAATCATTATTCTGGTTCTCCAGTATGTGCTCCAGCTCGAGCTGTTTTATTAACTGGTTTGCATACTGGAAATAATCCAATTAGAGGAAATGATGAATGGAAAGAACGTGGGGATGTTTGGAGTTTTGAAGAGATGTTTAAAAACTCTGAGCTTGAAGGTCAGCGTCCCTTACCAGATTCAACAATTACTGTTGCTAGTTATTTAAAATCAAACGGTTACAAAACTGGAATGGTTGGTAAATGGGGTCTCGGCGCACCAAATACAAGTAGTATTCCAAATAACATGGGTTTTGATTTTTTTTATGGATATAATTGTCAGAGACAAGCTCATACACTTTACCCAACCCATTTATGGAAAAATAAAGAAAGAGATATCTTAAAAAATATTGTGGTTGACAAAGGGAAACTCAAGGAAGGTCTTGATCCATATAATTCTGAAAGCTATAAGCTTTATAATCAGAATGATTATGCTCCGACCTTGATGCATAAACAAGCATTAAAATTCCTTGATAAAAATAAAGATGATAAATTTTTTCTTTATTATGCGAGCCCACTACCACATCTTCCTCTTCAAGCTCCAAAAAAATGGGTTGATTATTACAGAAAGAAAATAGGAGAAGAAAACCCATATATTGGGGATAGCGGATATTATCCTAACCAATTCCCAAAGGCTACATATGCGGGAATGATATCATATTTAGATGAACAAGTGGGTGAAATTGTTTCAAAACTAAAAGAAATTGGAAAATATGACAATACAATAATTATTTTTACAAGTGATAATGGTCCAACTCATGTAGAGCAAGTTGATATTAATTTTTTTAATAGTGCTGGAATTTTTGTTAACTCAAAAAAAACTGTAAAAGGTAGTGTTAATGAGGGTGGAATTAGAGTTCCTACTATTGTAACATGGCCTAAGAAAATAAAGAGTGGAACAAAATCGGACCACCCATCTACCTTTTATGATTTCTTTGCAACAGTTTCTGATATCGTAGGAAATCCTCTTTACAATAAAACAGACGGTCTTTCTTATTTACCAAGTTTGATAGGTAAAGATCAAAAGGAGCATGACTATCTTTATTGGGAATTTACTGGTTATGGAGGCCAACAGGCGATCCGAATTAATCAATGGAAGGGTATTAAACGAGATTTATTTAAAGGCCCTTCTAATCTAGAATTAT
>CACMUP010000010.1 GCA_902616905.1 uncultured Bacteroidota bacterium
AATTTCATTGGAATGAAAGATTAAATTCTAATTGGAATTTTACTCTAGGCTTAAATTATACTCATGGAAAAGGTTTTTATGAGGAGTATAATGACCTTTGGTATGATCAAAATATAGGTTTTTCAGGGTCAACCTCTTTTGATTATTTACAATTAAATCCTTTCACTTTGGGTGATTCAGCAATCACAAATAGTGAAAATATAAGCCAAAAATGGTTAGATAATGATTACTATGTTATCACTTTAGGATTTAATTACAATACAGATTCTACAACTCTAAATTTTGGAGGCATGTTTAGCCGATATGTAGGTGATCATTTTGGACATTTAATCTGGGGACAAAACTTGGGAGAAGTACTTCCCAACCACCGATTTTACGAAAATCAAGGAATTAAAAAAGAAGGAAGTTTTTTTGCTAAAGCAACACAAAACATCTCTGAGGGGTTAACAGCTTTTGTCGATTTACAACTTCGTTCGATAGTATATCAGGTATCCGGTCAGGTTGCTGGACCAGCTCCTTTTTCGGTGGATGATGATTTTTTATTCTTTAATCCAAAAGCAGGACTTACTTACCAAGTTGCCTCAAGGCAAAAATTATATTTTTCTTACGCAAAAGCTCACCGTGAACCTAATCGTACTGATTACGAAAACGGAAACCCAAAACCAGAAAAACTAGATGATTTTGAATTGGGATGGCGAATAAATACTCAGAAACTTCAAGCCCAGACCAATATCTATTGGATGGAGTATAAAGATCAATTGGTTTTGACAGGGGCAATTGATGAAGTAGGTTCACCAATTCGACAAAATGTGGGTAAGAGCAGACGTGTTGGTATAGAATTAGAGTTAAAAATGAAACTTCTTCCAAATTGGATGTGGCAACCAAACTTAGCTTTAAGTAGAAATCAAAATTTAGACTTTTACTTTAAGCGTGACGGGGTTTTAGAGAATTTAGGGAAAACACAACTGGCGTACTCCCCTAACCTTGTCGGTGGCAGTGCGTTTATGTATGTGCCTTCTACTAGGTTCCAAATTGGGCTCTTGTCTAAGTACGTTGGAAAGCAGTATATGGGAAATATTGATTCGGAAAAGTCGACCCTTGAGGCTTATTTTGTAAATGACCTGAATGCAGTATTTACATGGGTACCTAACAAATGGGTTTCAGAAATTCAGTGGTCATTTTTAATTAATAATATTTTTGATAAACGCTATGAATCAAATGGATATTTTTACACTTATGATGACAGTTGGTCTATGCCAGGGCAAGTCACCACGATTGAAGGCGCTGGATATTATCCTCAAGCAGGAATAAACTTCCTCACAGGACTTACGATCAAGTTTTAAAAACGATAACCTAAGATTAAACGAGCAACAAACTGATCAAAATCCCCACCAGGCTCAGCATTGAGAATTTGCTGACCTAGAAGGGTGATTTTTAATTGAGTATTATATTCTAATCCCAGTTCAATTGCATACCCATATGCGAATGTATCCAGATTATTGTTAAGAAATTGACGTCTGCTTTCTGCTGTTCCTTGATGTATTATTAGAGACGGGAACGTCCAAAAATATAGACTGCTATTATTAATAGGATCTTCAGCTATTGTACTTTGATATATAAATCCAAAACGCCCATAATTATCAAAAAATGAATTATTCTGGAAGTTCGGTAGTGGTTGTCCTTGAATCCATTTCTTACCAACACTTAAAGCAATTTTAGAATTTTTAAGTTCCTTATTTGAAAGAGGATAAGTAAAGAAAAGGTTTGAATTAATGTCTCCACCAATAGGATTCATTAAAAAATCAAAAGTATTCAGCAAATTTTTACGATTTCCATTCCATATGGTTTGAGTTCCATATAAGGTGAAGTCAATATGGCTCCCTTTTTTTGCATCAAAGCGAAGTTTTAATGCCTCTACTGTAAAATCCAAATGTTTCAAACTACTCATTCCCACTATTCCAGTTCTAATTAAATGTACTTTAAAACTACTTTCTTCTCGTTTTTGTTTTGAGTAATCTAAATCCAGCACTTGGCCAAAACAATTCCAAGATATAAAAATGAAAAAAAGAAAAATAGTTAAAGTTGTTGATATTGAATCTTTACTAAAAAACATTTATAAATGATTTAGTTTGATATTCTTAAAATACCATTAAAATTTTGAATCTGGTAAAATAGTAAATTTTGAGGAGGATTTAAATTTTCATCTGGATTTAGTATTTGTCCAGTTGCAAGGCTATATTTAAATTCTTCACAACCACATACTGCCAACACACCTTTAACAGATAGAGAAGAACAATCCTTAAGAGTATGATTTGGACACGTTGCCTCCCATGCTAGATAACTAGAATTATTAAGGTTAAATATTATTACTCCATTTATTCCCAAATCACGAATTAATATACTGCCTCCAACATAATTTAATCCATTATAGAGAGGTAGAGATAAATTTAAATCTCTTTGAAAACGAATATCAACCAAATAGGGATTTCTTTGTAAAGGTTCTTTGCCACACATTATAAATATTAGTAAAAACAATAATAAGTGGCCTTTATTAAAAATTTTAGACAATTGTTCCAAATGCTTATATTTGAATAATAAGCTCCGTGAGGAGGTTTTTTTATATGTATTAAACGTATAAATTATGAGTAAAGTATCTTATTATACTGAAGAAGGGTTAAAAAAACTTCGTTCTGATTTAAACAAACTAAAAGACATTGAGCGTCCCAAGGCATCTCAGGCTATTGCTGAAGCTAGGGATAAAGGGGATTTAAGTGAAAATGCTGAGTATGATGCTGCGAAAGAAGCCCAAGGCATGCTTGAGATGCAAATAGCAAAACTTGAAAATACTTTAGCTAATGCAAGACTAATTAACGAATCAGAACTAGACACATCTAAAGTTCTTGTATTATCGACCGTAGAAGTCAAAAATAAAGCTAATGGAGCTAAAATGAAATATACCCTCGTTGCTCAGAGTGAAGCAGATTTAAAATCTGGTAAAATTTCAGTAGATTCGCCTATTGGTAAAGGGCTCTTAGGAAAAAAAATTGGAGAAACAGCTTCAATTTCAGTCCCAAGTGGTAACATTAAATTAGAAATAATTTCTATTCTCAGAGAGTAATGGAAACATTATTTAGTAAAATTATTTCAGGAGAAATACCAAGCTACAAAATAGCTGAAAATAACTCATGTTTTGCTTTTCTAGATATTAATCCAAATACTAAGGGTCATGTGCTTTGTGTACCAAAAAAAATAGTAGATAAACTTTTTGATTTACCAGAAAAAGAATATTTAGAACTAATGTCTTTTTCCAGGACAGTAGCCTTAGCTATAAAAAAAGTTATTCCTTGTAAACGTGTTGCAATGTCTGTAATTGGCTTAGAAGTTCCACATGCTCATGTTCATTTAATTCCACTAAATGAAATGGGTGACATTCGATTTAATAGAAAAGTTTCAATAAGTCCAGAAGAAATGAAAGAGATTGCACTTTCAATATCATCTTTTTTTAATTCATAGAGCTTTAATTTAAATTTTATTCAATAAAATTTTAAAGCAAGTTCCCTTACCTAACACCGTCTTAAAAATAACGATTTTCCCTAAATGAAAATCTTCAATAATTCTTTTTGCGAGAGATAATCCTAGGCCCCATCCTCTTGTTTTTGTTGTGAATCCTGGCTTGAAAATTTTTGTCAAAAATTCTTTTTTTATTCCAGACCCAGTATCTGAAACAAGTATTTCAATATGTCTTCGTTTTTCATTTAACTGAATACGAAGTTTCCCTTTACCTTTCATAGCATCAATTCCATTTTTAATTAAATTTTCGAGTGTCCAGCTTAATAATTGAGGATTAAAAGGGATAATAATATTTTTTTTAGGGACGTCAATTTCAAATGAAATCTGTTTTGAGCTCCTTTTTTTTAAGTATGACACTGTTTCTTGAATATTTAAAGTAATATTTAAGGGTTTCAATTCTGGCTTAGAACCCACTTTTGAAAATCTATCAGTAATTAGACTTAGTCGCTTGACGTCCTTTTCAATCTCTTTTATTGGTAATGATTTTTTTTCTTTTTCTTTAAGCAAAGTAATCCACCCCATAATTGAGCTTAATGGAGTGCCAATTTGATGAGCTGTTTCTTTTGACATAGCAGCCCAAAGTCTGTTTTGTTCTGATATTCGAGCTGTTTTAAACACAAAATAAAGTACTGCTGCAAAGAGAATAACAATCAAAAGTAAAGCCAAGGGATAATATTGAAGTTTTTTTAAAATTGATGAATTTCCATAAAAGAGCTTTTGATTTACTAATAAATTTCCTTTTTCGTCACTATATCTGATTAAAATAGGCTCATTTTCTTTTTTTAATTTTGATAATATATCATAAAGCTCAATTGAATCTTGTCTTGATTCGTCCCATTTCACATTTCTAATTTCAATGATTTTATTATTTTCATTTACTTGAATCATAGGATTTATACCTGATCGTTGAAGAACTTCGAAAGTTAAATTACTTAATGTTGGATTTTTAATATATTCTTCTTGAGCCATTGCCCAAAGCATAATCTTGTTTCGTTCTTCAAGGCGTAAACTGTTAAAAAGATTATTTGTATTCCACAGTATTACCGATACAATGGTAAATACAAAAAGCATCCAGAAATTTTTAAATTTTGATTTAAAGAGATTAATTAGACTCATATTCAGAAGTTCAAAATTAATGTTCTATAAATTAATAAATTAAATGAAAAGCGTATACTAGCCCTAAAAACTTTTTATATTTTTACTTTTTACAATTATAATTTGTTATGGAAATATCTGGAAAAATTAAATGGATTGATGAAACCAAAACTTATGGGAATAATGGTTTTCGTAAAAGAGAAGTTGTAATTACAACTGAAGAACAGTACCCGCAACAAATATTAGTCGAATTTATCCAAGACAAATGTGAATTATTAAATACCTATCAAGTAGGTCAAAACGTAAAAATAGGTATTAACTTAAGAGGTCGTGAGTGGACTAATCCCGAAGGGGAAACAAAATATTTCAATTCTATTCAGGGTTGGAGAATTGATGTATTAGAAAATAATTCTTCAACTGAAATACCTCCAATACCCCCGCCAACTTCTTTTGAACCAGCTGAAGGTGACGCTAACGAAGTTGATGACGATCTACCTTTTTAATTAAATGCATTGGATGGCAAAAACAATCAATTAGATGGTCATTTGTCATACCTATTGCTTGCATAAAGGAATAAATAATTTTGGGGCCAATAAATTTAAACCCTTTTTTTTTTAAATCAACACATATTTTCTTTGCCAAGGGTGAAGTATTAGGGACCTCAGTTATACTCCTAAACTTATTAATTATCGGATCATTATTAACGTAACCCCAAATGTATTTCGAAAAACTATTATGCTCTTCTTGAATTTTTATAAGAGCTTTCGCATTGTTTATAGTAGCTTTTATCTTCAAATTGTTTCTAATAATACTAGTATTGGCAATAAGTTCTTTTTCTTTTTTAATATCATATGCGGATATCTTATAAATGTCGAATGAATCAAAAGCTTTTATAAATCCTTCACGTTTCTTTAATATAGTAATCCAACTTAATCCAGATTGAAAAATCTCAAGCGTTAAGGATTCAAATAGAATATTGTCTTCAAAAACAGGAACACCCCACACAGTATCATGATAATTTTTGTATAAATGATCACCTCTGCACCAATCACATCTTCTTTTTTTCATAAATTAAATATAAAAAAAGCACCTCTAAGGTGCTTTTAAATTATTTATGAATTTAATTAAACAAGTGCTAAACGCTCAAATCCAGTAACTTCCATGTCTCCATTCGATTTGACATAATCTTTTACTGATATTTTATTGTCTTTAATGAAGGTTTGGTTGATTAAAGTATTGTCTTTAAAAAATCTCTTCAATTTTCCTTTTGCAATATTGTCGAGCATTGCTTCAGGTTTACCTTCTTGACGTAATTGCTCTTTTGCAATTTCAATTTCTTTTTCTACAATTGAAGCGTCAACTTCTTCTTCGCTTAAAGCGATAGGATTCATTGCTGCTGCTTGCATGGCAACGTTTTTTGCTACATCTGCAGCATTATCATTATTTGTAGATAATGCTACTAAAGTTGCTATTTTGTTTCCTGCATGAATATATGATCCAATAAATGGAGCATTTAGTGTTTTAAATCCACCAATTTCAATTTTTTCACCTATAACACCTGTTTGTTCAGTTAATTTTTCAGAAACAGTCATACCGTTAAATTCAGCATCAAGAAAACTTTCTAAGGTTTCAAAATTAAGAGCTAATTCAGCGAGTTCATTGGCAAGAGAAATGTAGGTTTCGTTTTTTGCAACAAAATCTGTTTCACAATTCAATGAAATTATCACTCCGATTGTATTAATAGAGTTAACTTTAGCTATTACAGCACCCTCGGAGGAATCACGATCTGCTCTATTTGCAGCCACTTTTTGTCCTTTTTTACGGAGATTCTCAACAGCTTTATCAAAATCTCCTTCAGCTTCAACAAGAGCTTTTTTACAATCCATCATACCTGCGCCAGTTGCTTGGCGTAATTTATTTACTTCAGATGCAGTAATTTTCACAATTTATTTTTTAATAATTAGATTTATTTTTCTTTTTTATTCTCATTTTCTTCAGGAGCAATTTCTTTCTGCGAAGTATTATTTTCAATATTTAAATTATCTTCGTCAACTTTTGCAGCAGCTTCCATATTTTTAAGATCTTCTTCAGTGTTTCCTTCTTTCTCGTTTTTACGTTCGCTTAAACCCTCTTTAATGGCAACAGTAACAAGGTCTAAAATCTTGTCAATTGATTTTGATGCATCGTCGTTTGATGGTATAACAAAATCAACATCTCTAGGATCAGAATTTGTATCAACCATTGCAAATATTGGAATCTTGAGTTTTTGAGCTTCTTTTACAGCTATATGTTCGCGAGTAGTATCAACAATAAATATAGCACCTGGTAAACGGGTCATATCTGATATTGAGCCAAGGTTTTTTTCTAGTTTTCCTCTTAAACGCTCCACTTGAAGTCGCTCTTTTTTTGATAGGGTTTCGAAAGTTCCATCTTTTTTCATTCTATCAATTGCCCCCATCTTTTTTACAGCTTTTCTAATTGTAACAAAATTAGTCAGCATACCTCCTGGCCAACGTTCTGTTATATATGGCATATTTACTGATTTGGCTTTTTCAGCAACAATGTCTTTTGCCTGTTTTTTTGTTGCAACAAATAAAATTTTTCTTCCAGATGCTGCAATCTTTTTTAATGCAGAATTGGTTTCTTCAATTTTTGCTACTGTCTTATAAAGATTAATTATATGAATTCCGTTACGCTCCATATAGATGTAAGGAGCCATGTTGGGATTCCATTTTCTTGTTAAGTGTCCAAAGTGGACTCCCGCGTTAAGCAGGTCATTTACTTCTGTTTTTGCCATATTTTTTAGTTTACGTTCCTTTTGAATAGCAACAAGTTAAAATACTTGTTTAGATGCTAAACTAATATCCACCTTAGCGGTTTAAGCAACTTTTTGATTTATAAATTAATGAACTTCATTTTACATATGTAAAACGATATCAACTATCGTTTTGAGAATTGGAATTTTTTTCTTGCTTTTTTCTGACCGAATTTCTTTCGCTCTACCATTCTAGGATCTCTCGTTAATAAACCTTCTGGTTTGAGTTCAGAGCGGAAGTCGTCATTTATCTTGCATAGAGCTCTAGAAATTGCTAAGCGAACAGCTTCAGCTTGACCGTTATAACCTCCACCTTTTACAGTTACTTTTAAGTCGTAGTTGTCCTTTGTATTTGTCAAAATAAAAGGTTGTTGGACTTTGTATTGTAAAGTTGCAGTGGGGAAATAGTCGGTAAAGCTTTTATTGTTTATCGTGATAGATCCTTTGCCTTCACTAACAAAAATTCTTGCTATAGATGTTTTTCTTCGGCCTATTGTATGTACAGTATCCATTATAAAAAATCGTTGATATTAATTGATTTAGGATTTTGCGCTTCTTGTTGGTGTTCAGCTCCTGAGTAAACACGTAGATTCCTAAAAAGGTTTGCACCTAATTTATTTTTTGGTAGCATTCCTCTAACAGCAGATTCTATAAGCCGTGTATTATTTTTATTGTGAATTTGAGTAGCATTTAAAGTTCTTTGCCCACCAGGGTAACCTGTATGTCTAACATATTCCTTTTGATCCCATTTATTTCCGCTTAAAGTTACAAATGCAGAATTTATTACGATAACGTTATCACCACAATCTACGTGCGGAGTATAATTTGTTTTGTATTTGCCTCGTAAAAAATTTGCAATAACAGTAGCCGCTCTTCCAAGTGGAATGTTTTTTACATCCATTACGATCCATTGTTTATTTACAGTTTTTGCGTTTGCGGATATAGTCTTATAACTCAATGTATTCACAATAATATTTATTATAATAGTTGAATTTCAATTCAACGGGGTGCAAATGTACAATTATAAATTGCACTTCGAAAATATTTTATCAAAATTATTGATTACTTAATTTATAAAAAACTAGTGTGCTTCAAGCCAATTATTCCCAGTACCTATATCTACAACTAAAGGAACATTAAGAGTAAACGCATTCTCCATTTCTGATTTAACTATTTTTATAATTTCATCTAACTCTGAATTTGGGACATCAAAAACTAATTCATCATGAACTTGAAGTAGCATTTTTGACTGCCATTTCTCATTTGATAATCTTTTTTGAATTGCAATCATAGCTAGCTTAATTATATCAGCTGCACTTCCTTGAATAGGGGCATTTACAGCGTTACGTTCGGCAGCTCCACGAATAACTGCATTTTGTGAATTGATATCTCTAAGATAACGTCTTCTTCCCAAAACAGTTGTTACATAACCATTTTCTCTTGCCAAATCTATCTGTTCACTTATATATGATCTAAGTTCTGGATAGGCAGTGTAATATGTTTCTATAAGCTCTTTTGATTGTGCCCTTGTTAAATTAGTTTGTTGGCTTAATCCAAAAGCTGAGACACCGTAAATTATTCCAAAATTGACTGTCTTAGCATTGCTTCTTTGTTCTCTGGTAACTTCATTTATTGGAACATCAAAAACTTTTGCTGCTGTTGCAGTGTGTATATCTTCATTATTTTGAAATGCAGTAACCATTTCTTTATCCTTACTAAGTGCAGCAATAATTCGAAGTTCAATTTGAGAGTAGTCAGCAGCAAGAAGTACATGATTTTCATCTTTTGGTATAAATGCCTTTCTTATTTGCTGACCTCGTAATGTTCTAATAGGTATGTTCTGAAGATTCGGATTATTGCTGCTTAATCTACCTGTTGCAGCAACTGCTTGATTATAAATGGTATGAACTCTCCCAGTTTTATAATTTTTTTCTTTGGGTAACGAATCTACATAGGTGTTTTGAAGTTTTTGTAAAGATCTCCAATCTAGAATATCTGAAACAATAGGGTGTTCTTTCGACAGAACAGATAAAATATCTTCTGAAGTAGAATATTGACCCGTTTTCGTTTTTTTAGGCTTATCTACAATCTTCATTTTTTCAAATAAAACTATACCTAGTTGTTTTGGTGAAGCAATATTAAAATTTTCTCCTGCCTTTAAATAAATTCTCTTTTCTAATGCTTCGATGTCTTTTAAAAGTTCTTTAGATAGGTTTTTAAGGAAAGAGGTATCTAAGTTAATTCCTTCACATTCCATCTGGGTTAAAACCTCTAAAAGTGGGAGTTCTAGTTCTTTAAACAGTTTGTATGTCCCTGCTAACTCCATTTCTTTTTCGAAATAATATTTTAGTTGCAAAGTAATATCAGCGTCTTCTACCGCATATTCAGTTTGATCATGCAAAGGAATGTCTCGCATGCTTTTTTGATCTTTACCTTTTTTACCAATTAGATCACTTATGGGTTGTGAATTGTAATTTAAATAAGTTTTTGCTAAAACATCCATGCTATGTCTCATATCCGGATTAATCAAATAATGAGCAATCATAGTATCAAACAATGGACCTTTTACATTTATGCCATATTGTTTTAATACTTTAAGATCAAATTTTAGATTATGACCTATTTTTTCAATTTTTGAGTTTTCAAAAAATTTCTTGAAGGGTTCTAAAATGTCAATAACATCATCTCTATTTTCAGGCATTGATAAATAATATCCTTTTCCCGTTGACCATGAAAATGCAATACCAACTAATTGGGTATTAAGAGCATTTAATGATGTGGTTTCCGTATCAAAACAAACATGATCTTCTTGTAAAAGACTATCAAGTAATAATTTCCTTCCCAGATTAGTATTTACCGATTGATATAAGTGTTCATAGTTTTTAATGTTTTTTTGCTCAGTGATTTCTTCTACATTACCACTTCCTGGAGCTGCAAAAAGATCAAACTGCTGTCCATACTTAAAAGAGCTAGCATCAGATTTTTCATTAATTATTTCATTTTTATCATTGTTTTTTTCCTCTTGAACAAAAAAGATTTTATTAAAGCTTTCAGCAATTCTTCTAAACTCTAATTCTTCAAAAAGAGTATTTACTTTAGATTGGTCTGGTTTTTTAAACTTATAATCTTCGGGCTCAAAATTTACGGGCACATCCAATATTATTTTTGATAGTTCTTTAGATAATAGCCCTTGCTCTTTATTAGCTTGAATTTTTTCACCTAACTTACCTTTAATATCGTGAGCATTTTCGAGAAGATTTTCTATACTCCCGTAAGTTTTGAGAAATTTTTTTGCAGTTTTATCACCCACACCAGGAATTCCAGGTATGTTATCTACTGCATCACCCATCATACCTAAGTAATCAGTTACCTGGATAGGACTTTCAATTTCAAATTTTTCCAATACTTCTGGGATTCCCCAAATTTCAATCCCATTTCCCATTCTAGCTGGACGATACATGAAAATATTATCTGAAACTAATTGAGCAAAATCTTTATCAGGGGTCACCATAAATACTTGATAACCATTTTTTTCAGCTTGTTTTGCTAGGGTACCAATTATATCGTCTGCTTCATATCCCTCCTTAACTACAATGGGTATATGCATTGCATTTAAAAGTTTTTCAATGTAGGGAATAGCAAGGCTTATAGGTTCTGGTGTTTCATCACGATTGGCTTTATATTCGTTAAATAATTCTGTTCTTGTATGTGACCCTCCCTTATCAAAACATACAGCAAGGTAATCTGGTTTTTCTCTTTTTATAACATCTAAAAGAGAGTTAGTAAATCCCATAATTGCTGAGGTGTCCATTCCTTTTGAATTAATTCTAGGGTTTTTGATAAAAGCATAATATCCTCTAAAAATTAAAGCATAGGCATCAAGAAGAAATAAACGTTTTCCTGAATTCATTGGATCATTTAGGTTAAATTTAAAAACTAAATTACACAATGCATTATCCTGACACTTTATTTAATAACAAATTAAGTTTATTTGATATAGTTTCAGGATCAAGTCCTATTTCATATAATAAATCAGATGTTTTACCATGTGAAACAAATTGGTCATCAATACCTTCTGTGTTTATTGGTATTGAGTATCCATGTTGAGCAGCAAATTCGAGTACTGCACTTCCTACACCTCCTTTTTTAATACCTTCTTCAAAAACAATAACTGCTTTATAAGTTTTAAATATTTTATGTAATAATACTTCATCTAAGGGTTTAATAAAGCATAAATCAAAATGCGCAAATGCTTTTGAATTTTCAACTTTTAGCATTGCTAAATCAATTTTTTCAGCTAAAGTTCCAATTGTTAATATTGCAATAGTATCTCCTTTTTTTAGTTGTTTTCCCTGTCCCCATTTAATTTTTTTGAAGTCAAATGAAATTTTATTTAATTCACTAAAACCTCTTGGATAACGAATTGCTAGTGGAGATTTAATACCTAATTGCACTGTATAAATTAAATTTTGAAGAATTTTAGCATTTCTAGGTGCTACAATTTGAATATTTGGAATTCCACGAAGGTAAGCGATATCAAATACACCATGATGAGTAGGTCCATCATGACCTACAACCCCTGCTCGATCTATACAAAATATTACATGAAGTTTTTGAAGGGCTACATCATGAATTATTTGATCATAAGCTCTTTGTAAAAAGGTAGAATATATTACACAAAATGGGATCATTCCTTGAGTTGCCATTCCAGCTGAAAGTGTAACAGCATGTTGCTCAGCAATACCTACGTCGATACATTGATTAGGAAGTTTATTCATCATATTTACTAAACCACTTCCAGTCGGCATTGCCGGAGTTATGGCGATAATTTTTTTATTTTTTTTAGCAAGATTGAGTAATGTTTCTCCAAAAATATTTTGAAACTTAATTTTTTTGTGTTCTGGGGAGGGATTTAGTTTTCCTGTAACAGGATCAAATTTTCCAGGAGCGTGATAAATTACTTTTTCTTTTTCAGCAGAAGGAAGTCCTTTGCCTTTAGTAGTTACTACATGAAGAATTCTTGGACCAGATTTTTTTTTCTGCCGTTGAAAAGACGAAATAAGTGATTCTAAATTGTGCCCGTCAATTGGACCTTCATACTTTATATTTAAAGATTGAAAAAAATCAGGAACTTTTGAATTTTCTTTTTTTATATCAGTAAGATAATTTTTTAGAGCTCCAACACTCGGATCAATACCCATACTATTATCATTTAATATTATTAGAACGTTTGCTTTAGTTGTCCCAAGATGATTTAAAGCTTCAAAAGCCATACCATTTACTATAGAGGCATCTCCAACAATTGCTATGTGATGTCTCTTTTTATTTTGAAGTTTTGCACTTATAGCCATACCCAAAACAGCTGATATAGCTGTTCCAGCATGACCGGTTCCAAATGTATCATACTCGCTTTCTTCCCTTTTTGGGAATCCACTAATTCCATTTTTTTTTCTTATACTTTTGAAAGAATTCCTCCTTCCTGTTAGCATTTTATGAACATATGCCTGGTGTCCTACATCCCAAATTAATACATCAAATGGAGTATCGAAACAATAATGTAAAGCCACACTTAATTCTACTGTCCCGAGACTTGAACCTAAATGTCCTTCACCAGTAGATAAAGTATTGATAATCTCTTTTCTTAATTCATCAGAAAAATATTTAAGTAAATCTGGAGAAAGTTTACGGAGCTCTTTGGGGGTTTGAATTCTTTTAAATCTTTCAATATCCATGAGGTAAAGTTAAGGCAAAAGATTTTCAACAGGCAACTCTTTAGAATGTGTATTTTTATGTTATGGAATTGAATGATGATTATTTTATGAAGTTTGCTTTAAAAGAGGCGGAAAGGGCTGCAATTCAAAATGAAATTCCTGTTGGAGCTGTTGTAGTTGTGGAGGATAAAATAATTGCCCGTGCTCATAATTTAACACAGAGATTAAATGATGTAACAGCACACGCCGAAATGCAAGCAATTACCTCAGCTGCAAATTACTTAAATGGGAAGTACTTAGTTGGATGCACTCTATATGTTACATTGGAGCCTTGTGTAATGTGTGCAGGAGCTTTAATTTGGAGTCAGTTAAATAGATTAGTATATGGTACGTCAGATCCAAAAAAGGGTTTTATGCAATCTGGTATTCGACTCCATCCAAAAACTGAAATCACCCCGGGGGTTCTCAAAAACGAGTCTAAAGATTTACTAGATAATTTTTTTTCCAATAGGAGAAAAAAATAATAGCACCTTAACTCGAAGATGCTATAAATTTTGAAAGATATTGACTATAATAAAGTAATATTGGATGCTTGTTTCCCTTTTTTACCCTCTTCTTCAACATATTCAACTTTAGCTCCTTCTTTAAGAGTTATTCCGTTTAGAGCAGAAATGTGAACGAATACATCTTCTTCAGACTCATCATTGGTAATAAAGCCATATCCTTTGGCTTCATTAAAAAATTTAACTGTACCAGTCATATTTATATTTAAAAATTATAGTCAAATGTAGGCTTATTATTTTGGATTTTCTTTATTTAAACACTTTTTCTAATTGAAAGTGATTGATTTCCAAATAGTTTTTTTAAATAAATTTAAATTTTATCGCGCATTTTTTTTAGGTTTTCCTCACTTAGTGTATAATCCTTAAGATTTTTTCCTTTCCAGCGATGATAAAGAAAAAGGGGTAAATAAATGAATACACCACCGAAAACACTAAAACCTATTATTTTTTCGCCAATATTATAATCAATAAAATTTTTGTAATAAAAACCAAAACCTAATGAACCCAATATTATTAAAAATAAAATCCAAAGAATTTTTTTCATTTTTCTTTATTTGAGGTAGTTTTCAAAAAGAGTTCCTTAAGTTGAAGTTTATCTAAATATGAAGGGGCATCAATCATAATGTCTCTTCCACTATTATTCTTTGGAAATGCTATAAAGTCTCTTATTGTTTCTTCACCGCTTAAAATAGCTACCAATCGATCAAAACCAAAAGCTATTCCCCCATGAGGAGGTGCACCATACTTAAAAGCGTTTATCAAAAAACCAAATTGATCCTCAGCTTCCTTCTTGGTAAAACCTAGAAGATCAAAAATATTAGATTGTAAGTTACCATTATGAATACGAATTGAACCACCTCCAACTTCATTTCCATTTATTACTAGATCATATGCATTAGCTTTAACATCTTTAGGATTCTTTTTTAGCATTTCAATATGTCCTGGTTTTGGAGCTGTGAATGGATGATGAATGGCATGAAATCGATTTGTTTCTTCGTCCCATTCCAATAAAGGGAAATCAGTTATCCAAACAGGTGCAAATTCATTTGGATTTCTTAATCCCAATTTTTTTGCTAACTCCATCCTTAAACTACTTAATTGTTGTCTTGTTGTTTTTGAATCTCCAGAAAGAATTAAAATCAGATCCCCAATGTTTGCGCCTGTTCTTATAGCCCAGCTTTCAAGGTCAGAACTATTAAAAAATTTATCAACCGAGGATTTATAACTTCCATCTTCATTGCACTTTACCCAGATTAGTCCTTTGGCTCCAATTTGGGGTCGTCTAACAAATTCAATTAACGAATCAATTTCTTTTCTTGAATAATTAGCCGCTTTAGGAACAGCAATTCCCACAACCAGTTCTTGGCTATCAAATACTTTAAAACCTCTCCCTTGGGCCAGATCATTTAATTCTGAAAAAACCATTCCAAAACGTATGTCTGGCTTGTCATTTCCGTAATTTTTAATAGCATCCTCGTATTTCATTCTAGGAAATTCTTCAATCTCAATACCTTTAATTTCTTTAATTAAATACTTGATTAATCCTTCGAATTGGGTAAGAACATCTTCTTGTTCTACGAAGGACATTTCACAGTCTATCTGAGTAAATTCGGGTTGTCTATCAGCTCTTAAATCTTCATCACGAAAACATTTTACAATTTGAAAATATTTATCTAAACCACCTACCATAAGTAATTGTTTGAAAGTTTGAGGAGATTGAGGTAAAGCATAAAATTGTTCTGAATTCATTCTAGAAGGGACAACAAAATCTCGTGCACCCTCAGGAGTAGACTTAATTAGATAAGGAGTTTCAACTTCAATAAACCCTTCGTTAGTCAAATAATTTCGAACTGCTATTGAGACCTTTGAACGAAAAATAAGTTTCTCTTTAACGGGTGTTCTTCTAATATCCAAATATCGGTATTGCATACGTAATTCCTCCCCTCCATCTGTCTTATCTTCAATTGTAAAAGGAGGCGTAATAGCTTTGTTTAAAATGGTCAAGTCATCAACTAAAATCTCTATATCTCCAGTATTGATATTTGGATTTTTTGACTCACGTTCTAAAACTATTCCTTTTACTTGAATTACAAACTCTCTATTTAAGGTTTTAGCTTTATTAAAAACTACTTCAGGAGTTCTTTCTTCATCAAAAACTAATTGGGTAACGCCATAACGATCTCTAAGGTCAGCCCATATGATAAAGCCTTTATTTCTAGTTTTTTGTACCCATCCAGATAGGGTTACACTTTCATCTAAATTTTCCCTTTTTAGAGTATTGCAATTGTGTGTTCTGTACATAAATCAAATTATATTCAAAAATAAAAAATCCTAAACTGGTAAAACAAAAATTATTATTGCTTATATAATCTTCTTTATCCAGAGTTTCATAGAATAAATTATTGAAAAAGTTGCAGGGACTATTACTAACGTTAAAAAAGTAGCAAAAGTTAAACCAAATATTACTGTCCAGGCTAAAGGGCCCCAAAAAATCACATTATCTCCACCTATGTAAATTTTTGGATCCCATTCAGAAAATAGAGAGAAAAAATCTATGTTTAATCCTATAGCAAGTGGAATAAGTCCTAATACTGTTGTAATTGCGGTTAAGATTACTGGACGAAGACGAGCTGTTCCACCTTCTATTATTGCCTGAGTTGCTTCTTGTTTTCCTAAAAGTGTTCCTGATTTAATATTTAATTCAACACATCTTCTATCAATTAGCAGTTGTGTATAGTCTAAAAGAACGACTCCATTATTTACAACAATTCCAGCTAAAGCTATTATTCCCATCATTGTCATTAATATAACAAAAGGCATTTGGAAAGCTATTAATCCTAAAAATACACCAGTGAAACTTAAGAAAATCGAAAGTAGTATAATTAACGGTTTTGAAATTGAATTAAATTGAAAGACTAAAAGCAATAAAATTAAACCCAAAGCCGCTAAAAGAGCATTAGATAGAAAAGACATATTCTTTTCTTGTTCTTCAATTTCTCCTGAAAATTTAAAATTAATTCCCTTAGGTAAATCATAATTTTTTAATACACTTTTTATTTCATCCACTACAGCATTTGCGTTGTAGCCAGCTAAAACTGGCGAATAAAGTGTCACTACTCTATTAAGTTGTCTGTGTTTAATCGCATTAAAACTTGTAATATTTTCTCTTTCAATTAAAGCTGTAACGGGTATTTCTTTTATTTGTCCATTAGCTGGATCTCTAAATATTATATTTTGATTATATAATGCATTATTATCGAAACGATTTTTTTCGTTGAAACGAACATTGATTTCATAATCATCTCCGTCTTTTTTGAAAATACCAGCTTTTGATCCAAATAATGACGTTCTTAATAGCTGACCAACTTGTGAAGTTGAAACACCTAATTCTCCAGCTTTTTCTCTGTCAATATTAAGTTGGATTCCAGGTTTGTTTTTGTTTACATCAATTTTTAATTCTTCAACACCAGAAATATTAATTTTATTTAAGTAGTCTTTCATATTTTGGGCAGTCTGAATAAGATTTAAATAGTTTTCCCCGGTAATTTCAATTGTTATAGGATATCCTGCTGGAGGGCCATTTGCATCTTTTTCAACGGAAATAGCAACACCTGGAAATTTTCCATCAAGTTGCTTTTGAATATCTTTTCTTAAAGATTCACTCGAAACGCCACCACGTAATTTAAATTCTCTCATAGTTAGTGTTATCTTTCCTTTGTGAGGCAATTCGTTTGTATTTCCATTGTCTATGAAAGGATTTCCAGCACCTTCTCCAACTTGTGCGACTCCTGATTCAACTAAAAGATTGAATTTTCCATCATTGTATTCGGGTCTTTTAATTACTTTGAATATTTCTTGTTCAATACGAAGTGTGGTAGTATTTGTTTTTTTAATGGCTGTTCCTTCTGGATATTCAATGAAAACAAGAATTTGTTTTGGTTGGTTTTCTGGAAAAAATTCAACGCTAGGGGGAAAAATACCCATTAATGCGAATGAACTAAAAAGCAAAAAAAATGTTCCTCCTAAAAAAAGAATTGGTTTAAAGCCACTTAATGCGAATCCAAGAAACTTACGATATTTATTTTCAAGGCTTACTAAAAATGTGTTCTGGAAACTTTGTGCCCAATTTTTAATGAAGAGCTTGTACATCCAAAAAATTATAGGGGTTAAAACCATAAGGTTCCCAAAAATCCTAACATTAGGATTTCCAAGTAATAAAATTATACCTAGACTGCCCATGAAAAAAGTCAATTTCCATAATGATCTACTACTAATCTCTCTTTCTTTAATTTCCATAAATTGAGACACTAGCATTGAATTAAAAAATATAGCTACCACTAAAGAAGAACCGAGCACTACAGAGAGAGTTATTGGGAAATAAATCATGAACTCACCCATTAAGCCTGGCCAAGCTCCAAGTGGAACGAATGCAGCAATAGTAGTTGCGGTTGAAACTATTATAGGAAAAGCTATTTCTCCAATGCCAGCTTTAGCAGCTTGAATTCTTGACATTCCTTCTTTTTCCATTAGGCGAAATACATTTTCGACAACAACTATACCATTGTCAACTAACATTCCTAACCCCATAACTAGACCAAATAAAACCATTGTATTCATGGTATATCCCAATGCAGAAAGGATCATAAATGACATAAACATAGACATTGGAATAGCAAAACCAACAAATAAAGCGTTTCTAAATCCTAGAAAGAACATTAAAACAGTAACAACAAGTAAAATTCCGAAAATGATGCTATTTACTAATTCACTCACTTGGTTTAGTGTCATACTTGACTGGTCATTTGAAATCGTAATAACAAGATCTTTTGGTAACCCTATGTCTTGAGATTTTTCCACAATTTTTCTTATGTCTTGAGATGCCATGATTAGATTTTTACCCCCTCTTTTTACAACATCAAGTAAAATTGCTTTTTCACCAAAAGAACGTGCATATGAAGTTGCTTCTTTTTCTTTAAAACTGATTTTTGCCAAATCTCCCAAATAAACTGGACCACCGTCAGTTTTAACAACAAAATTTTTAAGTTCATCAGGGTTTTCAATTTCTCCTGTTAAACGAATATTTCTACGTTGTCCACCTAATACTATATTACCGCTTGATATAGTAGAATTTTCTTGTGAAATGGCCCCTAGTATGTCATTGAAAGAAACTCTAGCAGCTGTCATTTTATAAATATCAACTGCAACTTCGACTTCAAAGATTTGAATTCCCCGAATATTAACTTCTTTTATTTGAGGTAATTGTTCTATTTTATTCTCAAGTCTTTCAGCATAAACCTTGAGTTGATCAATTGGATAGTCTCCAATTAGACTTATATTTAAAATAGGCTGGAGTTCAGAAAAATCAAGTTCAAAAATATTTGGTTCTACTTTAGCATTATTAAAAATAGGCCAGTCAGGTCCGCCTTTTACCCCGTCTACAAGGTCTTTAACTTTTTGTTTAGCGTCATCTATGGTTATATTTTCATCAAATTCAATATCTATAACTGAAAAATCTTCTGAAGAAGTAGAACGTATTTCAACCAAATTTGAAACTCCTTTTAGGGTTTCTTCAAGGGGGTCAGTTACAATACGCTCAATATCCTCAGCTGTGTTACCAGGATAAATTGTGCTTACAAAAACTTTTGTATCATTAATTTCAGGAAATGCTTCTCTTGGCATCGAGAAATAGGATGAAATTCCTAGTATAAAAAATATAGACATGACCACATAGATTACCGTTCTGTGCTCTATAGCCCATGAAGAGAAAATGAATTCTTTAATTCTAGTTGTTTTTGATTCTTTATTCATTATTCAATTATCCTTTTTACTTTTTGATTTTCAACTACAAGACTTACACCTTCATCTACGACAAGTTCATCAGAAGTCAGTCCTTTCGTTATCTCAATCATTTCTTTTTTATTTTTTCCTATAATAATTTTGCGTTTTTCAGTAGTGTATCCCTGATTTTCTTCTGGTTTCTTTAGAACAAAAACATAAGGCTCACCTTTTGCATCTTCTCTGATTACTCTTTGAGGAACCAGAATTGCTTTTGGATTTGTATAATCAACAACACTTAAACGGGCATTAAGATTTGGTTTTATTAGTCCGTTTGAGTTTTTTATTGGGGCCTCTATTCTAAATGTTCTGTTACTTGGAGTTATATAATTACCAGTCAGTTGAATTTGAGTTGTCTGTATTTGATTTAAAGAAGGAATGGTAACTAAAGCTTTACTTCCTTTTATAATATTTGGTAAGTAATTCTCGGGGACATCGGATTCAACATACATGCTATTTAAATTAATAATTCTTAAAATAGGAGTTACTCCGGGCACGAGATTACCTCCTAGTCTAGCTGGTATCTCGTCTATTATACCGTCGAATGGAGCATAAACTTTTGTCCTAGATAACTGCTGTTTTATTTGGCTAACTTGTTTAAAAGCTGATTTGTATCTAGTCTTTGCCTCAAGATACATCATTTCAGAACCTATTTTTTGCCCCCAAAGCCTTTCTGTTCTTTCAAAAGTTGTTTTAGCTAAATCCAGTTGCAATTTTGATTGTTCAAGTTGATCTTTAAGCCCTGCATCATCAATTAATGCTAATAATCTACCTTTTTTTACTTTTTGCCCTTCACTTACATTTAATTTAATTAGCCTTCCATTAAATTCAGGGTAAATCATAATATTTTTTCTGGTTTTTATATTTGCTTGAACTTCTATTTGATGTTCAAAAAAAGTGGCTTTTGTCTTTAGTGCAGTAATTAAAATTCTCTTCTCTGTAACAGTTAAATCTTCAATAGCATTATTTATTTTCTCTAATTCAACATTTAGATCATTAATTTTTTTTGTGTAGAATGCTTTTTGCTCATTTAATTCTTTTAAGTCATTTGACTTAAAAGGGTTTGAATTATTATCCCCATCATTGCTCTGAGAACAGTTATAAAAGACTAAAATTAGGCCTAATAGGTAAAAATTTTTTTTCATATAATTTTATTGAGGTGTATTAAGTATTGTTTGAAGAGATAATTTTTTTTGAATCACTTCTTGTATTGATTTGATATAATTATTTTGAGCACTGTAAAGTTGTAACTGAGCTTCTCTTAATTCAAATGAACTCGTAACTCCTTCAAAATATTTTAATTGATTCTTTTTCTCAATTCTTGTCGCTAATTCAAGATTTTCTTTATTTGTGAAATAATTTTCAACAGCTAGTTTGTAATCATTTTCAGCTGCTTTAACTTCAATTAAAATTCTTTCTTGTGTTTCAGTAAGATCATTTTCAGCTTGTAACATGGCAATTTTAGCTTTCTGTGACAGTGCACTTCGTCTAAGAGAGCTAAAAACAGGTATTTGGAGATTAATACCTAATAACGCAGCACCAAACCACTTTTGCCCTTGTTGAGTAAATGTGAAAGATTCACTATTGCCGGTATAATTTCCATTTAAAAATGCAGAAAGACGAGGTAATCCTTTAGAACGTTCATATTTATACAATAGAGTTTCAGATAATAAATTATTCTCTGCAATTTTTATGTCAATATTGTTATCAAGACTTAGGTTTTGAGGAACCTTAAAGTTAAAAAGACTGTCATTAGTTAAATTTTCCAAATTATCAGATAATATAAGAGGTGATTCTATAGGAAAACCCATCAATAGTTTTAACATATCTAAAGTTATTCGTTCAATATTGTTAACATAACGTAATTGAGTTTTGACTCCTGACAATGTCAACCGTATTTGCTCTACACTTTCTTCTTCTTCGAAACCATTTTCATATAATTGATTTAACTCAAGAAGATTTTTCTCTAAATTATTTTTATTTTTTTCTAAGAAATCGATATTTTCTCTTGCTAATAATACCGATGAGTATGTTTGAACGATATTTTTTCTAACTTCTAGAATAGTTTTTTCAAAAATATTTTCTGAAATTTTTAAAAAAATCTTTGATGCCTCTAGCCCAACAATATATGACCCATCAAAAATTAGTTGTTGAAAAGTTAGTCCAGCCGTCATAGTTTGTGGTGTTCCAAATTGGACTTCCGCAAATTCTCCTTCATTACCCCCAAAAAACTGTGCGGGAATTAATGATGTTGGTAATTCTATAAAATTTTGATAATCAGCATTAGCACTTATTTGTGGTAAACCTATAGCAATTGTGCTCCATTGGTCTTTATATGCTTTTCTAATTTCCATGCTAGCCTTTTTAATATTCCTATTATTTTGCTCACCAAAAGCTAACGCCTCTTCAAGAGTTACTAATTCAGGTAGAGTCTGGCAAATAGGAAAATGAAGTCCAAAGAGAACAAATGTTATCAAATAAATTTTGTGAATCATATATTAAGTTCTTTTTTATATTTAGTTAATTTTTCAATTCCCTGTTGAGTACAGATAGCTCGTAAATGGTATTCAGTAAATTGAATTAATAGTTGTTCGTTTTTGTATTTTTCAACTGGGAAAAGCTCGGAGTCTTGTATTCCTCTTATACCATTATGAAAAATTCTTATAACAAAATCAACGTTTATATCTGGTCGAAAAAGACCGGTTTCTATACCTCTTCTAAGACTTTTGGAAAACATTTCCCCCAAAGCAGTAAACTCTTTGATTTGAAGTTTTTGATAGATGCTTCTGTAATATTTTTGAAGTTGATAAATTGGAGAGTTTTTTTCGTTTGACAGATGCTTTAAAGCTTCTTTATTCATCTGATACAATTCGATAATTGGATCTTTAGAGTGATTAGAAATAAAAATCATTTTTTCAATTATAATATCAAAATGTTTCATAACACTTTTTTCAACAAGAGTTTCTTTTTTTGGGAAGTGAACATAAATAGTTTTTTTGGAAACGCTCATTTTTTCAGCTATATCGTCTATCGTAACACTTTTGAACCCAAAATTCGAGAACAAATCAATAGCTTCTGTAATAATTTTTTCTTTCATCTTTTTGCAAATATATTAAGGGAAACTTAAAAAACAAAAAAAGTTTCCTTAGTTTTATTCTCATAATTTTATATAAATCCTACTTTTGTAAAAAAAATGAAAGGATTTTTAAACTATTATGAAACTTTTAACAAGTCACTAGAAGAATTTGTAAAAAAAAATCCTTCAAAAAGACTATACGACCCAATCAATTATTTACTAAATCTAGGGGGTAAACGTTTAAGACCTATTTTATTACTTATGTCAGCAGATGCTTTCGGTAAAAAGCATAAAAAAGCTATTCATGCTGCGTTAGCAGTTGAGATTTTTCACAATTTTACTCTTATGCATGATGATATCATGGATGAAGCCCCTCTTAGAAGAGGAAAGCTTACTGTGCATAAAAAATGGAATTTAAATTCAGGAATTCTTTCTGGTGATGCTATGTTAATTCAAGTATATCAGATTCTTCAAAATTATGATAAAGATGTTTTGAAAAAGCTTTTAAAAATTTTAAACAAAACAGCTCTCCAGGTTTGTGAAGGCCAGCAATTTGATTTAGATTTTGAATATCAGGATAACGTTACTCATAGTCAATATATAGAGATGATAAGATTAAAAACGGCTGTTCTTCTTGGATGCTCGCTTAAAATGGGCGCTATTATCGGGGGAGCTTCTAAAGATAATGGAAAAATAATTTATGATTATGGTGTCTTACTGGGATTAGCATTTCAAATTCAAGATGATTATTTGGATGTTTTTGGGAATGCAAATTCTTTTGGTAAACAAATTGGTGGAGATATAGTTGAAAATAAAAAAACCATTTTATTCCATCAATCTATGGATAAAGGTTCAAGAGAAGAACAAAAAGAACTTCAAAGCTGGTTTTCAACTAAAACGCAAAAAAAATTTACAGATAAAAAAGTCAAGGAAGTCAAAAAACTTTTTGAAATGACAGGGGCTAAGGAGTCAAGTTTAAATTTGGTAGAAATGTATACGAAAAAGGCTTTTAAAAAACTAAATGATATTAACTTGCCACTTAAGTCTAAAAAAATTTTTGAATCTTTTGGTCTTCAATTAATGGATCGTAAATTTTAAAATAGTCTTTGTAAAAAAGCCTTAACAAACCAAAATTTTTGATTAAAATTAAATGAAGCCATTATTTTAATTTCTTCTGAAAGTGATGTTTTTCCATCAAGAAAACGAAAAATTCTTAAGGGAGGATTTTTCTCAAACATACGGCTGAACAGCTTACTACCTTCCGAATTGTAACGTGCTAAAACATCTAAAAATAGTAAATCATAAAATTTAAATCTACTTTTAATTTTAAATGATTTCAATTTGTTATTTGTTTTTAAAAATAGAATGAGGCTTTCAATGTTTCTTATTGTATTCATAAATGTAAAACCAGTACTAGCTTTTGTCCATCCACCAGCAGTTCCTATGTGTAGAAGACTATTAGAGTTAAATTTGTCAAATGGAAAGCAAGTCATTGGTATATTTCCTTTTTCTTTTTCCTCTATTATGTAATCATATATCCCTTTACTTTTAAGATATGATTTTATTCCATTCTCATAAGACTCATTTTTCAAAAGATTTTCAGAAAAAAGTGTATACTCTACCAAAGCATAATTTGTCTTTAAGGGGAGAACGTATAAAAACCTAGTTTCCTTTTCTTGTGGTATATCAAAATCCATGAAAAGAATCTTACCAGGATCGAAAAGAGGTTTATTAGTCTTAATAAACCATCCAACAAAGTGTTGTCTGAGGACAGGATATTTTTTTTGATTTTTTAAGGCTTCTGGATTATATAAACTATTGAATACTCTCTTAGATTGAAAATTACCTTTATCAGTTACTACCTCAGTCTCATTTTTTTTTGTTTTAACCTCTTTAATTTCTGATTGTAAATGAAAAGTATTTTTTGTTTTCAGATAGTTACTTTGAATTAGTTTATAAAATTTTGAAGAACGAAGCATTTTATATTTTAAGGGAGCTAAATCAAATTGTTTTTTAAATTCTTTTGAACGAAACTCAGCATTTGACCATTTTTTTGTTAGAAGTTTATCAAAAGTATCAGAGGAAGACTCCCAAAAGCACCATGTTCTATCATTTTTATTTTTAGCATCTTTTTCGATTAACAAGACAGAATATTGATCAAAATGGCTATCCTCTCGTAAAGCTTTTAATAGCAATAAACCTGAAGCACCACCACCACAAAT
Source organism: uncultured Bacteroidota bacterium (assembly GCA_902616905.1). Classification (GTDB taxonomy): domain Bacteria; phylum Bacteroidota; class Bacteroidia; order Flavobacteriales; family Flavobacteriaceae; genus MS024-2A. The sequence continues at coordinate 24,888 of CACMUP010000010.1, forward strand.
GATAAAATCAAAATAATTTTGTTCCATAGTTTAATTGTAAAAGTAACTAATAAGGGACATAGATGTTAAATAATTCCTCTAAACTCTATATTTTCGCAAAAAGAAATAGTTTGGAATCAATAATTGAATTTTTCAAAAGTACTAATCCTGTTCTTGGGGCTTTCTTTGCAACTCTTTTTACTTGGGGGATCACTGCATTAGGTGCCTCACTTGTTTTTTTTGTAAAAGTATTAAATAGGGCACTATTAGATGGACTTCTTGGTTTTACAGGAGGAGTAATGGTTGCAGCAAGTTTTTGGAGTTTATTGGCTCCAGGAATAGAAATGAGTTCCGGTGAAGGGATTTTAAAAGTATTACCTGCAGCCTTAGGTTTTGGTTTTGGAGCTTTATTTATTTTTGGCTTAGATAAAATATTACCCCATATTCACATTAATTTTAAAGAATCTGAGGGTATAAAGACACCATGGCATAGAACAACTTTACTAGTCTTAGCAATCACTTTACATAATATTCCTGAGGGTCTTGCAGTAGGAGTTTTATTTGGAGGAGTAGCAGCTGGTGTACCGGAGGCCTCAATAACTGGAGCAGTTGCTCTAGCATTAGGAATTGGAATTCAAAACTTTCCCGAAGGTATAGCCGTTTCAATGCCTATGAGAAGACAGGGTATATCAAGATTTAAGAGTTTTTGGTACGGACAACTATCTGCTATAGTAGAACCTTTTGCGGCAATTTTTGGAGCACTAGCTGTTACTTTTTTTACACCTATTCTTCCATATGCATTAGCATTTGCTGCTGGAGCAATGATTTTTGTTGTAGTAGAAGAAGTTATACCTGAGACTCAGCAAGACAAAAATACTGATATTGCAACCTTAGGTTTTATTGCGGGTTTTATTGTAATGATGATACTAGATGTTTCGTTAGGATAGTTTATTTTTTAGAAAAAGATTCCCAACCTTGGGCAGTAAGTTCAATTTGTTGTCCCAATCCAGAAATTATTTGACAACCATTTTTTATATCTGTAGCGTGACCAATAATTGTTAAATAAGGATGATCTTTAATTTTATTAAAGTTTTTTTGATTTATTGTAAATAAAAGTTCATAATCTTCACCTCCATTTAGAGCTGCCGTTAAGGGATTTAACTTAAATTCTTCACAGGTTATACTTACTATTGGATCAATAGGAATTTTGTCCTCAAAAAGATGAAATCCTACCTCTGAAGCTTTTGAAAGATGCAATACTTCAGAAGAAAGACCATCACTAATATCTATCATAGAAGTTGGAATTATTTCAAGCTCTTCAAACAAATCAATTATGTCTTTTCTTGCCTCAGGTTTTAATTGTCGCTCAATACAATAAGAGTATTTACTTAAATCAGGTTGAGAGCTTGGATTTACATTAAACACTGCTTTTTCTCTCTCTAAAACTTGAAGTCCAGCAAAAGCGCCTCCTAGATCACCACTAACAACCAAAAGATCATTTTCTCTTGCACCCTTTCGTTTTACAATTTTATTTTTTGGAACAGTTCCCAAAACAGAAACAGAAAGTATCAAACCAGTAACACTAGTAGACGTATCTCCACCAATTAAATCTACATTATAGTTTTTGCATGCTAATTGAATTCCCTTGTAAATCTCATCAATAGCCTCTAGACTAAACCTATTTGAAACAGCAATTGAAACTAAAATTTGCTTTGGATAGGCGTTCATTGCATAAACATCAGAAAGGTTTACTATTATTGCTTTATACCCTAAATGTTTTAGTGGCATATAACTCAAATCAAAATGAATACCTTCAATAAGAAGATCTGTACTAATTAAAGAAGGGTTTTTCCCGTGTTTTACTATAGCTGAGTCGTCTCCTACACCTAAAAGGCTAGAATCATTTTTTAGTTTGAAGTCTTTTGTTAAATAATCAATTAAGGAAAATTCACCGAGATCTCTAAGTTCAGTTTTTGAAGGATTTTTATCTTCTAACATTAGACAAAAATACACATCCCTCTTTAAAATAAAACTACATAAATAATTTGGATTTTATTTAATTTTGATAAGATGGATAAATTTATAATTATTGTAATTATTCTTCTTTTTGGATGTTCAAAAAAAGAGAATCTAGACGAAATAGTTAATAGTGAATTCCAATTACCTCAAGAATTAGAAAATAATGAAACTAATGAAAGTGTTGAACAAAAGGGGATCCCTTGTTTAGATGGTTTTGCAGATATTTATCCATGTTCTGGTTATGATCTTCTATCGCATATTCCACTTTCAAAATTTAGCAGTGAATCTGCAAATGATAATTGGGGTTGGACTGACCCTAGTACAGGGAAGGAGTATGTTCTTTCTGGGTTATATGACGGTACAGCATTTATTGATATTAGTGATCCCAAAAACCCTATTTTTTTAGGGAAACTTTCAACAGCTAGTTCACCAAGCCTTTGGAGAGATGTAAAAGTATATAAAAATTTCGCATTTATAGTAAGCGAAGCTCCTAATCACGGGTTGCAAGTTTTTGATTTAACTAGGTTAAGAACCCAAGTATTTCAAAATTTCTCTGCGGATATAATTCTTTCTGATTTTGGGAATGCTCATAATCTATGGATTAATGAATCTACAGGTTATGCTTATATTTTTGGATCAAATTTGTATCAAGGAGGACCATTATTTGTTGATATAAATGACCCATTAAATCCGGAAATAGTTGGAGGATATGCTGACGATTCCTATACACACGATGCACAGATAGTAATTTATCAAGGTCCTGACACTGAATTTAGAGGAAGAGAAATCCTTTTTGGAAGTAACAGCGACGGTAGAGAAAACAATCAAATTGTTATCATTGACGTTACCAATAAATCCAATCCTGTTAAAATTAGTTCAACTACTTATCTAGCTAGTGGATATACTCACCAAGGCATTTTATCAAAAGATCACAAATACTTCTTTCTTGGAGATGAATTAGATGAATTACTTTATGGTTCACCAACATTAACACGAATTTTTGATTTATCAGAACTTTCAAATCCCAAAATACATCATAACTATTTTGCAAGAGAGAACGCAATAGATCATAATGCATATATAAAAGGGGATTTGTTTTTTATGGCGAGTTATACCGCAGGGCTTAGAGTTTTAGACATAAGTCAAATTCAAAACAAAAGGGTAAACGAAATAGGATTTTTTGATACATTTCCATCAGATAATAATCCTAAATTTAATGGAGCTTGGAATGTTTATCCTTTTTTTGATAGTGGAGTTATTGCTATCAATGATATCGATTCAGGTTTATTTTTAGTTAAAGCTTCTGAATAAAATGAAAATTATTTTTTTTTTTACGCCTTTAATATTATTTTTTGGTTGCAATATTATTGAAGAAACAAATTGGTCTTTTTTACCACCAGTTAAAAACGAATGGGAATCATTTAAAACATTTGGAGGAAGTAAAGAGGATATTGCTAATGCTATTATTTCGACTAAAGATGATGGTTTTGCAATCATTGGGAATACGAAAAGCACTGATGGGGACTTTAATTTTAAAAAACGAGAAGGGAGTGATGTGTTTTTAATGAAATTTAATTATTTATCAGAATTACAATGGATTAAAACTTATGGAGGTTCGGATGATGATAGAGGACATGGGTTGGTTCAACTTTCTGACGGGGGATATGTATTAGTAGGATATAGTAAAAGTAATGATGGTGATGCCACAGAAAATAAAGGACAACACGACAATTGGGTGATAAGAACTGATTTTAAAGGAGAGCTTTTATGGGAGAAAAGTTTTGGTTTTCTTGGTCATGACCATGCATATAACATTATTAGAACTTCTGATGGGGGACTTTTTTTTAACGGATTTTTAGATGTTACTGCTTCTAATGGTTTAGGGCAAAATAAAATTTATTCTAATTCTTCATCAAGGCACGGAGTTGGAGAGTTTTGGGCACATAAAATTGATCTTGAAGGTAATCTTCAGTGGCGTTATTATTATGGAGGCACTAACAATGATCGATCTTATGATTCAATAGAAACTTCATCAGGGGATTTTATTTTGGTTGGAACATCTGAAAGTCAAGATCAAGATATAAAAAATCCAAATGGAGGATATGATATTTGGGTGATTAAGATTGACAAAAACGGTAAATTAATTTGGGAAAAATCTATTGGAGGGACTGAATATGACACTGGGACATCAGTCATTGAACTTCCTTCTAGTGACATTCTCATTTTAGGTAATTCTTTCAGTACAAATGGTAATATCTCAGATGCATTAGGTTCATGTGATATTGTTTTATCAAAACTTGCTTCTAACGGAGAGATTAAAGAAGTCAAAAATATTGGTACTAGGGGCTTTGAGAAAGCAAATTCATTTATTAGACGTCCGGATGGAACATTAGTTTTAGTTGGGCACAGTAATAATGAAAGCAATATTTTAGACTATCAAAAGATAGGCAATGATATTGCACTCTTTTATACTCTTGAAAATGGAATTGTAATAAAGAAAAATAACTTGGGAGGCATTGGTTTTGATTCTGGGAACGATTTAATTTATGATCATAGTGGAAAGTTAATTGTAGTGGGATCTACAGAAAATATTTCTGAAGAGATTTTAAAGAGTGAAAGCAACAAAAATATTTTTATTGCTATTTGGCATTAAAAGACCTGATTAGAATATTGGTTAAATCAATACCTAGCAAAGAAATATCAAGAGAATTCCATTATATTTGTAAAAAAAAAACTAATAATATTTTTTAGCATGATAAAAGTTGCAGAAACAGCTAAAAACAAAGTCTCTCTTTTAATGAAAGAAGAGGGTTTTGATCCAACTTGTGACTTCGTTCGCGTAGGAGTAAAAAGCGGAGGATGTTCGGGGTTATCGTATGAGTTGAAGTTTGATAAAATTTTTCAGGACGGAGATAAAATCTTCGAGGATAACCATGTAAAAATATTAGTTGATAAAAAAAGTCTTTTATACTTAGTAGGGACAACTTTAGAATACTCAGGAGGTTTGAATGGGAAAGGATTCGTGTTTAACAATCCTAATGCACAAAGAACATGTGGTTGCGGGGAAAGTTTTTCACTCTAAAATAAAAATATGGCATATACTGAAGAAGAATTAAAAAAAGAATTAGAAACCAAAGAGTATGAATATGGTTTCGTAACAGATATTGAGTCAGAAACATTTCCTTCAGGGCTTAATGAAAAAATTATTAGAGATATTTCAGAAAAAAAGGGAGAACCAAAGTGGATGACTAATTGGCGTTTGGAAGCCTATTCTAATTTTATGGAAATGGAAGAGCCAGATTGGGCTAATGTGCAATATAAAAAACCTAACTTACAAGAAATATCATACTATTCGGCTCCTAAAAAAAAGCCTAAATACGAAAGCCTTGAAGAGGTAGACCCAGAGTTATTAAAAACTTTTGATAAACTTGGAATTTCATTAGAGGAGCAAAAAAAACTTGCTGGCGTTGCAGTGGATATCGTTATGGATTCTGTGTCTGTAGCTACAACTTTTAAAGAGACGTTGGCTGAAAAAGGAATTATTTTTTGTTCTATTTCAGAGGCTATTCAAAAACACCCAGAATTGGTAAAAAAATATATTGGGACTGTTATTCCTCCAAAAGACAATTATTATGCAGCATTAAATAGTGCAGTATTCACAGATGGCTCATTTTGTTATATCCCCAAGGGAGTTAAATGCCCTATGGAATTATCCACTTATTTTAGAATTAATCAAGCTGGAACGGGTCAATTTGAACGGACACTAGTCATTGCTGATAAGTCTAGTTATGTTAGTTATCTAGAAGGATGTACTGCTCCTTCAAGAGATGAAAATCAATTACATGCTGCGGTAGTAGAACTAGTTGCTTTGGATGATTCTGAAATAAAGTATTCAACAGTTCAAAATTGGTATCCAGGAGACAAAAAAGGTAAAGGAGGAGTATTTAATTTTGTTACTAAGAGGGGAATTTGCCATACAAGAGCAAAAATTTCATGGACACAAGTTGAAACTGGTTCTGCGGTAACTTGGAAATACCCATCATGTATTTTAAAAGGAGACAATTCTACAGGAGAATTTTATTCAATTGCAGTTACAAATAACTTTCAGCAAGCTGATACTGGAACAAAAATGATACATATAGGGAAAAACACAAGAAGTACTATAATTTCTAAAGGTATTTCTGCTGGGAAGTCACAAAACAGTTATCGTGGACTAGTACAAGTTGGTTCACGTGCTAAAAACACAAGAAACTTTTCACAATGTGATTCGTTATTAATGGGTAATAATTGTGGAGCTCATACTTTTCCATACATAGAGGCGAAAAATAATACAGCACAAATAGAGCATGAAGCAACTACAAGTAAAATTGGTGAAGACCAAATTTTTTATTGTAATCAAAGGGGTATTGATACTGAAAAAGCTATAGCTCTTATTGTAAATGGTTTTAGTAAAGAGGTTTTAAATAAACTTCCAATGGAATTTGCTGTAGAAGCTCAAAAACTTTTAGAAATTTCCCTTGAAGGATCAGTGGGATAAAAGACAATAAATGTTAACAATTGAAAATTTACACGCCCAAGTAGGGGGCAAGACAATATTAAATGGTATTGATTTAGATGTTAAGGCTGGAGAGGTTCATGCTATTATGGGGCCTAATGGTTCAGGGAAAAGTACATTATCTTCAGTTGTTGCGGGTAATGAAGATTATGAGGTTACTAAAGGTAAAATTTTATTAAAAGGTAAAGATTTGGCTGAATTTGATCCAGAGGAAAGAGCTCATTTAGGTGTTTTTCTTTCTTTTCAGTATCCTGTGGAAATCCCTGGAGTCACTGTTACAAATTTTATTAAAACAGCCATTAACGCTAATAGAAAAGCTCAAGGAATGGATGAAATACCTGCCAGTGAATTATTAAAAAAAATTCGTGAAAAATCAAAAATGTTGGGAATTGACTCTAAATTTTTATCGCGATCACTAAATGAAGGTTTCTCAGGAGGAGAGAAAAAAAGAAATGAAATCTTTCAGATGGCTATGTTAGAGCCATCACTTGCCATATTGGATGAGACAGACTCAGGATTAGATATAGATGCTCTAAAAATAGTAGCTAATGGAGTAAATAAATTTAAGGGTAAAAGCAATGCAGTTGTTGTAATTACACATTATCAAAGACTACTAGACTATATTGTACCAGATTTTGTACACGTACTTTTTGATGGTAAAATAGTCAAATCCGGAACTAAAGAATTGGCCCACGAACTTGATGCTAAAGGATATGATTGGATAAAAGAATTAGCCTAAAATGGAGTTTAAAGAGAAATTAATATCATCACATTTGGCATTTGAAGAGGATCTTGACTTATTTGATCCTGTTCATGAGACAAGAGCGAATGCTTTAAAAATTTTTGAAAAAAAAGGTTTCCCGTCTAAACGAGACGAAGCTTGGAAATACACTTCCTTAGAATCTTTGATCAATCAAGATTATTCTCTTTTTCCTAAGTCTGAAATTAGCATAGAATTAAAAGAAGTAAAAAAGTATTTTCTTTACGATACAGACACTTACAAAATTATTTTTATTGATGGTGTTTATAGCCCTTTTTTGTCAAATACAACACACGATGGGTTAGATGTATGTTTAATGTCAGCAGCTTTATCTAAACCAAAATATAGAAAAATTATTGACAATTATTTCAATAAGATTTTACCAAAAGAGGATAGTTTAACAGCATTAAATACTTCTTATGCCAAAGAGGGAGCATTTATTAATATCCCAAAAAATACTGTTGCTGAAAAACCAGTAGAGATTATCCATTTTTCATCTGGTAAAGAAGAATCATTATGGCTTCAACCAAGAAATCTAATTATATTAGACAGGAACTCTCAAGTTCAAATTATAGAACGTCACCAAAGTTTAAAAACACATCCAGTAGTTACAAACAGTGTCACAGAAATTTATCTACATAACGATGCTTTTTTAGATTATTATAAGCTGCAAAACGACCTTACTTCTGCATCTCTTATTGACAATACTTTTATTCAACAAGAAAAAAATAGTCACTCAAGTGTACATACTTTTTCATTAGGGGGTAAGTTAATTAGAAATAATTTAAAATTTTTTCACAGGGGAGAAAATATACTTTCAACATTAAAAGGAGTTACTATTTTAGAAGGCAAACAACATGTAGACCATTCCACCTTAGTACATCACTCTCAACCAAATTGTGAAAGTCACCAAGATTATAAGGGTATATTTTCAGAACGTTCAGAGGGAGTTTTTAATGGTCAAATTTTAGTTGATAAAATAGCACAAAAAACTAATGCTTTCCAACAAAACAATAATATACTTCTTGATGATAAGGCTACAATAAATAGTAAACCACAATTAGAAATATTTGCGGATGATGTAAAGTGCTCGCATGGCTGTACAATAGGTCAAATGGATGAAGAAGCATTATTTTATTTAAGAACTAGAGGGATCCCTAAAAAAGAAGCAAAAGCATTGATGACTTATGCTTTTGCAAATAATGTTCTTGAAAGTGTAAAACTTCCTTCATTGAAAAAAAGGATTAATGGTCAGATCGCAAACAAACTTGGAGTTAATCTTGGATTTGAACTTTAATGATTGATGTAAAAAAAATAAGGAAAGATTTCCCCATACTTAAAAGAAAAGTTAATGGACAGGATCTTATTTATTTTGACAATGCAGCAACCTCTCAAACTCCATTGCAGGTAATTGACGTAATTACTGATTATTACTCTAGGTTAAATGCTAACATTCATAGAGGAGTACACCAACTTAGTCAAGAAGCAACTGATGCTTACGAAGAAGCTCGCATTAAAATTCAAAAACATTTTAATGCTGCAGAAGCTTATGAAATCATTTTTACAGCTGGTACAACAGAAAGTATAAACTTAGTAGCGTCTGGCTATAATTCATTATTAAAACCAGGTGATGAACTTATCATTTCTGCTTTAGAACATCACTCGAATATAGTGCCTTGGCAGATGCTTTGTGAAAAAACAGGAGCTATATTAAAGGTAATTCCAATGTTATCAAATGGCACTTTAGATATAAATAGTTATTATAGCTTTTTAAATTCAAAAACCAAAATGGTTTTTGTAAACCATGTATCAAACGCGTTAGGAACAATTAATCCTATTGAAGAAATTATAGATAAAGCACATACTTATGGTGCAAAAGTTTTAATTGATGGAGCCCAAGCTTGTCCGCACATAAAAACTGATGTTCAAGAACTTAATGTCGATTATTATGTTACATCAGCTCACAAATTATGTGGCCCGACTGGTGTTGGTATGTTATATGGAAAAAAGGAATTATTAAATGCTCTACCTCCATATCAGGGAGGAGGTGAAATGATTGCCTCTGTAACTTTTGAAAAAACCACATACGCTGGTCTGCCTCATAAGTTTGAAGCAGGGACACCAAATATTTGCGGGGGAATTGCATTTGGTGCCGCTTTAGATTACATGAATAATCTAGGATTTGATGTTATATCTAAGTATGAGGCTGAACTTTTAACATATGCAACTAATAGCCTAAAAAAAATAGGAGGGATTAAACTATATGGAGAAGGACTCGATAAAACAGCTGTTATTTCTTTTAACATTGGCGATATACACCCCTATGACATAGGAAGTATTCTTAATCAAATGGGGATCGCAGTTCGGACAGGACATCACTGTGCTCAACCTATAATGGATTTTTATGAAATACCAGGTACTGTAAGAGCTTCTTTCTCATTCTATAATACTTTTGAAGAAATTGATATAATGATAACTGCCTTAAAAAAAGCAGTTCTTATGTTACAATAAAAATTATAATTTTAAGTGTGAGTTCAATCCATCAAATACAAAAAGAAATTATTGAAGAGTTTTCCCTTTTTGATGATTGGACACAACGTTATGAGTATATGATTGATCTTGGAAAGTCATTGCCGCTTATTGATGAAAAATATAAAAATGATAAATTTATTATCAAAGGATGTCAAAGTAAAGTTTGGGTCAATGCTGAACTGGAAAACAAAGTAATAAAATTTACTGCAGATAGTGACGCAATTATTACTAAAGGAATTATAGCAATATTAATTCGTGTTTTTTCAAATCAGTCACCAAAAGATATTATTAAAGCAAATACAGATTTCATAGATCAATTAGGATTAAAAGAGCATCTATCGCCTACTCGTGCTAATGGACTTGTATCTATGATAAAACAAATTAAAATGTATGCATTAGCATTTCAAACTAAAATAAGTTAAAAAATGTCAGAATTAATGGACACAAAAAATTTGGGAGATAAAATTGTTGATGTATTAAAAACTATATTTGATCCAGAAATCCCAGTTGATATATACGAATTAGGATTAATTTATGATGTTTTTGTAAATGAAGACAATGAAGTTAAAATTTTGATGACATTAACTACTCCAAATTGTCCAGTTGCAGAAACTTTACCAATGGAAGTTGAAGAAAAAGTAAAGTCTTTGGATGAGGTTTCTTCTGCTGAAGTAGAAATCACTTTTGATCCCCCCTGGACAAAAGATTTAATGAGTGAGGAAGCAAAATTAGAACTAGGAATGTTATAATTATGAAAGAATCAATAGTCAATAAAGTTGCTAAAAGTCCAATAGTTACTATTGATTTGGAGGATTTCAAAACAGAAGAGATAAAAACATTTGTAGATATCGGTCAGTGGTTAGAGGATGGATTAGTGCTTAGAGAAAAAGAATTTAGAAATTTATTAAAAAACCATGACTGGTTACAATATACAAATCAATATGTTGCTTTAGGATGCTCTTCTGAAATAATACTTCCAGCATGGGCAACCCTTTTAGTTACTTCTTATTTAAGTCAATATGCAATAACTGTTGTTTTAGGGAGTATTAAAGATTTAGAAAAAAATCTTTTTTTTGAAAAAATAAAAAGCCTTGATTTAAAACCATTCGAGAATAAACCCGTAATTATTAAAGGTTGTTCTGATATGACAATTCCAGAGGATGCATATATTCAGTTATTACAACGTTTACAAACTGTAGCTAAAAGTTTATTTTATGGAGAAGCTTGTTCTTCCGTACCTTTATGGAAGGTAAAAAACTAAAGTGAATTCATCTAGTACTAAAATTTTAATTATTTCTTATTATTGGCCTCCTTCAGGAGGTTCAGGTGTTCAAAGGTGGGTGTATTTTGCAAAATATTTAAAGGAACTAAATTATGAGCCTATTGTAATCACTGTGGATGAAAATCAAGCTTCATATCCTGTTTTAGACACTAGTTTGATAAATGAAGTAAAAGAAATCAGGGTTATTAAAACCAGTACTCGTGAACCTTTAAAATTATATTCTAGATTAATTTCAAGGGACCCTAATGTTGGAATTCCCCAAGGAGAGGTAAATACAAACAGTTTTTTTGGAAAGGCCGCAGCTTATATTCGAGGCAATTTTTTTATTCCTGATGCCCGAAAGGGTTGGATCCCGTTTGTATTAGAAGCTGCAAATAAAATATTACAAGAGGAGAAAATTTCATTTTTGATTACAACAGGTCCTCCTCATTCTTCACATTTATCAGGAATAAAACTAAAGGATAAGTTTAACCTCAATTGGTGGGTTGATTTCCGAGATCCATGGGGAGAAGTATTTTACAATAAGCAAATGTTTCGATCTAAAAAAAGCATTAATAAAGATGCTCAATTAGAAAAAACAGTTCTTGAAAAAGCAAGTGGAGTCATCACAACTATTGGAGGTGATTTTCATAAAAAACTACTTAGAAAAAACCCTCAACAAAAAATAATCAGCATACCAAATGGGTATGACGAGGAATTAATATATAAAATAAAATCTGCTCCTAAGAAAAAAGGGTTTCATATTGTTTATACAGGATTATTAACCCATAATCAATCATATTTAAATCTGTTTAAAATCATTAATGAGTTCTCAAAAAATTATGAAATAAATTTTTCAATTGCTGGAAATATCAAGCCTACAATAATTTCAGAAATTAAAAATACACTATGTAATGTGAACGTGGATTTCTTAGGATATTTATCTCACGAGAACTCTATCGCTCTTATAAAAAGTGCGGATTTACTTCTTAACTTTTTTTTTAAAGGTGGAGAATCAGATATGATCTCAGGAAAACTTTTAGAATATATGGCAACTGAAGTGCCAATTATCTCAATAGGAGATCCAAATTCTGAGGCAGCACGTTTTTTAAAAAGGGGGAGTCATGCTTGGATGGTTAGTCAACATCATACATCAATTATAAATAAACATTTAAAAAATTTATTAGATCAAAATATAAAGCTGACTAATAAGACACCTGATTTAGAAAGTTGGGGTAGACGAATGTTAACTCAACGTCTTATAAAAGAAGTATTAACTTAAATTTAGATATATAATTTTTTATCTAAAATTGAATCACAAACATTTTTTGGGACTAAGTCACTTATACTTTTTTTATTTTTTATTCTATTTCTTATGTCAGTGGAAGATGCATCTATAAAAGGTGCATTAATCCAATAAATTTTAGGATGTTTTATGAAATAGTTAGGAATAGTGTCTAATATTTTTCTTGGATATACGTATAGTTCATGATTTTCTAAAATTTCATTGTAAGCTTTCCATTTTTTGAAGTTTACCATATTATCTGCTCCAAGAAGTAGAATAAACTTATTACTTGGATATTGTTTTTGCAATTCTCGCAATGTTAAATAAGTATAATTTGGTTTTGGAAGACCGAGTTCTATGTTATTGATTTTAACTTTAGAGTTTCCTTTTAATGCGATGGATATTAATTCTAGTCGTGAAGAACTTGATTGAATTTCTTTCTTGTTTTTAAATGGGCTTTGAGGAGTTGTAATTAACCAAATAAATTCAACATCTGAATTTTTTATAAAAAAATTAATAAGTTTTAAATGTCCTTTATGTATGGGGTCAAAAGTACCAAAAAATAAACCTATCTTTTGCATATCTCAAAGTTAGATAATTCATCTAGGTTTTATAAATTGTTTTACCAAACTAGTTGCTTTTTTTTTTGCCTTATTTAGATCATCATTAATTAATATAACATCAAAATTTTTAGAAAAAGCTAACTCTCCAGCAGACTTATCCAATCTTTGTTGAATTTTTACCTCGTTTTCTGTTGCTCTTTTTCTAAGTCTTTTTTCTAATTCTTTTATTGAAGGAGGTTGAACAAAAATTGCTAAAGTATTTTCCGGAAATTTTTTTTTAATATTCAAACCTCCCACTACATCTATATCAAATAAGACATGCTTTCCTTCCTTCCAAAGCCTTTTAATCTCTGAATTTAGGGTACCATAATAAGTCCCTTCATAAACCTCTTCGTATTCGACGAAAGCATTTTCGATAATTTTTTTGGTGAAACTTTCTTTGCTCAAGAAATAATAATCTTTTCCATTTTTTTCACTCCCCCGTGGAGGTCTAGATGTTGCTGAAATAGAAAAACCTAATGGTAAATTTTGTTTTAGAAGATGATTTACAACAGAAGTTTTGCCACTACCAGAGGGAGCTGAAAAAACTATAAGCTTACCTTTTTTCATTTCATAGTACGTTTAATAATTGCTCCTTTATTTTTTCGAGCTCATCTTTCATTTGAACAACAACTTTTTGTAAATCAGCATGATTTGCTTTAGATCCTATAGTATTTATTTCTCTACCCATCTCCTGAGCAATAAAACCAAGTTTTTTACCATTTGGAGAATCATTATCCATAATTTCATTAAAATAGGTAAGATGATTTTGCAATCGAACTTTTTCCTCAGTAATATCAAATTTTTCAAGATAGAAAATAAGTTCTTGTTCAAATCGATTGTTATCAATTTCTATGTTTAACTCATTTAAGCCAACCTTAAGTTTTTTTTCAATTTTTAACTTTCTTTCAGGATCAATTTTAATTATTGATTTGAGATGTTCATCAATCAGATCTAGTCGAATTTTTATTTCTTTTTTTAAAACTGACCCTTCATTTTTTCTAAAATCATTTATGTCTTTTATGACTTCATCAAAAAGAGTTAAGATCACTTTTTTTTCTTTTATCTCTATCGATTCTTTTTCTGAGGACAAAGCTTCTGGTAATTTCATTGCTAAGGATAAACTTTCACTATCTGATATGTCAGCGATATCCTTAATTTGACCCATATAGGCTTTTACAATTCCTTTGTTAATGTTTATTGGAGTCATATCACCGTTATATTCTACAAAGAGATTAATATCTATTTTACCTCTATGCATTTTTTTAATGAAGACTTTACGGATTTCAGGATCTAATTCCTTAAGATAAGAGGGCGTCCTTAGATTAATGTCAGCATTTTTAGAATTTAAAGAACGTACTTCAATACTAATATTTTTGTCCTTAAATTGAGTTTCTTTTTTCCCAAAACCCGTCATGGACATTATCATAAGCTACTATTTAAAGTTTTCGTATTTTTATATTTCTAAATGATACTTTATCTCGATGATCTTGAAGTCCAATTTTTCCTGATCTGAGTCTTGCAAAGCGCTCAAAGTCACATTCATCATTAAATTTTGAATTAGCAACTAATTCATCCCATTTTTCACCTCTCAAAGGGAACTCAACAATCTTAGTTCCGTTTAGAACTACGCTCCCTTCATTTTTATTATGATTAATGGTTAATAAAACATGATTCCATTTTCCAGCAGGATTACAAACATCCTTGGAGGGTTGAACAAGATCATAAAGTGCACCAGCCTGACGAAATTTTGGATTGGCTTTTGCATCTGGGTGACGGTCGTTATCTAGAATCTGTATTTCTGGTCCAGTAGAGTAGGGTTTATTGATATTTTCTCCTTCTTGAACTCCCCAAAAAATTCCACTATTTCCCCCCTCTGAAATATTCCATTCTATTGATAGTTGAAAATTTTTAAATATTTTATCTGTTACAAGATCGTGCACGTAATCTCCTTTTGGAATAAGATCAGGATCAAAAGTTAGTACCCCTTTTTTAGCTGTCCAAATGGGTTTAATTCCCTTACGATTAAATCTATGCCACCCATTAAGAGTTTTACCGTCAAATAGAGATTCCCATTCTCCATTTGAACTTGATTTATCATTTGGGAGTAAAACCGTACTACCTAAAAAATAAGATTAGGATCAAAAGAGGAAAAATAATTTTGTTAATTTTCATTTTTTTAAAGATTAAGAATTTTTTTAAGGAAATTTTCGTCAATTTTTCCTCCAGCGAAGTCATCGAAAGATTTTTGAGTTGCTTCAATAATATGATTTTTGATAAATGGAGCTCCTTCTCTAGCCCCTTGTTCAGGACTTTTTATACAGCACTCCCATTCCATAACAGCCCATACATCGCAACCGTACTCTGTTAGTTTTGTGAAGATGGTTTTAAAGTCAATTTGTCCATCTCCTGGAGAACGATATCTACCTGCACGGTCTATCCAGTCACCATAGCCTCCATAAGCACCTTTTTTCCCATTTGGTTTAAATTCTGAATCTTTAACATGAAACGACTTGATAAACTGGTGATAGTGATCGATATATTCTAAATAGTCTAATTGTTGAAGAACAAAATGACTAGGGTCATATAAAATATTAACGCGCTTATGACTATTTGTAGCTTCGAGGAAACGTTCAAAAGTTACACCGTCGTGAAGGTCTTCACCAGGATGTATTTCATAACAAACATCAACTCCATTTTCATCATATACATCTAATATAGGTTTCCACCGTTTTGCTAATTCAGAAAAACCTAATTCAACTAATCCTTCAGGGCGTTGTGGCCAAGGATGCCAAGTGTGCCACAAAAGTGCTCCAGAAAAAGTGGCGTGTGTTTTTAATCCTAAATTTTTACTTGCTTTTGCAGCTTTTTTCATTATTTCAACCGCCCATTCTGTTCTTGCTTTGGGATTATTTTTAACGGCATCTGGTGCAAAATTATCAAACATTAAATCGTATGCAGGATGCACTGCAACAAGCTGTCCTTGAAGATGTGTTGAGAGTTCCGTAATTTCTAATCCATAGGAATTAATTTTTCCTTTTAGTTCGTCACAATAGGTTTGACTCTCAGAAGCTTTATCAAGATCAATTAGGAAAGACTCCCAGGTTGGGATCTGGATTCCTTTATAACCAAGATCTGAAGCCCATTTGCACATCCCCTCAAGACTATTAAAAGGTGCTTTATTATCCACAAATTGAGCAAGGAAAATTCCTGGCCCCTTTACAGTTTTCATTGATTGTCTAGATGTACCCATACATTTCCATTTTTATTTGATTCAACAACTTTTTCAATAAATAGCATACCACGAACTCCGTCATTCATATTTGGATATTCCCCATCGAATGCATCTTCATTTCTTAGAGCTTTAGCAACCCCTTTATATATATTACCCATTGCGTCAAATATCCCTTCAGGATGACCACCAGGAAGTTTTGTTCCATCGTTTGCCACATCCGAGACAAAAGCGTGTCCAGGCTTTATTATACTTTTTGGCTTATCATCAGTTATATGATACAAAATATTAGGGTTTTCTTGTTCCCATTTAAAAGCTCCATTTTTACCATAGATTGCAACTGTAAGACCATTTTCCTCACCTGTTGCAATTTGACTTGCACGAATTACTCCTTTAATTGTTTTTGAAAAACGTATCAGAACAGTACCATCTAAATCTAAAGAATTATCTTCATATACCATGTTTAAGTCTGAGAGTATTGATTTAACTTCCATTCCAGTGAGATATTCTGTCATTTGAAAGGCATGAGTACCTATATCTCCTATACAAGAACTAATACCTGCTTTTTTTGGATCCAATCTCCAAACAGTTTTTCTCAATTCTGGATCATGAATTACTGGATTAATCCAACCCTGGTAATATTGAACATCAACTTTTTGTATTTCACCAAGCTCACCTTTAGCAATTAGATGTTTCATGTGGCGTACCATAGGATATCCAGTATAAGTGTATGTCACAGCAAAAATCGCTTTATGTTGTTTTTGAAGAGATTCTAGCTCAAGTGCTTCGTTGTATGAAGTTGTTAATGGTTTTTCACAAATTACGTGAAAGCCATTTTCAAGAAGCTTTTTTGCCATTGGGAAATGCAAAAAATTTGGAGTAAGTACTGAAACTACCTCAATTCTATCTTCTTTAGGGATTTTAGTTTCTTCATCTATAAATGTGTCAAAATCAATATAGACTCTATCTGTATTAACACCTATTTTTTTGGCAAAACTTGTGTTTTCATCATAATTTGGATTAAATACACCTCCAGTAATTTCGTATCTGTCGTACATGTTGGAGGCTACTCTATGTAAAACACCAATTAAAGAGTCACCACCACCTCCCAATATACCTAATTTAATTTTACTCATAATGTTTTGAATTTAATAGTTTCGTTTTTAAAAAAAATTAAAAATAAAGTTAAAACAACAAAAGAAAAAATTGCAGGCTGAATCCAAATTTTCTTCCATAAGTGACCAATATCAGAAATATATTGGTCAGTTAGCCATCCTGCAAATCTAAAACCAATTAGCATTCCTATACCGTATGTTGCAAGAGTTATAAGTCCTTGAGCCGTACTTTTGTATTTTTCTCCTGCCTTAAAATCAGTGTAAATTTGACCAGAAACAAAAAAGAAATCATAACATACCCCATGAAGTAAAATTCCAAAAATCAACATCCAACTTTTAACTCCAGCATCTCCAAATGCGAAAAGCATGTAACGAACGCCCCAAGCTAGAATGCCAAAAAATAACGCATTTTTTATTCCATATCTTTTTATAAATAAAGGTAATAGTAGCAAAAAAAGAACTTCTGAAATTTGACCTAAAATCATTTTAGAGGCAGCCGCTTTCATACCAACTTCATTTAAGAACTGGTTTGCATGTTGATAGTAAAATGCAAGTGGGATACAAATTAAAATAGAGGCTATAAAGAAAAACAAAAACCCTTTATCTTTTAACATTGATAAAGCATCAAGCCCCAATAATTCTCTTATTTTTAATTTGTCGTCAGAGCCCAATTTAGGCGGTGTGTTTGGTAATATAAAACTATAAAGTCCTAAAAATACTGATGCAATAGATGACATATAAAATGTATTTTTTAGGGTTTGTGTCCCTTCCCAACCAAAGTAACCAATAATTAATCCGGCAACTATCCATCCAACACTTCCTAATACTCTTATAGAAGCAAACTCTTTGGACGGATTCTCCATTTGGTGAAAGGCGACAGAGTTAGCTAATGCCAAAGTAGGCATATACAATAACATGTAAATAAAAATATAAGGATAGAAAGCAAAAAAATTATCTGCATTACTGACAATAAACAATAATACTGCACCTATCAAATGTAAAAGACCAAGAATTTTCTGAGCTGCAAAATAACGATCTGCAATTAAACCAATAATAAAAGGAGCTATTATAGCACCTATTGATTGTGTTTCATATGCCAGTGCTAATTCGCCTCCTGTAGCATTAAATTTTTGAGAAAGAAAAGTTCCCATAGTAACAAACCACCCACCCCAAATAAAAAACTCTAGAAAAAAAAGGAATGAAAGTTTGAAACGAGAACTTAAGTTCATAATTTATAAACTAGAAGCAGCTTTTTCAAGTAATTTTTTTGTTGCAATGATACCTTCTTTTTCGCTAAGTTTATCTCCTTCATATTCTACACCAATAAAACCATTATAATCTGCTTTTTTAATAATTGATAATAACCTATAATAGTCAAGGATAGTTTCATTTCCATTTGCATCAAACTCATATGATTTTGCACTCAAGCCAAAGGCACGAGGTAACATTTCAGAAACACCTAAATATGGATCATAAGGGTTATTACATTTATTATCTTTAAGAGACCCCCAATCCTCACTCATGCAAAAATTTCCAAAGTCTGGAAGTGTTCCACAATTGGAATAACTAACTTGATTAATCACTTTCATCAGAAGAGAGGCATTTGAAGACATACCACCATGATTTTCAACTATTACATTTATATTTAATGGTTCAGCGTATGCAGAAAGAATACTAAGACTTTCTATAGAATTTTTAATCCATGCTGATTCCTCTTTCTCTCCGTTTAGATTAAGTCTTACAGCAGAGCAACCCATTTTACTTGCAGCATTTATCCAATCTTTATGATTTTCAATAGCTTGCTTTCTCTCTTGATTATCAGAAGTTGATAGATTCCCTTCCCCATCAATCATTATTAAAACATTTTTAACATTGTACTGGGAAGCCAGATCATTATTTTTATCAATAAAAACTTTCATGGCATATGCTTTATCTTCACTCTCCGTAACATCAGTATATAGCTGGCTTACATACTCTAAACCATCAAACCCTAAGTCGCTTGCCATTTTGGCAAATTCATATGGGGATACACCATTTTTACTGAATTCTCTATGATAGGACCATTGAGCTAAGGATAGTTTAAAAAATGGTTTACTTGACAAAGGCTTTTTTTTGATTTCATTTTTGAACGAAAATGAAAACACAAGAAATATACTCAATATTAATATTGAGGGAAATAAATTTGGTTTCATAAAAAAAGTTTAGTTTTATAATTTGTTTTATTATCTAAATTTAGACAAACAAAATTAATATATGGTAACCAATAATATATATATTTACATTATACCTTAAGTAAACAGATGATTTTATGAAGAATAATTATGACGCAATTGTTGTTGGAACTGGAATAACTGGTGGCTGGGCAGCAAAGGAATTATGTGAAAAAGGATTAAAAACTTTAGTTTTAGAAAGAGGTCACATGGTTAAACACATTGAGGATTATCCTACTATTAATGATGATCCATGGGATTACAAGACAGGAGATGTTATTACTAACGAAACTAAAAGAATCCAAGGTAAACAAAGCAGAACTGGATATACAACGATTGAATCGAGCAAACATTTTTTTGTCAACGATTTAGAGCACCCTTACAATGAAACTAAACGTTTTGATTGGATGCGGGGTTACCACGTTGGAGGTAGATCCCTAACTTGGGGAAGACAATCCTACCGATTAACAGACTATGATTTCGAAGCAAATCTTAAAGATGGAATATCTATTGATTGGCCGATTAGATATAAAGACCTTGCCCCTTGGTATGATTATGTTGAGGGTTACATAGGAGTTAGTGGTCAAAATGTAGGTCTCCCACAATTCCCTGATGGAAATTATTTAAAACCTATGGAACTTAATTGTGTTGAAAAACATCTACAAACTTCGATTGATAAAAAATATAACGACAGATTATTAACAATAGGAAGAACAGCTATAATAACAGAAGGCTCAAAGCCAGGGCTTGGTAGAATGACTTGCCAATATAGATCCAAATGCAGAAGAGGGTGTCCATTTGGAGCTTATTTTAGTAGTAATTCATCAACTCTACCAGCAGCTGAAAAAACAGGTAATATGATTCTAAGACCAAACTCAATTGTGAGTGAAGTGATTTTAGATAAAAATAAAAAAAGAGCATCTGGAGTTCGCGTAATTGATAAAGAAACAAAAGAGGTTTATATATTTAATTCTAAAATAATTTTCCTATGCGCGTCAGCAGTCCCGTCTACATCAATATTAATGCAATCAAAATCGGATGCTTTTCCAAATGGTTTGGGGAATTCTTCTGATCAACTAGGAAGAAACATAATGGACCATCACTTGGGTGTTGGGGCTAGAGCTTCAACCGATGATTTTCAAGATAAATATTATTTTGGAAGAAGAAATAATGGAATTTATATACCGAGATTTAGAAATATTGGTGGTAACACAGATCAAAAAAAATTCTTAAGAGGTTACGGATACCAAGGAGGAGGTTCAAGACGAGGTTGGACTTCAAAAGTTGCAGAAATGGCATATGGAGCTCAATTCAAGGAGGAAATCCTAAAGCCAGGTTTATGGAGTATTGGTCTAGGTGGATTTGGAGAGGTTTTACCTTATGAAAATAATAGAATGACTTTAGATTACAATAAACTTGATAAATGGGGTCTTCCCACAGTAACATTTGACGCATCTATTAAAGAAAACGAACATAATATGCGTAAAGACATGCAACAACAAGCTGAAGAAATGTTAGAGAATGCAGGGTTTAAAAATGTTGTTGGTTATAACGGAGATTATGCGTTAGGTTTGGGGATTCATGAAATGGGTACAGCCCGAATGGGTCGTGATCCAAAAACGTCAATATTAAATAAATTTAATCAAATTCATGATGTTCCAAATGTATTTGTAACAGATGGATCAGCAATGACCTCCGCTAGTAATGTTAATCCCTCACTAACTTATATGGCATTAACAGCAAGAGCTACAAACCATGCTTTTGAAGAACTAAAAAAGATGAATTTATAAAACTATTAAAATGGATAGAAGAAAAGCAATAAAAAACATTGGAACAGGAATTGGAGCAATAACATTAACTCCTTCGATAGCTGCTATTTTTCAAAGCTGTCAGTCATCAACAGGATACACACCAGCTTTTATTCCAAAACAGGATTTTAATTCTTTTTCTCAAATATTGGAATTAATAATTCCAACAACAGATACTCCTGGAGCAATAGAATTAAAGCTTCCTGAATTTCTAGATGCTTATGTTGATGCAGTTTGGAGTCAAGATCTTAAAGAAAGTTTTTCAAAAGGATGGGAAGCATTCAAAAATGATGCGTTAAATATCAATGGAAAAGAAAATGCTAACCAGATAACAAAAGAGAATTGGGATGGACAATTATCAAAATACTTAAAGCAGTCAGTAAAATCCAACGAGACTGATGAATTAGCTTTAAAGTTTGCGAATGACTTGAGAGATTTAACGATAAATTCCTATAAAATAAATGAGTATGTTGGTGAAAATCTCTTAGCTTATAGTCCTATTCCAGGAGATTATATAGGGTGTGTTGATCTTGAAGAAACTACTGGTGGAAAAGCCTGGTCTTTATAACATCCTTAAATATTCTGAAATTGCTCTAGCTTCTTCTTGAGTAAGATTTTGGTTAAGCATCAAAATGTTATTATATTTTTTAAGTAAAGCAATAGCGATAGGATCCTCTTTTAACATTTGAGTTGGATTTAGTAGAAAATTAATTACCCATTCAGGACTCCTCCTTTCGTAAATTCCTTTCATTGCAGGGCCAATTAATTTTCTCTCAGCCATGTGACAAGCTGTGCATTTAAGAGTAAAAGCTTTTTTTCCTTCATCTGCCATAGTTTTATTAATTGCATCATCAAAAACCAACTCTTTAATAGGGCCAATACCTTTATTATTTAAATCAATTGGAATTTTGTTAGTTTCAGAAGGTTCATTTTTTTTGGTTTCACTTTGAGTACGATTATATTGAAATCCTTTTTTCTTTTTATCATTAGAACCACAACTGATTAAAATCATAATAAGGTAAATAATAAGTCCTTTTTTCATAGAATAAAATTTCGTCTAAAATAGAAAAAGAATAGTTTTATAAAAAATTGAGTATATGTTTTTAAAAGAATTTGAAATTAGGTGGAATGATTTAGATGCTAATAGACATCTTGCGAATATTACTTTTTTAAGTTATGCTAGCGAAACAAGAATGGCATTCTTGCAAAAAATTGGAATGTCTCATGCATATTTAAAAAAACTTGCTATTGGCCCCATTGTCTTCAATGAACATTTATTTTATTTTAAAGAGGTCCTTCCTGATGATACTATTCGAGTTTCATTTGAATTAGCGGCAATGAGCAAGGATGGAACTTTTTTTGAATTTGAACATAATTATTATAATAAAGAAGGTGTAAATGTAGCTCGCTGTGAGATGACAGGTGGTTGGATGAATTTAAAAACTAGAAAGTTAACTTGTTTACCAGAAGAGATGTTAAATGAATTCAAGTCTTCTTATAAAACCGATTTATTCAAAGAGATAACTTCAAAAGATACTAGAAGATGGAATAAAGAACCAAAAAAATCAATAAAATAAAAGTCTTGTGAAATTTAAATTAATATATTATCATCCTTATTATTAATACAATTTCATTATTTCCCCAAAATAATATATATATATATCGAAAGTAAAAATGTCAAGTTAATTGACAGATTAACAAGACATGAAAAAATTAAAAAAGCTTTTTAATATAGAAAATCTCGAGCCATTTAATTTAAAAACACATATCGAGTTAACTTAAACTGAAGCACCCCCATTCAAAGAATCAAACCGAGCAAAACTTTTTTTAATTATTTTAATAAAATATGCATGGATTCAGTTTAGATTAATTAAGAAGGTAATGTCCTTGGATTATAAAAAACTAGACAGGGTGAAAGGACAGTTGCGCTTGATACCCATTTAGATACTTGTTTTTCTGAAGGGACTAATGTAAAAGGTCGAGTAAAAAATGATACACTTTTCGCTCCAGAAATAGGTGATGACTCCCGTGTTTTAGCGATGTTATTAACGATATTAGAAATTATAAAAATCAATGAATTTCCTCATTTACTATAGCCTGGGGATGAAAAGGAGTTAAAGCTCATTCACTTGATGAATGGTGGATTAATGAATATGGTCATAAAGCGATTCATTTAGCATTATTTATTTTTACTTTCCGAATCAGGTATTGTATGATATTTTCTTTTTTTTGAGACCAAATAAACTCCAATAAAAACTAAAATGCAGGCACTAATCTTTATTGCGTCTAACACATCATTCCCTGTAACTACCGCATAAAGGATGGTAATCAAGGGTTGTAAATAAGTAAATGCACCAATCGTAGTAGGGGGTAATGTTTTAAGTGCATATACATTTAACATGTAAGTCATAAATGTCGTTCCGAATACAACAAAACTCATTCTCCAAATAGCATCAAATGGTAGTTTAAGCCAGGATACTTCGATGAATTCCTTATATGTAACAGGGGATGTATAAAAAATGCCAATTAAAAACATCCATTTCATTAGTGTTATCGTTTTGTATTTTTTTGTTAGAGGTTTTACTAAGACAAGGTAGGCACCAAAACTAATAGCATTTACCAAAAGCATTGTATTTCCTAAAGGAATATTTGTTGCATTAATTACCTGGGTTGTATTTCCATAAATTATTAGAATAATTGCTCCAGCAAATCCCAAAATAATTCCTAAAAATTTTAACGTAGTGAGTTTTTCCTTTAGAAAAAATGCAGAAAGAATTAATATTATAATTGGAGTTAAAGTTACTATTACACCGCTATTAATTGGGGTTGATAATTGCAAACCTTTAAAAAACATAAGCATATTTATACACATACCCAGAAAGGCTGCCCCAAAAATTCTTAAATAATCATTTTTTTCAATTTTCTCTTTTGGAACGAAAATACTCACTGTCCAAAATAATATACTAGCTCCAACAACTCTTAACATTATAAAACCAAAAGGGCCTATATAAAAAGGCATAACGACTTTTGCAATTGTATGATTTAAGCCGTAAATAGTGGTTGCTCCAAATGCCGCTAAAAAAGCTAAAAATCTATTATTCATTTATAAATTTAATTGCTTCTAAAATTGTTTTGGATGAGTTACCCACAAAAACTTTGTCGTCATACATCAAAATAGGCCTTTTGATGAAAGTATAATGCTCTAAGAGAAGATTTTTAAAATCTTTTTCTTCTAGATTTTTATAGTCTATATTTC
>CACMUP010000011.1 GCA_902616905.1 uncultured Bacteroidota bacterium
AAACCTATTTGGGGTTCGAGCCGATTTGAAAATTGGAAACACAACTATCTCAGGAGTGTTTTCAGAACAGAGATCTCAATCACAAAATATTGTTACTCAAGGAGGAGGAAGATTACAAGAGTTTAGTTTTTTCGCTTTGGATTATGAGGAAGATAGACATTTTTTTTTAAGTCACTATTTTAGAGATAATTACAATAATTTTTTAGCAAATTATCCTTATATAAACTCACCAATACAAATTACAAGAATAGAGGTTTGGGTTACAAATAGAGGTTATCAGACTCAAAATGTTAGAAACATATTAGCAATACAAGACTTAGGTGAAGCAAATCCTGAGAGAACAACTCTTGATGACGATTATCCTCAATTTTTTAATACATCAGTTACAGCAAATCCCCCAAGTAACAATGCAAATAAACTCAATCCAGATGATATTGGTTTTGGGGGTATTTTAAATCAAAAAATACGTGACATAGCGACGGTCAATAGGGGTTTCGAATCCCTTAGTGTGAGAGAAGGGTTTGACTATGCAGTTTTAGAAAGTGCCAGAAAATTGAAATCACAAGAATATACATTTCATCCTCAATTAGGTTATATTTCTTTAAATCAAAGATTGAGTAATGATGAAGTATTGGGTGTAGCTTTCCAATTTACTTATTTGGGAAAAGTTTATCAAGTAGGTGAGTTTGCTAATGGAGATATACCAGGAACATCGATAACACAATCAGCTCAATTTCAAGGGCAACAACAAGTTCAAACTAACAACCTTATTGTAAAGATGTTAAAAAGTAACCTAACAGACGTTCGTCAACCAGTCTGGAATTTGATGATGAAAAACATATACAACACTGGTGCTTTTCAGTTGTCAGAAGATGATTTCCGTTTAAATATCTTGTATACAGATCCTTCACCTATCAATTATTTATCTCCTGTTGATAAGTCAATTTGGCCGGAAGATTTGGATGACGAAATATTACTAAACACACTAAAACTTGACCGCTTAAACGCATATCAAGATTTTGTTTCTTCAGGAGATGGATTTTTTGATTTTTTACCAGGAATTACAATTGATCCGCGTTATGGAAGAATAATTTTCCCAATTGTTGAGCCTTTTGGAAAATTTTTATTTGATCTTCTTGACGATTCAAAATCTGCTAAAGAAGATTACAAAATTGATAATAGCTTCAATTTAAATCAGCAAAAATATGTTTTTAAAGAAATGTATTCGCTTACTAAGGCAGCAGCATTAGAATTTACAGAAAAGAATAAATTTCAGCTTAAAGGGAGATACAAATCAGAAGGTGGAGATGGAATTAATATTGGAGCTTTTAACATACCAAGAGGTTCTGTAAGGGTAACTGCTGGGGGAAGACTACTCCAAGAAGGACTTGATTATACAGTGAACTATGAAATTGGTAATGTAAAAATCCTTGACGAAGGACTTAAAGCATCAAACATACCGATTGACATTTCAGTTGAAAACAACTCTTTTTTTAATCAACAAAATAAGCGGTTCTCAGGTATAAATATAAATCATAAATTAAGTGATAAGTTTTACATAGGAGGAACCTTGATCAATTTAAGTGAAAATCCACTTACTCAAAAGGCAAATTATGGAACAGAACCTGTTAATAATACCATGACTGGATTTAGTACAAATTTCTCAACTGAGATACCTTTTCTCTCGCGTTTGATAAACAAATGGCCTACAATTAAAACTAATATACCATCTCAAATTTCATTTCGAGGTGAGTTAGCTAACATTTCAGCAAATGACCCAAGAAATACACTTTTAAATGGTGAAACAAATGTTTATATAGATGATTTTGAAGGGGCACAAACTAATATTGATATAAAAGGATTTAATGCCTGGAATCTTTCAAGTGTTCCTATTAATGAGGTTCAAGGTTATGATTCAAAAGGGATTGAAAGTGGTTATGCTCGCGCTAAACTTGCATGGTACTCTATTGATCAAGTTTTTTATTCCAGGCAACAAACAGGGATTAATAATGATGACATATCCAGTAATGAAACAAGAAGTATTCTAATAAATGAGCTTTTTCCAGAACAGGACTTAGTTCAAGGTATGATTAGTAGGCTTCCAACTTTAGATTTGGCATTTTATCCCAAAGAGAAAGGGCCGTATAACAATTCTCCATTAGAGCGATTTCAATTGAATCCGAAAAATAATTGGGCAGGTATAACGAGAGCCTTAAATGCAACAAATTTTGAACAATCAAATGTTGAATTTATAGAATTTTGGGTTTTAGATACTTTTTCTGAAAATGAGTCAGATTCAGAAAATTTAGGAGAATTAGTATTTCATTTAGGAAATATTTCTGAAGATATTTTACGAGACGGAAGAAAACAATTTGAAAATGGATTACCAAGCGACACTGAACAAAATCCTACATATGAGACACCTTGGGGAGTTGTTCCTGCTACACAGTCATTAGTTTATGCATTTAATTCTATTGAAACAGATCGACCTCTTCAAGATGTTGGATTAGATGGATTAAGTGATGACCAAGAATCCAGGATTTACACCAATGGTCCACAAAATGATCCCGCTGGAGATAATTACCAATATTACCTTCAAGCGGAGGGAGACATTTTAGAACGTTACAAAAATTACAATGGATTTGAAAATAATACTCCAATTGAGTTTAGCGATAATGATCGCGGAAATACAACCGAGCCTGATACTGAGGATATAAATAGAGATCAAAGTATGAATACAATTGATAGTTATTTTGAATATCGTGTGCCAATTTTTAAAGGCATGCAAGTAGGAAATCATCCATTTATAACAGATGTTAGAGAAAATATCGAAGTAAATGCTCCAAATGGAGATCAATATACAACTAGATGGATTCAGTTTAAAGTTCCAATTCAAAAATCATATTACGAGAATACATCATTTAATCCTTATTTTGATGCAATAAATGAGATAAATGATTTAAGATCTATTAGATTCATGAGAATGATTTTAAAAGGGTTTGAAGAGAAAGTAGTTTTTAGATTTGGAACTTTGGATCTAGTAAGAGGTGATTGGAGAAGATATAATAAACCATTAAATGAAGAAATTTTAGCTAATCAAAAAACAACAGTCGATATAAGTACAGTAAACATATTGGAGAATGAAAATAGAATTCCTATTAATTATGTGCTCCCACCTGAAATTCAGAGAGAACAAATAAACAATAACAATACTATAATTAGACAAAATGAACAGTCTTTGGCTTTTCGCATTTCAAATTTAAAACCAATGGATTCAAGAGCTATTTTTAAAGCTGTTGACTTAGATATGAGACAATATAGTATGCTTAGAATGTTTTTGCATGCTGAATCTTTACCTGGTAAAGAATTGCTTCCTGGTTCTGGCACCAAAGATGAATTTGATAAAAGAATGGTTGCGTTTATTCGTTTAGGGACAGATTATCAGGATAATTTTTATCAAATTGAAATTCCTTTAAAGCCATCAGAATATTCAGAAAACACATCAAATAATTTGTCTGCTGAAGAGGTTTGGATTCCAGAATCTAATTCGTTAGAAATTTCCATTGATTTACTTTCAAGACTTAAAGCAAAAGCTCTTGCAAAATTAGGTTTGGGAAAGACACTATACTTTGATGAAGAACTTAATTCTATACAAGAATTTACACCAATTAGTAGTCTGCCAGGACAAAAAAAATATAAACTTGCAATACAAGGTAATCCTTCGTTGGGTACAATACGAACCCTAATGATAGGTCTTAAAAATCCGTCTATTCAAATAGGAGATGATCTTTCAGGAGAAGTTTGGTTTAATGAATTACGTATTTCAGGTATAGATAGTCAAGGGGGGTGGGCCGCAATAGGAGCATTAGATGTTAATTGGGCTGATTTTGCTAATTTTTCTGCAAATGGACGTTATTCTTCTATTGGCTTTGGTACTATTGATCAATCACCAAATCAAAGAACTAGAGAAGAATTATTGCAATATGATTTTGTTTCTAATATAAATCTAGGTCAAATAACACCGTCCAGTTGGGGTCTTCAAATTCCATTTAGTTATTCTAATGGAGAGACTTATATAACACCAAAATATGATCCTTTTTACCAGGATCTGAAACTTGATGATAGATTAGATACTTCAGTTCGCACTACACAAAAGGATTCTATAAGAAACCAAGCGATAAATTATACAAACAGGAAAAATATAAGTTTTATTGGAGTAAGGAAAAATAAAACTGGAAATGGAAAATCTAGATTTTATAGTCCTGAAAATTTTGATTTTTCATATGCTCATAATGAATTAGAACACAGAGACTACGAAATTGAAAAACAAGAAGAGATAAATCTTTTACTTGGTGCAAATTATTCTCATTCATTTAATTCAAAGCCTCTAGAGCCATTTAAAAAAACTAAATATTTTATTAATAATCAATATTGGAGATGGATGCAACAATTAAACTTTAATTTTATACCAACTTCAATCCAAATCTCTACCAATATAAATCGAATATTAAATAGTCAAAAATTTAGACAAGTTTATTTGGAAGGGACTGATGCTTCTCTTCAAAGAGGTTTACCAAATCTTCAACAACAAAATTTTTTATTTGACTACAATTATGCTATTAGTCATAATTTAACAAGATCACTTAGATTTAATTTTAATGCAGCCACAAGTAGTATTATAAGACAGAAAAATAATATTAACTCAATTAATAACAACTTAGTAAATAGCAATTATGAATTTTTATGGAAGGATATTTTAAATATGGGTGAACCAAATAGTCATTTCCAGTCTCTAGCATTAAATTATAAATTACCGTTTCAAAATATTCCATTTTTAAGTTTTATAGATGCTACCTATAATTACACAGGAAATTTCAACTGGCAGCGTGGTTCAGAAGCTTTAGCTGGAGTAACTAGTCAAAATGGATTAGTTTTAGGTCAAGTCAATACAATACAGAATAATAATACTAAAACTTTAACAGGAGCATTATCATTCTCAAAATTATATTCAGTTTTTGGTTTAAAAAACAGTAATAATCGTTTTCAAGCAAAATTAAATTCAATTAAGGAAAAAGATACAACAGCAAGAAAAAACACAAACTTCAAAAAAAGTTTAACTAGGTTAGTTAAAATATTAACTACTATCAAGAGAGTTCAGGCTAGCTATAATGAAAATAATGGAACTGTACTTCCAGGATATCTCTCAACTGTAGGTTTTGCTGGTGGAATGCGTCCCACATTAGGTTATACTATTGGGAGCCAAGCGGATGTAAGATATGAGGCAGCTAGGCAAGGTTGGTTAACAGATTTTCCAAATTTTAATCAAATGTTTACCCAGTTGCGGTCAAATAAATTTAAAGCAACAGCTCAAGTAGCCCCTTTAAATGATCTAATTATAGAGTTCAATGCAGAAAGAGATTTTACAGAGAATAAATTAGAGAATTTTGGTGTAGAAAATCATGAATATATTCCAAAAAATTCAAGTATTCTTGGGAATTTTGGAATGTCGACAATTTTAATAAAAACAGCATTTAATTTTTCTAAAGATTCAGAAAATTTTAATTTTAAGAAGTTTCGTAATAATAGAATTTTAATTGCTAAACGACTATCTGAAGAAAGTATTTTTTCAATGTTAGGAATTGATGAAGAAGGATATCCAGCCGGTTTTGGAAAAAATCAACAATCTGTTTTACTTCATTCTTTTGTTTCTGCATATTCTGGATCAGATCCAAATCAAATAGAATTAAACCCCATAAAAAAAACTCCTTTACCAAATTGGAATCTTAAATATACTGGTCTTACTAAGATCAAATCGTTTTCAAAGATTTTTAATCGTTTTTCTTTAAACCATGCATACAGGGCTAGTTATACTCTAAATAATTATCAGACTAACTTTGATTATGACCCTGAAATTCCTGATAAAACAGATCAAATGGGGAATTATATTCCTGAAAGATTATTTTCAAATATTAATTTGGTTGAACAATTTAACCCATTGGTTCGTTTAGATTTAGAATTTAAAAATTCTATTAAAATATTAGCAGAGCTAAGAAAAGAACGTGCAATTTCTCTAAGCTTAGATAATAATCTAATAACAGAATCAAACGGAGATGAGTATGTTATAGGTGTTGGCTATAGAGTTCCTGATGTAAGATTTAGAACTAACTTTGGAGGAAGAAAGGTTGTTTTAAAAGGAGATTTAAATATAAAAGCAGATATTTCGTATAGAGATAATATTACGTTATTAAGAAATCTTGAATATGATAATAATCAAGTTACAGCAGGTCAACGATTGATTAATATTAAAGTAACTGCTGATTATATGCTTACAAAAAATTTAACAGCTTTATTTTTTTATGATCATAATTTTTCAGAATTTGCCATATCTACTGCTTTTCCTCAAACAAGTATTCGTTCTGGATTTACAATTCGTTATAATTTTGGAAATTAAAAGTCTTTTTTGATAAAGGAATTCTTTTACATTTGTTTTTATAAATATGAAAGATGAATATTCCAACAAATTTAAAATATACAAAAGACCATGAATGGATCAAATTCGACGATGATTTAGCAACTATTGGAATTACTGATTTTGCTCAAGGTGAATTAGGAGACATTGTATACATAGAAATTGAAACTTTAAATGAAAATTTAAATGCAGAAGATGTATTTGGTTCTGTGGAGGCTGTTAAAACAGTTTCAGACTTATTTATGCCTGTTTCAGGGGAAGTCATTGAGATAAACGAAGTACTTGAAGATAAACCTGAAATTGTAAATGAAGACCCTTATGGATCGGGCTGGATGGTAAAAGTAAAATGTAATAATCCAATCAAATCAGAAGATCTTTTAGATGCAGAACAATATAAAACTTTGGTTACTTAACGATAGACTTTTTAAGTTTTTATCTGTTTTAGCTACTTTAATTGTTATTTATTTTTCTTTAAAAGCACCAAATCCTAATGCAAAAAATTGGTATTTTATTATCGTAAGAGGGGATCTTTTTCTTCACTTTGTTTGCTATTTTGGTCTTAGTTCAATTTATTTTTATGCATTTCTCAACATTGAAAAAGGCAAATTATATGCCTTTTTGTTATCAATTTTTGTTGGTGCAATACTTGAAATTTTACAAATCATACCATTCTTTAAACGTTTTTTTGATTTTCAGGATTTGATTGCAAATTTTATTGGTGCAATGGTAGGTGTTATATCAAATAAATTATTTTCGATTCAAACAAATAATAAGTTGTTTTAATTATAATTTTTGTTAGTTTAGCTAATCAATTTTATGCAAAATGCAGCCAAAAAAAAGTGAAAAAGTAGATTTAGCAAAAAATAGCAGCCTCTATTTTGTAATAGGGCTTGCTTTTATTTTGTTAGTTTCATGGCAAGCTATTGAGTGGAAAACATATAAAAAAACTTACGGTTACGAGGCACTCAATGTCGAAGAGGATGATGACGAAGAAATACCAATTACCGAACAAATTAAGACACCACCACCACCTCCTCCTCCACCTCCTCCAGCTCCAGAAGTAATTGAGATTGTCGAAGACGAAGAAGAAGTAGAGGAGACAGTAATAGAATCTACTGAGACTGATGAAGAGGAAATAGTTGAAATAGTTGAGGTAGAGGAAGAAGAAGTTGATATTGACGTACCCTTTGCTGTGATTGAAGACGTTCCTATTTTCCCCGGTTGTGAACGTGTTAAAAAATCTGAAAGAAGAAATTGCTTTCAGGAAAGAATGAATAAACATATTCGTAAAAACTTTCGTTATCCAGAAATTGCCCAGGAAATGGGTATTCAAGGACGTGTTTATGTAAACTTCATAATTTCAAAAGATGGAAGTATAACGAACATACGCATGCGTGGGCCAGACAAAAATTTAGAAGCTGAAGCTCAACGAATTATCGCTAAACTACCAAAAATGACACCTGGAAAACAAAGAGGCCGTCCCGTCCGTGTTCCCTTCAGTATTCCAATAACATTCAGATTACAATAATATCAAATAAAACCTAACTAATAAGTTGGGTTTTTATTTTTGATTACAACTTAAAAAATAGATTGTATAATGGTTTATCTCTATTATCTTTGTTGGCTCAATGAAGAGGAGTAATGCTGAATAACAAAACCGTTGAATTTTCATTAAATCAAAAAGTTTTGACTGATTTTTTTCAGTTAACAAAATTTAGGTTATCAATATCAGTGATAGCTTCTTCGATTGCAGGTTATTTTTTAGCTGTAGACCAAATTGACTTTTTTATTTTATTACTTCTTACTGTTGGTGGATTTGCGATGGTAGGTGCTTCAAATGTGTTTAACCAAATTTTTGAAAAGGATTTAGATAAACTAATGGCGAGGACCAAAAATAGACCATTACCTGATGAGAGAATGCAAACAAAAACAGCAATGCTTATTGGAGTGATTTTAACGTTAATAGGTATTTTTTCACTTTATTTAATTAATATTAAAACTGCGTTTTTTGCCAGTGTTTCTACATTCTTGTATACATGCTTATACACTCCTTTGAAACAAAAAACACCACTTTCAGTGTTTGTTGGTGCCTTTCCTGGAGCAATTCCTTTTATGCTTGGCTGGGTAGCTGCAACAAATGAATTTGGCATAGAACCAGGGGTACTCTTTATGTTACAATTTTTTTGGCAGTTTCCGCATTTTTGGGCAATAGGTTGGTTAATGCATGATCAATACATAAAAGCTGGGTTTAAAATGTTGCCTTCAGGTGAAAAAGATCAAAGTACAGCTTTTCAGATTGTATTCTATACATTTTGGACAATTTTAATTTCTATAGTTCCAGCTCTTGAATTTACAGGGAGGTTATATATTTCTAATTATGCTTTAATTTTTGTTTTAATATTTGGGATTATTTTTCTTTATTATGCATTTCGCTTAATGGTGTTGAAATCAGATTTTGAAGCAAAAATGTTGCTTAGAGTAAGTATAATTTACATAACATGTATACAAATTATTTATGTTTTAGATAAAATATTATTTCAATGAATACTAGTGATCCCATAAAAATTAAAAATAACCGAGCAAAAAAAATGATGCTATGGTTTGGAATGATTAGCATGAGTATGACTTTTGCAGGTTTAACAAGTGCTTATGTGGTAAGTAGTTCAAGAGCAGACTGGATTCAACAGATTGAACTCCCCTTTTCATTTACCATGAGTACCTTTTTAATTGTAACAAGTAGCGTTACTTTTTATTTAGCTTCAAAAATGTTGAAAAAGAATAAAATTAAAAATACACAAGTCTTACTGATTTCCACTTTAGCATTGGCTTTTGGATTTGTTTATTTTCAATTTAAAGGATTTAATGGTATTATTGAAAGTGGTTATTACTTTACTGGACCTGAAAGTTCAATAACAACTTCCTATTTATACGTATTAGTTTTGTTGCATTTAGCTCACCTAGTTGCAGGAATTATTATTGTGTTAATTGTATTTTTTAAAACAATAAGCGGTTCTTATTTTAATGGAGAAACACTTGGATTCGAGTTAGCTTTAACTTTTTGGCATTTTCTTGATATCCTGTGGGTATATTTATTTTTATTCGTTTCATTCTACAATTAAAATTAATAAATTTGTAAAGGATTTAATTTTTAATTATGGAAGTGACTTCTAACGTACCTGTCGATGATGGTCAAGTTTGGAGGGGAGGCAACAAACCTTTGAATGCTAGTTATGGCAAAATGATGATGTGGTTTTTTATCGTGTCAGATGCCCTAACATTTACTGGTTTTTTAGTTTCATACGGTTTTTCAAGATTCAAAAATATTAACTCTTGGCCAATTGCTGACGAGGTATTTACCCATTTCCCTTTTCTACATGGCATCGATGCACCAATGTATTATGTAGCTTTGATGACCTTTATTTTAATTTTCTCGTCTGTGACTATGGTACTAGCAGTAGATGCGGGACATCACATGAATAAAGCCAAGGTGACATTTTATATGTTACTAACAATAATTGGAGGGGCGATTTTTGTTGGTTCTCAAGCATGGGAATGGAAAAATTTTATTAAAGGGGAATATGGTGCTTTAGAAACTAAAGGAGGTCAAATTCTTCAATTTGTTAATGCTGAAACTGGGAAACGTGAATCAATTCAAGACTTTGCTATTGGTATTGCATCAGAGCGCGAAACTCACGCTCCGAATAATGGGGTTTGGTATCAAAATGAAAAGTCACTACCAAATGTATCGGTTGCAGAGGTTAAAAAGGGTTTTTTAGCTAACCCTGACTTAGTTATTAGAACAGAACAACTTAATAGTGAAGGAAGAAAAACTGTTTTAACCAGAGAAAATTCTCTTTACAAGATCGAAGATGCTGTAAATGTAGTTGAAGGAGCTAACTTGATACACAATGAGTACGGAAACAGACTTTTTGCGGATTTCTTTTTCTTTATTACTGGTTTTCATGGATTCCATGTATTTTCTGGTGTTGTAATAAATATTATTATATTTTTTAATGTCATTTTGGGGACTTACGAAAAGAGGGGCCATTATGAAATGGTTGAAAAAGTTGGATTATATTGGCATTTTGTCGATTTAGTTTGGGTTTTTGTATTCACATTTTTTTATTTAGTTTAAAATTTAAATTCTTAATAATATGGAAGCAGGAGAACATAAATTAGCAATTTTCAGAGGTCTTTTAAAATTTAAATCAAATCAGCAAAAAATATGGGGTGTCCTTATATTTTTATCAATAGTTACTACTATTGAGGTAGTATTAGGAATTTTAAAACCTCAAATTCTAATGGCAAGTTTTTTAAGAATGAAACTCTTAAATTGGATATTTATTATCATGACTATTATAAAGGCATATTATATCGCTTGGGATTTTATGCATATTCGTGATGAAAAAACAGGGTTAAAAAACTCTATCGTATTGCCTTTAATAATTTTAATTCCTTATTTAGCTTTCATCCTTCTTTTAGAGGCAGACTATATTTTTGATGTTATGGGGCAAGGTTTTGTTTCTTGGAATTTTTAAGCCTGACCGTGCTTATTTTAGAATATTAATTAACCTATCATATTTTTTCAAAAAATAAATAACTAAAAACACTGACTATTCTACTATTTTTTAATTTCAATTTTATTGTTTAAAATTTCATCGCTTTAAGAAACAGTCTTATAAAAATATCTTTCTTATTTGTTCAATTCATACAAATTTTAAATGACTATGAAAATCGCATTTTATTATTAAATATAAATAAGTGTAAAAAAGAGGATATGTCTTATATTAGTATAAGTTAGTAGAATTAACAAATTATGAAATGCGTAAATTAATCAATTATATTTTGATTATATTTTTTTTTAATTATGTAGGGAATTCACAAATACCACTTCCTGAGCACCCTCGCCCAGATTTTAATCGATCGACTTGGAAAAATCTTAATGGTATTTGGGAATTTAAATTTGATCCAAAAAATATAGGTTTGATTGAAAACTGGTATTTAGGTAAAACAAAATTTGACAAAAAAATAGTTGTACCTTTTCCATGGGGATCAAAATTATCTAAAGTTAATGATGAGTCTAACATAGCCTGGTATTCACGAATCATAAATATTCCTTCAGAATGGAAGACAAAAAAAACCTTTATTACCATTGGTGCTTCAGATTGGGAAACAACAGTATGGTTAGACGGTAAATTAATTGGTAAGCATCAAGGCGGGTATGTGCCTTTTTCTTTTGATTTATCTTCACACCTAAAATATGATTTAAACCAAAAACTAATAATAAGGGTTGATGATGATGCTGGCGATCCAAAAAAATTTAAAAGAGGTCATGCTCTTTATGGCAAACAAGGTTATGGAAATGCGAGAGGAATTTGGCAAACAGTTTATCTAGAATCTAGAGGGGAGAATTTTCTTGAAGCAATACATTTTACTCCAGATATAGATAACAGAATAATAAATGTTTCAACTTATTTGAAAAATGATTCCAAAAATGAATTACCACTGTCATTAAAAATTAAAACTGAAAATGGTTTTATAAATCATAAAATCACAGTAAAACCTGGTCAACAAAAAAGAAATTTTGATATAGAAATTCCAAATATGAGATTATGGTCTTTAGTAGACCCGTTTCTATACGAAGTTGAAGTGTCATTTGAGAATGATGTAGTTCATTCTTATTTTGGAATGCGTAAAATATCTACTAAAATTCTACCAGGAACTGACTATCCTTATGTTGCTTTAAACAATAAACCAATTTATCTCCAACTTGCACTTGACCAGTCCTATCACCCCCATGGATATTATACATTCCCAGATGACAATTTCATTAAGGAGGAAATTTTAAGAACTAAGTCTATTGGTTTAAATGGAATTAGGGTTCATATTAAAGTTGAGGTGCCTAGAAAATTATATTGGGCAGATAAATTAGGTCTTTTAATTGTTGAGGACTTACCTAATTCATGGGGTGAACCAAATAAATTAATGAAAGCTGAGTCTGAATATACACTTAAGGAAATGATTAAAAGGGATTACAATCACCCTTCTATTTTTTCATGGGTTCTATTTAATGAACAATGGGGTCTTTCAACTAAAAATGATCCTGAAGATAATAAAGAGAAAAGAAATGAGATACTTCCAGAAACATATCATTGGATAACATCAATGTATTATTTAGCAAAATCTCTTGATACATCCAGATTAATCGAGGATAACTCTTTGTGTTGTGGTGGTGTTCACACTGCTACTGATTTAAATTCGTGGCATGTTTATCTTCCTGGGTATGAATGGGAAAATTATCTTAAAGATCAAACAGAAAAAAATTTTAAAGGAGGGAATCATTTATACTACAAAGGTTTTAAACAAGAAAATCAACCATTTTTAAATTCAGAGTCTGGTAATGTTTGGGGTTATAAAGGAAGTACTGGTGATATTGATTGGAGCTATGATTATCATAGAATGATTAACAGTTTCAGAAAATTTCCAGAGGTTGCTGGCTGGTTATATACAGAACATCATGATGTAATTAATGAGTGGAATGGTTACTGGAAATTTGATAGATCTGAAAAGTATACAGGGTTAAGTGAAATTTTTGGGGGCATGACCATAAATGATTTTCATTCACCAATTTATCTTTCAACAGGTGTTGAAATTTGCCGATCTGTAAAAAATAATGAAAAAGTAAAAATTCCCTTATTTATATCTTCAATGACGAATAAAAAATATGGAAAAGAACTATTACTTGATTACAAATTAATACATATGAATTACATAGCAGAAGAGTCTCTTGTCCACTCAAGTCAAATTAAGATTGAATACAAACCTTGGATACAAAAAAGTCTTATGCCAATAGATTTAACAATGGCAAACGTAAGCGGTCTTTCGAAATTAATACTTACACTTAAAACTCTTGATGGTAAAATATTACACAGAAATTTTATGCATTTTGAGGTAAAATCAGAAAAAAAAATTAAAGGTATAAAAGTGATTGATCTTCCTGTAATATCACTTTCAAATTCAAGTTGGACAAAAAAAATGTGGCAGATATTTGATGGAAAAAAAATAAATGGAACTGGAAGTGGTTTTTTCGAATATGAGTTTGAAATTCCCGACGAAATAAAAAAGCAAAAATTTAAAAAGGTTTTTTTTATTTTAGAGGCATCAGCTAAGGAGCTTTTTGAAAAAGATAGAGAAGACAATTATTATATTGACGCTGGTATTGATTTTATGAAAGGGTCAAAACTTAGTCCAAGTATAAATCCGAACTCTTACCCAATGACTGATACAAAATTTTATCAGTCTAAAATTGATATTTCAGTTAATGGAGAAGTGAAAAAAAGAATTACTCTAAAAGATGATCCTGCTGATCATAGAGGAATACTGTCTTGGCATAATCAAAAAAAATCTATTGAGGGACCTCCTTCCTTAAATGAAGCTGGTTCTTATGGTTATTTAATTAAAGTACCGATTTCTAAACAGGAATTAGAAAATTCAAAAAGCCAAGGAATAATAAAATTAAAATTACAAACTAAAGGGGAGGGAGGTATTGCAATTTATGGAGAATCATTTGGAAGATATCCTTTAAATCCTAGTTTGGTATTCATAAAATAAAAAGAAGAAAATGAATATTTTTAAAATTATTAAATCAATAAGAGTTTTATTATTCATTCTTCTAACAATAAATTTTTCTTGTAAGAAATTTATTAAAAACCGTGATTTAGAGTTGACGTATATAGACAAGAAATTTTTTGGTAAAACTAAGAATGGCCAAGATGTTTTTTTATTTGAAATGAAAAATAAAAAAGGAATGGTCATAAAAATAATTACATACGGGGGGATCATTACTTCCTGGAAAGTAAAAAACAGAAAAAATCATTTTGAGGATATAGTTTTAGGCTATAAAACTTTATTAGAATATGAAAATAAGAGTCCTTATTTTGGAGCGATAATTGGACGATACGGAAATCGTATTGCGGAAGGAAAATTCTCATTAGATGGTAAAGAATATAACTTGGAAACTAATAATTATCCAAATCACTTACATGGAGGGACTAAAGGTTTTGACAAGGTCGTATGGCAAGCAAGAGAAATTTCAAATGACTCATCCTCTTCGATAGAACTAAGTTATTTAAGCAGAGATGGAGATCAAGGTTATCCTGGAAATCTTAAAGTAAAAGTTATTTATACACTAAACAATAATAATGAATTGCTAGTTGAATATTTTGCTGAAACAGATAAAAGTACGATAGTAAATTTAACTCAGCATTCATATTTTAATCTTTCTGGAAATTTCCAAAAAGATATATTGGATCATAAATTGGTTATAAATGCAGATAATTTTCTTCCGGTGGATTCTACTCTAATTCCTACTGGAGAAATAAGAAAAGTAAATACAACCCCTTTTGATTTTAGGATACCAAAAAAAATAGGACATGATATCAATGAAAAAAACCAACAGTTAAAAAATGGAATTGGATATGATCATTGTTGGGTAGTAAATTCAAATGAAAAAGATTTCAGATTTGTTGCATCCGCATATGAAGAAAATTCGGGAAGACTTCTAGAAATTTTTTCTACACAACCAGGGATTCAGTTTTATTCAGGTAATTTTTTAGATGGAACACTTCCAACTAAGACAAAAGGATTTTATAAAAAAAGAACAGGCTTTTGTCTAGAAACACAACATTTTCCAGATTCTCCAAACCAACTCAATTTCCCAGATGTTAAACTCAAACCTGGGGAAATTTATTTTTCAAAAACTAAATTTAGATTATCTGTAAAGTAAATACACTAATTCTATTTTAGTGACATTAAATATGTAAAAGTACTAGTAAAATAGTTTTGGTAAATTTGCATTTGTTTATCAAAAATAAAAATATAGATCTTTAATTAGGATCAAATGAAAAAGGAGGAAGTTTATAAAAAAATTGTTTTAGGGATTTTATTTGTTTTTCCCTTATTAGTTTATCTTTTCTTTGCTTCAGGTAAAAATAATTTTGCCAAACTCCCTATTCTTTCTGAGAAAATAATGGAACTTCCTGAAAATAGTATTGGTAATTCAACAAAACTTAATGGTCATATTTCAATACTTGGGTATTGGGGAGGTAGTTTACAAAATAAAAAAGCAGAAGCTCTGAATTTAAATGAGAAAATTTATAAAAGGTTTTATCAATTCGATGATTTTCAATTTGTTTTTTTAGTAGACTCTGACAAAAAAAAAGAAGTTGAAGAATTAAAATCTTCTCTTAAACAAGGAGTTGGAACCGATCTTTCTAGATGGAATTTCGTATTTGCAGAAAAGACCGAAATTAAATCACATTTTTTATCACTTAATATTTCTATGGATTTAGATGAGTATGATAATACACCTTATGTATTTATAATTGATAAAAATCTTAATCTTAGAGGAAGAAATGATGATGAAGATATTGTAACTCTTTATGGATATGATGCTAGATCTGTAGCACAGATTAATAAAAAAATGATTGATGATGTAAAAGTTATTTTAGCTGAATATCGTTTGGCTTTAAAAATATATAATAATAAAAGGGAAAAGTAGATGAGAAATACAAAGTTTGTTGGACTAATCTTGGTTGTCATAATCTTTGGAATCATTTTTATTCCTGAGATAATTTCAAGGATAACTAATCGTAGTATTGTTGAAAGCAATCGTTCTCAATCGTCAATTCCACTGCAATATGTTTTTTTAAATGGTGAAGCTAAAAAGGTACCTGAATTTGCTTTTCTTAATCAAGACAGTATCATAATTTCTAATGAAGACTATAGTAAAAAGGTATATATAGCTGAGTTTTTCTTTACATCATGTCCCAGTATTTGTCCAATAATGAATAAAAATATGAAACGTATTGAAAATCGTTTTGGCAAACATCAAGACTTTGGTATAGCTTCATTCAGTATTGACCCTTCAAAAGACACTCCTTCAGTTTTAAAAGCATACGCAGAGACTTATGATGTTTTTTCTCAGAATTGGCATTTTCTTACAGGCGAAAAAGATAAGATTTATGATTTAGCAAATAAAGGTTTTAATATATTTGCATCAGTAAATTCAAGAGTTGCTGGAGGATTTGAGCATCAAGGTTATTTTGCTTTGATTGATAAAAATGGTTTCATTCGTTGTCGCTCAGATCAATTTGGAAATCCTATTGTGTATTACATGGGTATTGACGAGGAAGATGTTGAAATTCAAGAAGTAGACTTGCTTATAGAAGATATTGAAAAACTCTTAAAGGAATAAAACCATGAGTGAAAAAGATTATGAAAAAGTAAAAAAATATACTCCTTGGGTATGGATTTTATCTGTTGCAATTCCTGTCGTAGTTGCAATTCTATTTTTGATTAAAATACCAAATATTGAACCCTTAACATTTTTGCCCCCTATTTACGCGTTTATTAACGCCATAACAGCTGTTTTTTTAACTATTGCTTATATAGCTATAAAAAGAAAGAAAATAACTCTTCATGAAAGATTTATGAAAATTTCAATAGGTTTATCTGTTATTTTTCTTGTTATGTATGTATCTTATCATATGACTTCAGATCCAACACCTTATGGGGGAGATGGAGTAATTAGATCGGTCTACTACTTTATATTAATCTCACATGTGCTACTTTCTATTGGAATTATACCACTTGTTTTAATTACTTATGTGAGAGCAATATCAAAATTATTTTCAGACCACAAAAAAATAGCTAGATACACTTTTCCTATCTGGATGTACATAGCTGTAACTGGAGTAATTGTTTATTTAATGATATCACCTTATTATGCATAAAAAGGGATACAGGATATTTTTTTTATTAATTTTTATTTTTTTAATAAATGTTGAAGAAATATACAGTCAGTGCTCAATGTGTAGAGCCGTACTTGAATCTGAGGAAGGACAAACAACAGCAAAAGGCATAAATAATGGAATATTATATTTGATGGCGATACCCTATTTATTAGTTGGTTTCATTGGATGGAAAGTAATACAAATACTTAAAAAGTAGATTAAATTTTTTTTACAAAATATAGTTTATAATATAAACTTGTTTATATTTGTAATAAATTTATAATGAATAATATTAAAAAACATATTGAAACTATTGCAGGTGTAATAAAAAGTACAAAAGAGAACCTGAAACCTTTAAGTATTAACTTTATTTTTTGGGGGATTTTTGTTAACGCATTGAGTATTTTCCATTATTCTTTTCCTTCTTTAGTTCAATCAACTAAATATTCGGCAATTCTATATTGGATAATCTCATCCATAACGGGATTGATCTTTATGGTTTACTATAACATAAAAACTAGAAAGAATATTGGTTATGAGACACATTTAAGTAGGGTAATTAAAATTATTTGGATTGTATTTAGTGTTTCATGGATTTACGTAATTATTCTTTCCTTTTTTCTAGAAAATTTTAACCCAGTACCATCTATACTGTTTTTTTTAAGTTTGATTTTAATCATGACAGGACTTATAATAAAATTTAATCCAATCATATTTGGAGGAATTTTTCTTTTACTATTTACATTCTATTTAAATTTAAATCCTGGAATTAACCTTTTATT
The DNA here is from genome assembly GCA_902616905.1 of uncultured Bacteroidota bacterium. Classification (GTDB taxonomy): domain Bacteria; phylum Bacteroidota; class Bacteroidia; order Flavobacteriales; family Flavobacteriaceae; genus MS024-2A. Next base: position 18,045 of record CACMUP010000011.1, read on the forward strand.
GGTAAATATAGTTGGAGTTTCGCTAGGTATGCTGCTCCCTGGTTTATCACTTTTTTATTCAAAATCCACCAATAATAGTGATCGATAAGTTATTATTTAATCCAATCAGATTAAAAATCATATCATCCCTAATAAATAACAGTAATTGTGATTTTAATTTTTTAAAAGAAGTAACGGATTCTACACAAGGCAATTTAAGCATTCAATTAAAAAAATTAAAACAAGAAAATTATATTGAAATTGAAAAAACATTCTGTAATAATTATCCAAAAACAAGTTGTAGAGTTACTGACAAGGGAAAAATAAAATTTGAAGAATTCTTTAACTATTTAATAAAAATGAAAAATGAATAATTTTTTACAACATGTTACATTCCACAAATTATATTGTCAAACATTTAAAAGAAAATAAAGTATAACATTTACTACTCTTTTAAAAAAGGATTAGTTTTGCACTCAATAAAAATACCAATGATTCAAATAAAAAATCTTCACAAATCTTATAAAATGGGAACTTCCTCATTGCACGTTTTAAAAGGGATTAATTTCAATATAGAAGAAGGTGAGCTTGTAGCTATAATGGGTTCTTCTGGATCAGGAAAATCAACTCTTTTAAATATTTTAGGCATGTTGGATATTGCAGATGAAGGAGATTATATTTTGGATAATGTTCCAATTAAAAACTTAAACGAAACCAAGGCTGCTAAATACAGAAATAAGTTCTTAGGTTTTGTATTTCAGTCTTTTAATTTAATTAATTACAAGACTGCCTTAGAAAATGTTTCTTTACCATTATACTATCAAGGCATCGCAAGAAAGGAAAGGCAAGAACTAGCACTAGATTACCTTGAACGAGTTGGATTAAAAGAATGGTCAACTCATTTGCCAAGTGAGCTTTCAGGTGGCCAAAAGCAAAGGGTAGCCATAGCTAGAGCTATGGCTTCAAAACCTAAAGTATTATTAGCAGATGAACCTACCGGTGCATTAGATTCTAAAACTTCATTTGAAGTTATGGATCTCATTCAAAAGATTAATGAAGAGGGGAAAACTATTTTAGTTGTTACACACGAAAAAGATATTGCTCAAATGTGTAAAAGAATTGTAAAGCTTAAAGATGGTGTTATAATAGAAGACAACAAAATAAAACAAATCCTAGCTTCTTCATATGTTTAGCAGAGATCGTTGGAAAGAAATATTAGATACAATAAGTAAAAATAAGTTACGCACGTTTTTGTCTGGTTTCACTGTGGCACTAGGTATCTTTATTTTTATAATATTATTTGGTTTAGGGAACGGATTAAAAAATACTTTCCAGGAGTTCTTTCTTGATGATGCCAGTAATTCTATTTTCTTGTACCCAGGGAAAACCTCTAAACCCTATAAAGGTTTTAAAGCAAAAAGGAGAATTGAATTTAAAAACGATGATCTTTTAGATATAAAAGAAAATTTTACTCTATTTATAGAAAATTTAACACCTCGAATTACAAGAAGCGCTTTAACTAGTTATAAAAACGAAAGCAATAGTTACAGTACAAGAGCTGTTGCTCCTGGTCACCAGTTTGTTGAAAAAACAATTTTAATGAAAGGAAGATACATCAATCAACTAGATATAAAAGAAAAAAAGAAAAGTGCGGTTATTGGAAGGTTAGTAGCAAAAGATTTATTTAAAAGCGAAGAAGCAGTTGGTAAATATATAAATGTAGGATCTACAGCATTTAAAGTAATAGGGGTTTTTCAAGATGATGGGGGTGATAATGAAGAGAGAAATATTTATATACCATATACTACCAGACAACTTATTGAAAAAAGCAATGATAAGGTTGATCAAATTGTAATAACCTATAAGAAAGAACTAGGGCATGCAGGTGCACTAGCACTTGAAGAATCTTTAAAAAAATTTTTAAAAGATAAAAAAGCGATTGCTCCTGATGATCCAAATGGAATTTATTTTCGAAATCTCACGGATGATTTAAAACAAACCCAGCAATTTGCTATTGTTTTACAATTGATTGTAAGTATTGTCGGGTTAGGAACACTAATAGCTGGTATTATTGGTATTTCAAATATTATGGTATTTGTGGTAAAAGAGAGAACTAAAGAATTAGGTATAAGAAAAGCTCTTGGAGCCACACCTAATTCGGTAATTCAAATGATATTACAAGAATCTATATTTATAACAACAATTTCTGGATATCTAGGCTTATTTCTAGGAATAATAGTTCTTGAAAATATAGGATTAAATCTAGAGGAATACTTTATTAAAAATCCATTTATAGATAGTGTAACAGCGATAACAGCAACAATTGTTTTGATAATTTTTGGAGGTATTGCCGGATATGTTCCTGCAAAAAGAGCTTCAAGTATAAAACCTATAGTAGCATTGAGGGATGAGTAGTTTTAAAGTAATTTTTGATAAAGATACTTGGCAAGAAATTTTTGGTTCCATTTCCAAAAATAAAACAAGAACTATTATAACAGTTATTGGTGTGCTATGGGGTATTTTCATCTATATAACTCTTTCAGGAGCTGCTAAAGGGCTGGATAATGGTTTTGAAAGGCAGTTTGAAAATATAGCTATGAACTCAATGTTTATTTGGGGTCAAAGAACTAGCATTCCATATGCTGGTTATAAGATAGGTAGAAACATAAGGCTAAGGCTATCAGATATTGACTACATCAAAAAAACAATTCCCGAAGTTCAATATGCCGTGCCAAGAAATTCTCGTGGTGTTTTCACAGGTGCACCCCCTTTGGTGGTAAGGAAAAACAAATCAAACAATTATGCTGTTTATGGAGATTTTCCTGAGTTTACAAAAATTGCTACTAAGAAAATATATGATGGAGGCAGATTCATTAACGAAGAAGATATTAAATTCAAAAGAAAAGTTTGTGTTATTGGTGAAAGAACTCATACGGAACTTTTTGAAAAAGATGAAAATCCAATCGGACAATACATAAGAATTGATAATATATATTTTCAAGTTATAGGAGTACATAAATTTATCCCTGGCGGAGGTTTCGAGAGTGATGGAGATATTTTCATCCCTTATGAAACATTTAGAAAAATATATAATACTGGTAATTGGGTTCAATGGTTTACTATTGCTGCTTATGATGATGTAGATGTTATAGAAGTTGAAAAAAATATTAAAGCAACCCTTAAACGAATTCATAAAGTATCTCCTGATGATGAGCGTGCTTTTGGCGGATTTAATCTAGGTGAGATTTTTAATAAAATTGTAGGTTTTTCAAAAGGGATGACGTTGTTGTCACTTATTGTTGGAATTGCAACAATCTTAGCAGGAGTCATTGGTATTGGGAACATACTTTTGATTTCTGTTAAGGAAAGAACAAAGGAATTGGGTGTAAGAAGAGCTTTGGGAGCCACACCATCTGAAGTAAGAAATCAAATTATATTAGAATCAGTTTTTTTGACATTAATAGCAGGAGTTATTGGAATTATTCTAGGAGCTTTTGTTTTATTTGGCATAAATGCCTCAACTCAAGATTTAACAGATTTCCCGTATACAAATCCTACTGTGCCTATACCTTTCGTTCTGGGGGCCCTGTTTATAATGGTATTTTTAGGGACGCTTATTGGACTCATACCTGCACAAAGAGCAGTAAGTATTAAACCTATCGATGCATTAAGAGAAGAATAATTTAATCAATAATAATGAAACCATGAAAATTTTAAAATACTCAGCAATATCACTTTTAGTTATTGGTGCACTTTTTGCAGCAGCCTATTTTATAAAAACAAATGATAAATCTGTAATTGAATATGATACCCAAAAAACGTTAATAACTTCTATTGAGAAAAAAACAGTAGTAACAGGAAAAGTTATTCCTGAAGATGAAGTAGAAATTAAACCGCAAATCCAGGGAATTATTGACGCAATTTTTGTTGAAGAAGGAGATTTGGTGAAAACAGGAGATTTACTTGCTAAAATAAAGGTTGTACCAAATGAGCAAAATTTAAATAGTGCAGAAGGCAGGTTAGCAAATTCTAGAATTGTACTTAAAAATGCACAAATAGAATTCAATAGAAATAAAGACCTGTATGAAAAAGGAATTATTTCAAAACAAGATTATGACAATGTACAATTGCGTTACAATCAGTCAAAATTAGATGTATCAAATGCTATTTCTGACTTACAAATAATTAGGTCAGGATCAAAAGGAGGAGCTGCGTCCGCAAATACTAATATAAGAGCTACGGTACCAGGAACTGTTTTAGAAATTCCTGTAGAAGAAGGATTTCAAGTTATAGCTAGTAATAGTTTTAATGCAGGAACTACAATTGCAACTATTGCAGATTTAAACAAGATGATTTTTGAGGGTAAAGTTGATGAAGCAGAAGTAGGAAAACTTAAGGTTGGTATGCCTTTAGAAGTAAGTCTTGGTGCCATTGAAGATCAAGCATTACAAGCAAAGTTGAAATTTATTGCTCCAAAAGGAAATGAGGAACAAGGAGCTGTTCAATTTAAAATAGAGGCTGATTTATATTTAAATGATTCAATTTTTGTTAGGGCAGGATATAGTGCAAACGCATCACTTGTTTTGGAACGTAAGGATAGTGTAATGGCAATGTCTGAATCTTTACTTCAATTTGATCGTAAAACTGAAGAACCATTCGTTGAAATTGAAATGGAGGATCAAAAATTTGAAAGAAGAGATGTCGAAATAGGTATATCTGATGGAGTAAATGTTGAAATTATCTCTGGAGTTTCTGAAAATGAAAAAATCAAAGTATGGAATAAAACTGAGCCCACTAAAAAGGGTGATGACAGATCATCAACTGAAAATGAGATAATAGATTAACTTAATTATTTAAATGATTATGAATAAAGTTACAAGCTTAATTTTTTGCTTTTTATCGTTTACAATTAATGCACAATTAAAAAAATATACTTTATTAGAATGTGTAAATATTGCGCTTGAAAAGAATATCAATATCCAACAATCTGAATTTGATTTAGAGGGAGCTGATATAGATAGAGGTGATGCAATTGGAAATTTTTTACCAAGAATAAATGCACAATCTCAACATATATGGAATAATGGTTTAAGTCAAAACATAACCAATGGATTAATTGAAAACTTAACAACACAATTTTCTTCTTTTGGTGGAAATTTAGGAGTAACCTTATTTAGCGGTAAACAAAATATTAATCAGTTAGCAAAAGCTAATCTTAACATTATATCCAGACAATATCAGCTTGAGGATATGAAAGATGATATAAGTCTATTTGTTGCGAATTCATACTTACAAGTTATGTTTAACAAAGAATTGGAACAGGTGCAGCGTTATCAACTTGAGATAGCTAAACAAGAATTAGAAAGAACACAACTTAGAATTTCAGCTGGAGTTCAGACTGAAGCAGAAATATTCGAAATTGAAGCAAATTTAGCTTCTCAAGAACAAGCTTTAGTTCAATCTGAAAATGCAACACGTCTTTCTTTGATTAGCCTCGCTCAATCACTTTTAATAACTGATTACGAAAACTTTGATATAGCTGATATAAATTTTGATGTTCCACTTTCTCAGATTCTTATGGAAAAGCCCAAAAAAATATTTGAAAAATCACTAACCTTAAGAAATGATATCAAAGTTGCAGCAACCAATATTGAGCTTGCGAAAACTGATATAGATTTAGCTAAAGGAGCATTATTACCAACCCTTTCTGCATTTTATAATTATAATACAAGGATTTCCTACAGTGATAGGTTTATTGAAACAGGAAATTTCATTGAAACACCAATTGGTGTTGTAAAAGAAAACGGATCACTCGTAGTTTCTCAATTTCCTGAAAGAGCTATAACCGATCCTCTCTCTTTTGGTGATCAATTCAGACAAAATGATGGACATAGTTATGGGCTTGCATTGAACATTCCAATATTTAATGGTCTTTCTATTAAAAATAACATTAAAAGAAGAAAACTTAATTTGAAAAGATCAGAAACTCAATTTGAACAAACAAAATTAGATTTAGAAAATACTATCAATCAAGCATATAATAATGCTGAAGGGGCTTTTAAGTTTTACGAAGCTTCAGAAAAAACACTAAAAGCAAGAAAGGAGGCTTATTTCATAGCTGAAAAGCAATTTGAGGCAGGAGTTTTGAACTCCTATGATTTTATACAGATTAAACAAAGATACGATATTGCAGCTTCTGATAATGTTAGGGCTAAGTACGACTATATTTTTAAATTGAAAGTATTGGAGTTTTATTTTGGTGTTGAAATTGCTATTTAATAATAATAATGATTACAATTTGCTTTTTTTATCTTTAATAAAATAATTATAAAATGGAAGTATGTAAAACTAATGCCTATGAAAATAAGCATAAAAAAATTCCAGGAAATCCTTCAATTGCAAAAAGTAGTTCAATTAAATTAAACACAAGAAAAAATAATGAATCTTTAAGAGTACTTAATGATGAACAGTTGAAATTTTGGGTTTATAAAGGATATATAGTAATTAAAAATGCGATACCTAAAGGACAAGCAAAATCAACTGCAAATTTTCTTTGGGAAAGAATAATTCTCATTTCGAGTGAGTGTAGTTATATCGTTCCGTCTGACATGATTTTCTACAGTGATACAAAGTCAGCAATTCATGCTGTTTCAAGAGTAATATCAAATATGACAAAAGTAATTTATGTAACATCAAACGTAATAGTACCTGGATCAACTTTAAGTAAGGGAGCAAAAAAAATTATCAAAGAAAAAGCAAAATATAAAAATATAATTATTAGAGAAGTTAAAACTAATCTCTTTAAAACTGAAAGACAAAACTCTTTGCTTGAAAATTTCGCCGCGACTGAAGAGATGGCAAATACAATTTCTTACCCATGTAGCCCACATTACTTAGAAACAAATGGAAGTGCTATTAAATTTGACGGTGTAAGCTCAGGAGGTATTTTTTAATTATTTAATGGCCTATATACTTCATATCGAGACATCAACAAAACAATGTTCTGTTGCAATAGGTTATAAGGGTAAATGTATATCAGAGAAAAAACTATTATCAGAACATTATAGTCATGAAGAGAAACTTCATGTTTTTATACAAGAAGCTTTACAAGAAGTCAATCTAAATATTTCTGAATTAGGAGCGGTTTCAGTAAGTAAAGGTCCTGGATCATTTACAGGACTCCGTATAGGTGTTGCCACTGCAAAAGGAATTTGTTATGCACTTGATTTACCGTTAATAGCTATTGATACTCTTAAATTGATGATCCAACCATATTTAAAAAAAAAAGATATTGATTTTCTAATTCCAATGCTGGATGCAAGAAGAATGGAGGTATATACAGCAATTTATGACAACTACGAAAATTGTGTTCAACAAATAAAAGCACAAGTACTTACTGAAAATAGCTTTCATAAAGTTGTTGGTGATAGAAACTGTTTAATCATAGGAAATGGGGCGGTAAAATTCCAAAATATTAAACCTAAAATAAAGGCTTATTTTTCTGAATATATTTATTATCCTTCAGCAAAGGATATGTGTTTGTTGTCATGGAAACATAAATTAAACAGAAATTATCAAGATATAAATACATTTGAACCGTATTATTTAAAGGATTTTCAAGCAACACTTCCTAAAAACAGTTAATAATTAAATCCTGGAATATTTAACCATTAATTGCGATTACGGTTTCAACTTTTCCTGGGAGCATCTCTTTTAGCATATTTTCAATTCCATTTTTTAGTGTAAAAGTTGATGAGGGACATCCGCTACATGCTCCCTGTAAGATAACTTGTACCGATTTTTCTTTATTATTATAAGAATCAAATACTATGTTTCCTCCATCTGATGCAACTGCAGGTTTAATATATTCTTCAATTATAGAAACAATTTTCTCCTCGAGAGAATTAATTTTTTTTGAAGGAGAAATTTTTTGATTTTTCTTTTTAACCTTTGAGTTATCAATAACTACATTTCCCTCTTCAATAAATGAACGAATAAACTCTCTTAAGTCCATAACTATCTCCTCCCAAGTTGGCATATCATATTTGGTAATAGATACATAATTTGAACTCATAAATATTTCTTTTACAAATGGGAAAAGAAATAATTTTTTAGCTAAAGGAGAATTTTTTGCATCATCAATATTTTTGAATTCAACAATTTCATTTATTAGTTTTTTATTTGAAACAAATTTCATCACAGAGGGGTTTGGTGTACTTTCAGCATAAACTGTAACAGGAGTCTTATCTGCTAGATTTTTTTCAATAATTTGACCCCCATCATTAAGATAATTTTGTAATTGAGTACTTACTTCGTCTATTACATCTTCCCATTCTAAAATATCAAAACGTGTAATCACAATTTGTTTTTCTTCAAGTTTTACAGACTTTACAAAAGGTAAATAAAATAATTGCTGGATCAAAGGTGATTCTTTCGCTTGATCAATATTTTCAAAATAAATTGGTTTCTTTGGACCAATACTTTTATTAATTATAAACCTAGCCTTATCATTTCCTCTTTCAGAACTTGATGTAATTTTATAAATTTCCATTTATTTATAAAAATAGTTATTCGGAGTGAAATATTACATTTTACTCTATCGATTTCGATTAAATTCTTTTATATTTTAATTAAAATTATGATAATTAAAACAATTAGAGGGATTACTCCAAAATTTGGCAAGAATTGTTTTTTTGCAGAAAATGCGACTGTAATTGGCGATGTAATTATGGGTGACGAAGTATCTGTTTGGTATCACTCAGTTGTTAGAGGTGATGTAAATAGTATTAAAATTGGTAATAAAGTAAATATACAAGATGGTGTTATAATACATGCTACATATAAAACTGCACAAACTAATATAGGTAATAATGTTTCAATTGGACATAATGCTATAATTCATGGTTGCACTTTAGATGATAATGTATTAGTAGGTATGGGAAGTATTATTATGGACAATTGTTTAATTGGAAGTAATTGTATAATAGCAGCAGGCGCAGTTGTGACTCAAAACACGATTATATCACCAGGTTCAATTTATGGTGGAGTTCCTGCGAGAAAAATAAAAGATATCGATATTAAATTACATAGAAGTGAAATTGATAGAATTGCCAATAACTATATTCTTTATGCTTCGTGGTATAAATAAAAAGTTACCCTAAGAAGTGGTAGCTTTAAGTTTTTAAAATAAATATTTAGAAACCCAAGTCGGATTTAACATCTGCCATTAGATCTTTCCCCGAAGCCATAATTACGCTACCTCCTGGGCTAGAGTCCAAAACATAATTATATCCTTGGGCAGCTGCAACTTTTTCAATTGAAGCACGGGCTTTCTCATATAATGGTCTCATCATTTCTGCTGATCGCTTTTGAAGTTCTTGAGCTGCTGTTTCTCTGAATTCTTGAATCCTTTGTTGCATTTCTTGTAATTCAACTTGTCTTTGTTGATTTATAAGTTCAGTCTGGTTTTGAGCATCTCCTTGATAAGTTTGAGCTTTTGTTTGAAATTCTTTTGCAGAAGTTTCTAATTCTTTTGCATATTGATCTTCTAATTTTTTTAATTCACTTTGCGCTGCAATAACTTCAGGCATCTCACTAATTAATTGTTGGGTATTGATATGTGCAACTTTTGACTGCGCATATGTATTAATAGGAACAATTAATAATAATAGACTAACAAATAAGGTTATAAGATGTTTCATAAGTTTAGATATTGTTAATTTTTTGAGTTACTTGTGTTATTTTTTAATTTTTCTATTTGGTTTTTTCTATTTTGTATTCGTTGTTGTCTGTTAATTCTTTTTATAACTAGCTCGCTAATATCGTAAATTTTTGCGGAATAAAGCATAGTAACACTCGAAGATCGATCAAAAATGAAATCATATTTTTTTTCTTCAGCAATTTGTTTCACCACCGACAATACTTGATCTTGAACAGGCTGGATTAATTTTGATCTTTGTATAATCATATCTCCACTAGGTCCAAAGCGCTTTTCTTGAAGATTTATAATTTCTGAAGCAAAATCTTTAATTTCTAATTCTCTATCGTTTATAAGCTCTGGAGTTAGTAATATTCTTTCTGTATTAAGTTGTTCTTCGTATTGATTCAACTGAATTTTTTTTAATTCAATCTCCTTTTTCCACTTTTCAATATTTTTGTCAAGTAGCGCACTTGCTTTATTGTATTCATCAATATTTTTAAGTATTATGTTCATGTCAATATAACCAACTCGTGTACCCTTTTGAGCAAAAGTTGAGATATTTATAAATGATATAAATACTATAAAAAGACTTTTAAATTTTATCAGATTCATTAAGTAATTAACGTTTAGATTTGTAAGTTATTATAAAAATATACTAACACTTAATCGTGTTTAATCTAAAATCTTTGTCCAATAACGAAATGTGTTTCCCATCCATTGGGGGTGGTTATGCTTGGATTTGGATTATCAAATCCGTAACCAAAGTCTATACCAAGTAATCCAAAAGCAGGCATAAAAATTCTAACTCCGACTCCAGCAGACCTTCTAGAATTAAAGGGATTAAACTCCCTAAAGCTATTATATCCGTTTCCAGCTTCTAAGAATGTTAGAGTATATATAGAAGCAGTTGGCTTTAATGTGATTGGATAACGAAGTTCTAAGGTAAATTTATTATATATTACAGACCCATCGGTGCTGGATAAAGATTGATTAGGATACCCTCTAAGAGCAATAGTTTCTCTGCCATCAAGAGCATAATTAATCATTCCATCACCGCCAAGAAAGAAGCGCTCGAATGGAATATTTCCTCTTGCTAAGTTGTAGGCTCCTAAAAATCCAAAATCTGCTTGTGTTTTTAAGATTAGTTTCTCATAAATAGGGGTATACCAAGTTCCATTAAACTTGATTTTATAAAATTCAAGCCACTTAAATTTTTCTTGATCTATTTTTGACTGGTTTGGATTTCCATTTTCATCTTGAAATTCTGCTAACACCCCTAAATTTGAATAATCTTTTTTTGATAATAAAGAGTACGGTGGTGTAAACTTTCCACTAATACTAAAAGTTGATCCACCAGTTGGAAAAATAGGGTTTATTCTTGTATTATTTCTTATAAGATTTATGGTATAAGAAAGGTTATTGGCTTCTCCGTCACCAAAAGTAAACAAACCTGTAAAGTAATTATTTAAGTTGTAATATTGATAAGAAATTGCTTGTGAGAGCTGAAAAAAATCATCTGGAATACGTAATCTTTTTGCAAGGCCTAATGTTATTCCACTAATTTGAAAAGATTGAGATTTATCAGCAAGGCCTGTAAAAAAATCATAACGATATTGAATTGTATGTTGAAGTGATGTTGAAAATTGGACTGGCTGTTCTCCACCTAACCAAGGTTCAGAAAAACTAAAACTGTATGTGTTATAAAATTGGCTTGCTTGAAGTCGTAAAGCTAAGGTTTGTCCATCTCCCATTGGTAAAGGCTTATATTTTGTTTTATCAAATATATTTCTCATTGAAAAGTTGTTAAATGAGAGCCCTAGAGTTCCAATAAAACCTCCCTGTCCGTAACCTCCTTGTAGTTCGATTTGGCTGGCTCCTGATTCGACAAGGTTGAACCGAACATCAATGGTTCCAGAGTTTGGGTCTACATTTTCAATCTGGGGATTAATTTGTTCCGCATCAAAAAACCCTAATTGACCTACCTCTCTTACTGTTCTTACAAGCTTATCTTTACTGTACAATTCTCCTGGTTTAGTTCTTAGTTCGCGATAGATTACATGATCATTAGTTTTTGTATTTCCTTCTACCACAATTTTATTAAAATTAGCGAGTTTTCCTTCAGTAATTCTAATTTCAAAATCTATTGTATCATTAATTGCACTTACTTCAACTGCATTTATATTTGAAAATAAATAGCCGTTATTTTGATATAGATTTGTAATATCATTGCCATCAGGTTTGCTGGTATCGGCAATTCTCTTTTTTAGTAAAACGCCATTGTATACATCACCTTTATTAAGCCCTAGTATTTGTTGTAAAGAATTATTACTATAAACGGTATTTCCAATAAAATTAATATCTCCAAAATAATACTTTTTTCCTTCTTCAATGTCAAGTTTGAGTGCTATAGAATTAGATGTATTTTCGTTTCTCAGTAAAGTATCTTTAATAATACGGGCATCTCGAAAACCGTTTTCTTTATAAAACTCAATTAATTTATTGAGGTCATCATTAAAATCATTCTTGATAAATTTTGATCCTTTCCAAAAACGGATAGGGTTTTTAACTTTTGTATTTTTTAGTTTTGATTTTAGCTTGGATTCTTTAAAAACCACATTTCCATCAAAATCAATTTTTTTTATTTTTATTCTAGATCCCTTATCAATGTTTACAACCATTTTGTAGGAGTTTGCCCCAACAGTGTCTTTTATCGTGTTTAGATTAACTTTAGTATCTAGGAAACCTTCTTTTTTGTATTTATTTGTGATGTAATTTTTTGTGTTTGTTAGAAAACTTTCCGATAGTTTTTTCCCTTTTGTGAGCTCAGTATCCTTGATTAATGTTTCTATTTTACCCTTTTTTAATCCATTAATTTTTACGTCTGTTAATGTTGGAAGTTCTTTTATTTCGATATCTAATGAAATTTTGTTGTTTTCAACATTGGTAACAAAAACATTTATATCACTAAATAATTCTAATCCCCATAATTTTTTAATAACTGAACTAACCTCCTCACCAGGGACTTTTATTTTTTGCCCCTTTCTTAGACCACTATATGAAATTACTGTTTGTTCATTGAATGTTTTAATTCCACTAACAGATAAAGAATCTAATTCATAAGTTTTTCCTTTCACAAAGTTTTCTGTTTGACTGAAAGAGAAAGCTCCTATCATAAGGATAAGAAAAGCTATTGATTTTTTTGACGGAATAATTCTAATTGAGTTGTTCGCTCGTTTTTCCAAATCGTCTTTCTCTTTTATAATAGTTACGAAATGCTTCATTTAAATCTTCTTTTGTGAAATCTGGCCAAAGAGTTTTTGTAAAGTATAGCTCAGCATATGCGATGTGCCACAAAAGGAAGTTACTAATTCTTTCTTCACCACTAGTTCTAATCAGTAAATCTACAGGAGGTAGATTTCGGGTATAAAGATGATCAATTATGGTGGATTCGTCAACTTTTTCGGGTGAAATTATGTTATTTTTAACTTTATCTGAAATAGATTTTACAGCATCTATAATTTCTTCTTTTCCACCGTAATTTAATGCCAATGTAAGAACCATTCCAGAATTATTTTTCGTTTTATTCTTAACATATGATAATTCTTCCTTAACAAGTTTAGGTAATGAATCAATATTGCCGATAGAAGAAAGTCTTATATCATTCTCCGTAAGTTTAACAAATTCTTTTTTTAGTGAACTCACCAAAAGTTTCATTAATATATTTACTTCATCTTTTGGGCGATTCCAATTTTCAGTAGAAAATGCAAAAAGAGTTAAATATTTAATTTTTTCTTTAGCTGCTTGTTCAACAATTTTACTAACGGTTTTTGCACCACGATTATGACCTGCATAACGTTTTTTACCCTGTTTTTTCGCCCACCGACCATTACCGTCCATAATTATCGCTACATGTTTTGGTTTTTTACTCATTTATTCTTTACAATAACATGGGAGATCGCCAAAGGTAAATGAAATTGTCAAACCAGTAAAAATATACCAATCATTATTAGAAAAATTTCCAAATTCCAGTGCGGAAGGATACTCAGTTAGAATCTCAGTGGTTGGATTACTTCCGTCCAAGTTATCTGTTAAGGTATATCTGGCTCCAATTTCAAAACCTAGAACAAAAAATGGGTTTGGATTTATTTTAAAACCAAAACTTAACGGTATAGCAATTTTTCTGTCCTTACTAAAAACATTAATTGAAGGAGGATCTATCGGACCGTTAGAAATTAAATATGGTTGATCATATCTGAAATATCCCAATCCATAGAAAATGTATGGTGTAAAACTGAATTCTGGGTCATGTAGATTAAATTCTTTAAAATTTATTTCTACCCCTGCCGTTATCTCTTGGATAGGGTTGTTAACTTTATACGATCTTCTGAATCTATTGATATCAGTATTTCTGAACTCATTTTCATTTAAATTGGAAAAAGTTACTCCGCTTCTTAATGAATATCGATCTGTTACATTCCATTTGTATAAAACTCCGTAAGCGAATTCATTAGGATCAATATATCTATGACTCCCAATATCTCCAATATAGTTGCTACCTCCCAGAAAAATTCCGATTTCATGAAACTGTGCTGAAGCAAATCTCATCAAAAAAAAACAAGCAATAAAGTAAACTTTTTTATACATCGGCGTGACATAACTAAATGACCAAGTTTTTAGTATAGTATAAACCGAAAAAGCCCTATTTTATTGTATATTTCTTGAATCTTGACCCCAAAAAAGCTTTTCTCTCAAAGCATCAAAAAATGAAGTTCCATCTAATTGAACTGTTATAGCATTAAACTTAGCTTTACTTATATAAATATCATTACCATTTTCTAACGTAAATATTCTTGAGTCTAAGGAAAGTAAATGAGTTTTACCCCTACCATTGACAGATATTTTGAAGTAAGTTTTATCAGGTACAATTAAAGGACGCATATTAATATTATGAGGTGCTATAGGATTGACAATTAGACAATTAGATGATGGAGTCACAATCGGACCACCGCTACTTAAAGAATAGCCCGTGGAACCAGTTGGTGTTGCAATTATTAGTCCATCTGACCAGTAAGTGGTTAAAAATTGATCGTCTAAATTAGTATCGATACTTAACATAGATGTTGTATTTTTTCTATTTATAGAAACTTCATTCAGTGCATACCCATTATCTTCAATTGTTTCGATGGGAATTTTTGTTTTTACTTCAAGAAGTGACCGCTCCACAAATGAATATTTTCCATTAAAAAACATATCTAATCCATTTTTTAATGTGTCACGCTTTATAGTTGTTAAAAACCCAAGGTTTCCAGCGTTAATTCCAAGTATAGGAATTTTGGTATCACCAATAATAGAAATAGAACGCAATAATGTACCATCGCCACCTACAGAAAATAAAAAATCAATTTTTTGACTTAACATTTCATCATCTTTAAAATAATTGTATTTATCAGCTTCTGAACCAATATGTTTTTTTAATCTATCAACTAGAATAAAAACGTGTTTTTTTTCTTCAAGATAATTTATGACAGATTTAATGTAAGTTATTGAGGTTGTAGAATAAAATGCACTGTAAATAGCTATATTCATCATTAAAGTATAAAAACAAATGTACAAAACTCTAAAATCATATTTTTAAAAATAAATTCTTTACTAAAAGTTATTTTTCAGTTAAATGATAACATAATATCTTTGAAAAAAATGACATCTCTCAGTGTAAATATCAACAAAGTTGCTACTCTAAGAAACTCAAGGGGAGGTGATACTCCAAATCTTTTGAAAGTAGCCAAAGACCTCCAAGAGTATGGAGCACACGGAATAACGATACATCCAAGACCAGATCAGCGTCATATTCGTTATAAAGATGCACTTGATTTACCTGATGTATTAAGTACTGAGTACAACATTGAGGGAAATCCGATTCCTAAATTTATTGACTTAGTACTTAAAATAAAACCAACACAAGTAACTTTAGTACCTGATGCTGAAGATGCAATTACTTCAAGTGCTGGTTGGAATACAATAAAGCATCAAAAATATCTTAAAAAGATTATTGATAAATTCAAAGCAAATGGAATAAGGACTTCAATTTTTGTTGATCCTGAAATTCCAATGGTTCAGGGGGCTTTTGACACTGGTACTGATAGAATTGAGCTTTATACAGAAAGCTATGCGAAAAACTATCACATTGATAAATCTAAAGCAATTTCTCCATACATAAATGCAGCAAAAAAAGCAAAAGAACTAGGTATTGGTTTAAATGCTGGTCATGATTTAAATCTAAAAAATCTAGCTTATTTTTCGCAAAATATTCCTGATCTATTGGAAGTTTCTATTGGTCATGCACTGATTTGCGAAAGTTTATATTTAGGTTTTGAAAATGTAATACCTATGTATCTTCAACGTCTTACAAATTGAATATTCTTCATAGTTTAATTTTAGGTGAACAGGGAGAAGATTTATTAATACTCCATGGTTTTTTGGGGATGGGTGATAATTGGAAAACCTATGCTAAACGTTTGACTCCACATGGCTTTAGAGTCCATCTTGTAGATCAAAGAAATCATGGGCGTAGTTTTTGGGATCCAAAATTCTCTTATTCTAATATGGCACAAGACATTGTTGAGTACTGTAGTTATCACAACTTAAATAATATTATAATTCTGGGTCATTCAATGGGAGGTAAGGTTGCGATGCATCTTGCATGTTACCATAAACAATTATTGAAGGCATTTATAGTTGCAGATATAGCACCTAAAAAATATGATCCTCACCACCAACAGATACTAAATGGTTTGTCAGATTTGGACTTTAATAAAATCTCATCAAGGGCAATGGCTGATGAAAAGTTATCAAATTGGGTTGTCGATGCCTCAACAAGACAATTTTTACTCAAGAATCTTTATTGGAAAAAATCAGGGGAATTAGGTTTAAGGGTTAATATTGAGGTTTTGAAAAATTCAAGTGAAGCAATTGGTGAAGGGCTTGACAAAGATGCTAAATCTAACAAACCATGTTTGTTTTTAAAAGGTCAAAATTCGGATTATATAACCGATAATGATCATTCTATTATAAGGTATCATTTTCAAAGTGCCAGCTACTCGATGATAACAAAATCAGGACACTGGCTACATGCTGAAAATCCTGAAGAATTTTTTAGAGTTACATTAACTTGGTTAAAGGAGACCTCTATTTTATAACATAGCTAACAAAATTGTGATATTTATTTAGCTTTAAGGCTTGTATCTTCTAGTTATCCTACTTTTGCATCAAAATTTTTCAATGAAAACAGTTATAAGAAAGGCGAGAAAAAAGGATAGTAGAGCAATTCATAACTTAATTAAAGAATTGGCAATCTTTGAAAAAGAGCCTGATAGTGTAAAAATATCAGTTTTAGATATTGAAAATCATGGTTTTGGTTCAAAACCTCTTTTTGAATGTATCATTGCTGAAATCAGTTATAAAGTTGTAGGAATGGCATTATATTATCCTCGATATTCTACATGGAGAGGCCCTACGTTTCATCTTGAAGACTTAATTGTTTCTGAGAAATACAAAGGAAAAGGGATAGGAACCAAATTGTATTCTGCATTTATAAGACAATCATACGACGCAGGGGTTCAGCGTATTGAATGGAATGTTCTAAATTGGAATACACCAGCTGTCAATTTTTATGAAAATAGTGGTGCTACTGTCTTAAATGAATGGGATACAGTGCAAATGCATCGTTTGGAAATGGGAAAATTTTTAGACTCACTAAAAGAATCTTAATCAAATATGAAAGTATTTAAATTTGGTGGAGCATCGGTTAAGGATGCTTTAGGTGTAAAAAATCTTGTATCTGTTATTAAAACAGTTGGTCATAAAGATACATTAGTGGTAGTGTCTGCTATGGGAAAGACCACTAATGCCCTTGAAAAAATAATTGATGACTACTTTAAAGAAAAAGATAAAACTCCAGAAGAGATTTATCAGCTTAAAGAATTTCATTTAAACATAATAAAAGATCTTTTTGAAAAAAATAGTTCCGAAATAGAAAAGAGGATACATGAAATTTTTGATGAGTTAATTGGTTTTTTAAATTCAAATAAATCTCCCAATTATAGCTTTGTTTATGATCAAGTAGTTAGCTATGGAGAAATATTATCCACAAAAATCATCCACCATTTTATTGAATTTTCTGGAATAGATAACTTTTGGTTGGACTCTAGAAATTGTATTAAAACAGATGATTATTACCGAGCAGCTAATTTAAATTGGGAATTAACTCAAAAAAATATTAAACAGCAAGTAGAAAATGATTCTTTAATTATAACACAAGGGTTTATTGGAAGCAACTCAAATAACTTTACTACTACTTTAGGACGTGAAGGATCTGATTATTCAGCAGCAATTTTTGCATACGCATTAAATGCAACTTCTGTAACTATTTGGAAAGATGTCCCTGGAGTTTTAAATGGTGATCCTCGTGTATTTCAAAACACTCAATTATTGAATCAGATTTCCTATAGAGAAGCAATAGAACTTGCTTTCTACGGTGCTTCTGTGATTCATCCAAAAACTTTGCAACCACTTCAACGTAAGGAGATACCTCTTTATGTAAAGTCATTTGAAAATCCAATAAAACCTGGTACTGCAGTATCAAAAGGGAAAACTATCGAGCCAAATATACCTTGTTATATTGTTAAAAAAAATCAAGTATTATTAAGGCTTTCATCTATTGATTTCTCATTTATTGTGGAGGAAAATATTAGTTATATTTTCAGTATGCTTCATGAATATCAAATGCCAGTGGAGCTAATTCAAAATTCTGCTATTAGCTTTTCAGTATGTGTTTATAATAAATATAAACGTCTTGAAGAGTTAGTTCTCGTTTTGCGTTCTAAATTTAATGTTGAGGTAATCGAAAATGTCGATTTATATACGATAAGACATTTTGATAAAAATGCATCTAAATTTATTAATAGCTTTAAAAAACCAATTCTTTTAGAACAAAGAACACAAGAAACAGCCCAATTTCTTATATGATTCTTAGATTAAGAATCTTGTTAAGTATGGTTTTGGCCAGTTTTTGATGACTTTCAACTGTCCAACCACCCACGTGTGGACTTAAAATTACTTGATCAGCTTCTATCAAAAATTTTAATGAATTCATTTCTTTATCAGAATTAAAAACAGAATTAAAAGAAGAGGATTCATAGTCTAAAACATCTAATCCAGCTCCGATTATTTTCTTTGATTTTATGGCATCAACTAAATCTTTTGTAACAACAGCTTTACCTCTAGCAGTATTTATTAACCAAAAAGGATGTTTCATTTTTGAGATAAAATTTTTGTTTATCATTCCTATTGTTTGGTCAGTTTCTGGAACATGGAGACTTATTATTTGAGCTTTACTTTGAATTTCATTTATAGAAACTTGTTTCGCAATATTATCTCCCAAGTTTGGTTTAATGTCATTACATAGAATTTCAACATTATTAAAACCAGTTAATTTTTTTGCAAAACTTTTACCTGTATTACCATAACCAATTATTCCTACAGTATTACCCTCAATCTCACATCCACGATGAAATTCTCTAAGCCATAATCCTTTAGAAATGTTTTGGTGCCCAATTCTCAATTTATTCATAATTGAAAGTAACATACCTAAGGCATGTTCACCAACAGCATTTCTATTACCTTCAGGGGCAGCAATTAAACTAATGTTTTTGTGCTCAGCATAAGATATATCTATGTTCTCTAAACCCGCTCCTACACGTGCTATAAATTTGAGAGACGTAGCAAATTCAAGAAATTTTTTATCTATCGGAAATCTACTTCTAATTACAAGTCCCTCATAAAGATTAAGATTTGGGATTAATTTTTCAAGTGGAGTATTATATTCAATTACATTTTCAAACCCCATATCTTTTAACCCTTTAATTAAAAGTGGATGATTTTCGTCTACATGAAGTATATGCGGTTTTCTCATTAAAAACCTAAAATAAGTTTTGCAATATAAAAGAATAGGAAAATACCAAAGATATCATTTGCGGTTGTTATAAAAGGACCAGTAGCTATAGCAGGGTCAATTCCTTGTTTATTTAAAACTATAGGAACAAAAGTTCCTACAAGAGCCGCTACAACTATAACTAACATCATCGATCCTGCTATGGTTGCACTTACTAAAAATGATTGATTGATAATTTGTCCAAAAATTAGAATGATAATTGCTAGTGAAAATCCATTTATAAGGCTTAATCCTATTTCTTTTACTAAACGATTGAAAAGAGAACCTTTAACAACATCATTTGCAATTCCTTGTACAATAATTGCTGAAGATTGAACCCCTACATTTCCGGCCATAGCAGCAATTAGTGGGGTATAAAAAAATAAATTTCGAATTGTGGGCTCTTCCATGATTGTTTCAAAATCTTGGAGTATAAAGACACTTCCTAAACCACCTAGTAGCCCTAGAAATAACCAAGGTAGTCTTGCTTTAACAAGATCAAATATTTTATCATCGGCTTCAACATCGGCGGAAATCCCAGCAGCTAATTGATAATCTTTATCCGCTTCTTCTTTAATCACATCTACAATATCATCAATAGTGATACGACCCAAAAGTTCTTTACTATCATTGACTACTGGAATAGCTTCCAAGTCATACTTTGACATTATTTTAGCCACTTCTTCATTTTCTTGATCGACGGTTACATAATCTACCTTTGGAATATAAATATCTTTTACTTTAGCTTTAGAATTGGCTGTAATCAGATCTTTTAGCGAGAGCCTCCCTTTAAGTTTATTATTTTTATCAACCACATATATTGAGTGCACACGAGTAACATTTTCAGCTTGAGCTCTCATTTCATTAAGACATTTTAATACGCTAAGGTCTTCATTTACTTTGACTAGTTCTTTTGCCATTAGTCCCCCTGCTGTGTTTTCATCATACTTTAAAAGATCCCTGATATCACTTACGTGCTCATCATCTGCAATCTGCGACATTACTTTTTCTTGCCTTTCGGCGGGTAGTTCCAATATAATATCCGTGGCATCATCAGTATCCAATTCCAAAACTTCTTTGGCAATTTCTTTTGCTGAAAGCTGTTCTAAAATTCCTTCTCTGATATCAGGATCTACTTCTGCGAGAGCATCTGCAGTTTTATCACTACCTAATAATTTTATAAGATAGGTTGCTTCTTCTAATGAAATGGCTTCTATAATTTCTCCTAGATCAGCATAGTGAGCTGATTTGAGTTTTGATTTTATACGGGTTTTGTTTCCCTTTGCAATAAGGTCTTTTATTTCATTTATAAAATCGGAATTAATTTGAAATGTTGCCATTGCCAATCCTTTTTGCAAGTTGGACGAAGTCCTTTCCTGAGAGCATCTCTGGACGTTTGTCAAAGATACTATCTTCTCTTAACATTTCATGTATATTCAATTTTTTTAAACTATTTCTAAGAGTTTTGCGCCTTTGTTGAAAACTTAATTTAACGATTTTAAAGAGTAACTTTTCATCACAATCTAGGTTTAAATTTTCTTTCCTTTCCAACTTAATTACAGCAGAAACAACTTTAGGTTTTGGTCTAAATACCTCAGGGGGAACTTCAAAAAGTAGTTTTGTTTCATAAAATAATTGAGTTAGTACCGAAAGTATTCCATATTTTTTAGAGCCAGGAGATTCACAAATTCTCTCTGCAACTTCTTTTTGAAACATTCCTGAAAAAAAAGGGATTTGATTTCTGTGTTCTAAAGTTTTAAAAATAATTTGAGTGGAGATATTGTAAGGAAAATTTCCAATTATAGCAAGGGGCTCAGATCCAAGTGTCTTTTCAATATCTAATTTTAAAAAATCACCCTCTATGAGATTGAAAACCTTTTCTTTATAATGTTTTTTAAGATAAGCTGCTGAATCTGAATCAATTTCAATAAGATTAAGATCTTTAGTTTTTTCAATTAAAAATTGAGTAAGCACTCCCATTCCTGGTCCTATCTCTACAACTTTATTATAATTCTCAAAGGTTAATGTTTCAGAAATTTTACGAGCAATATTTAAATCCTTTAAAAAGTGTTGGCCTAAATTTTTTTTTGCTCTTACTGATTTCATGGTTGTTGTCCAATTAACTCAAGTTCAATTCTAAATGATAAGATAGGATCTCCAAATTTATTTACATCGTCCTCTCTAAGTTTAGCTGCAAAACAATTTTGATAATGCTTTAAAGACTTTTTATCATAACTGTTATGTGGAGCTGTGTAGCTGACTCCTTTTACATTTTTGCTAATAATCTTAAATATTTTGGCAGCTTTAAACTTTTTTGTTGCTAGCATTTCCGGTAGATGTTTTTCTTTTATCCAATTTAGCCAACTTTTTTCTACAGATGATTCTACATGGGAGGTAACATTGTATATTACCATCTTAATTTATTAAATCAAAACCTGTGTAGGGGACTAGTACTTCTGGAATTTTAATCCCCTGTACAGTTTGAAAGTTTTCTATTAAACCTGCAATTACTCTTGGCAAGGCAAGGGAACTTCCGTTTAAAGTATGAACACTTTGTTTTTTCCCTTCTTTATCCTTATATCTTAATTGTAAACGTTCAGCTTGAAAGCTGTTAAATGTAGATACTGAACTTATTTCCAGCCAACGTTTTTGAGCAGTAGAAAATACCTCAAAATCATATGTTAAAGCAGAGGTAAAACCTAAATCACCACCACATAGTTTTAAAACACGATACGGAAGACCCAGATCATTTAATATAGATTTTACATGATCCACCATGCTATCTAAAGCATTCATTGCATTTTGAGGTTCTTCAATTCTAACGATTTCAACTTTGTCAAATTGATGTAATCTGTTTAATCCTCTAACATGTGCTCCATAACTTCCAGCTTCTCTTCTATAACAAGGAGTATAACCGGTAAGTGCTATAGGAAGCTCTGACACATTTAGTAAAGAATTTCTGTAAAGGTTGGTTATTGGTACTTCAGCTGTTGGGATTAGGTATAAATTATCGTTTTGAATATGATACATTTGTCCCTCTTTATCTGGAAGTTGACCGGTACCAAATCCAGAATCTTCATTTACTAGATGAGGAACTTGAACTTCTTTATATCCAGCTGCTGTATTGCGATCCAAAAAAAAATTGATAAGACCACGTTGTAATCTTGCACCTTTGCCTTTGTATACTGGGAAACCTGCTCCTGTGATTTTATTACCTAATTCAAAATCAATAAGATCGTATTTACTAGCTAAATCCCAGTGACACAGCGCATTTGAATCTAGTCTTGGAATTTCTCCAGCTCTAAAAACTTCTTCATTATCTTCTTCAGTGTTTCCAGCTTGAACACTTTTATCAGGAATATTTGGAATTTGAGTTCTCAATTCTAGCAACTCAGAAGAGATTTTTTTTAATTGTTCTTGTAATTGTGTTGTTAGCTCTTTAGCTTGAATACTTGTTTCTTTAAGTACATTGGCTTTTTCTGTTTCCCCTGACTTAAATAAATTTCCAATTTCTTTTGCTATCTGATTTGAATCAGATAAGCGAGAATCTAATTTTGTTTGAATACTTCTTCTTCGTTCATCCAAATCAATAATTTGGTCAATAAGTTCAACAGATTTAAACCCTCTTTTCTCAAGACCTTCTAGAACAGAACTTTTATTTTCTCTAATGTATTGCAGTGCAAGCATGAAATATCATTTGTGCAAAAATAAAGTAATTTTATAATGGCTGGAGACTACTTATGATTCTTTTACAATTTTCTTGGTCTTTTAAAAGTTGTTTTTTTAATTCATCTAAGGAATTAAACTTTTTCTCATCTCTAATTTTTTTAAGAAAACATACCTTTATAAGGTCATCGTAAATACTTTTATTAAAATCAAAAATATGAACTTCTTGCGTTTGTTTATTACCATTAATGGTGGGTCTATTTCCAATATTCATCATTCCTAGATAATCATTTTCATTGTAGCGAGCCCTAACCAGATAGACTCCTATATTAGGAATAAGTTTATACTGTTCATCAACTTTTAAATTAGCAGTAGGAAAACCAATTGTTCTTCCCAGACCATCGCCTTTTATTACCTTTCCATTTAGTTCATATGGACGACCTAAAAACTTTTTTACTTTTTCAAATTCACTATTTTTTATAGCTTCCCTTATCTTGGTTGAGCTCACTGTAATTGAAGAAATATCTTGAGCTGGAATTATAATTACTTCAAAATCATACATTTTTCCAAATTCTACAAGATCTTCAACAGTAGCTTCCCTATTTTTTCCAAAACGGTGATCGTAACCAATATAAAGAGAAGAAATCCCTAGTTGACCTACAAGTATGTCTCTTGTAAACTTTGAAGCGGTAAGTCTAGAAAAATCTTTAGAAAAAGGATGGACAATTAAATTATTTATACCTAAACTTTTTAGAATTCTCTCTTTTTCTTTTTGAGTATCAATTAATTTAATACTTGTTTCTTTTTGCAAAATCATCCTAGGATGAGGAAAAAAAGTAAGAAGATTCGCTTGTAGATTTTTTTCTCTGGCATGACTAACCAATGAGCGAATAATTTTTTGATGTCCTACGTGAACACCATCAAAGGTTCCAATGGTTAAAATAGATTTGGTAGAGTAGGAGTAGTTTTCAATTCCGTGAAAAACCTTCATTCAAAAAACGTCTTCTTTTTTGCCTTACAAAAGTACATTAATATAAGTTACAGAAGAATTAGTTTGATTATTTTTAACCAACACTTGAACGGTTGGAATTGAAAAAGCTCAACATTTATCGCCTCAAAGAGTTTAGTATTCGGTGGATTATTTTTATTTTAATTTCCTTCCAAACTTTGTTTAGTCAAGATCATTGGACACAGATTAAAAACAATAACCAAACAAATCAATTTGATGTTTTAGCAGGGCGTTTTTTCAAAATGCCAGCGGCTATTTTCTCATCAAATAAGTTTAATGCTAAACAGAGTAAAAATGAAATAATACTGCCGAATGAAAAAGGAGAAGAAGAAGTATTTGAAATTGAACCGACACATTTACTTTCAAAGCATCTTATAGAGAAATATCCTAACCTTAAAACCTACAAGGGAATTAGTAAAACTAGACCTAATGTGAGACTTAGTCTAAGCACTCAATATGAGGGTATCAACGGGTGGTTACAATTTGATAATGCTCCTGATTATTTTATTCAGCCGGTCAAGGGTGAGAAAAAATTACATTACACATATTTAAAAAATAAGAAAGATTCAAGTACACCTTTGTTTTGTAAAACTGAAATCGGGTTATCAAGAAATAGGTTGAATCAGAACAAATCAAAAAAACAATTCGCAACAGAATCCATTCGCACATTTAGAATTGCTATATCCGCTACAGGAGAATTCACGAGCTTCTGGGGGGATAATGATAATTCAAATGGATCTAATAGTGAGGATGCTCTTGCTGCTGTTGTAAGTACTCTCAATAGAATTAATGTAATCTTTGAAAGAGATTTAAATGTCAGACTTGAGTTAGTATCCGATGCAAGTTTACTATATAGTGACTCAAATACGGATCCCTACACAGGAAATTTTAGTAATGAACTTCAAACAACTTTGGATCAAGAGTTGGGAGACGGGGCATATGATTTAGGACATTTATTTGATTATGGTGAACCCAATGGCGATGCAGGTTGTATAGGCTGTGTATGTATTTCAGGTGAAAAAGCACAAGGATATTCAACACATCCATTTAGAGATATATACGGGGGAACTTTTCGCAATGATTATTTTGATCTTGACTATGCTGGTCATGAAATAGGACATCAATTCGGTGCTTATCATACCTATTCTTTTGAAACAGAAGGAACAGGCTTTAATGTTGAGCCAGGTAGTGGTTCAACAATAATGGGATATGCAGGGATTACTGGTGAAGATGATCTTCAGCAGCATGGGGATCCTTACTTTCACTATTACAGTATTCAAAATATTTTAGAATATGTAAATACTATTTCTTGTGGCACTTCAGAAAATATATCTCTAGATACATTTAGTATTGATGCAGGTAAAGACTATATAATTCCGATTGGTACTGCTTACGAACTATCTATCAACACTATAATTGGAAAAACTTCAGAAAGCTTTAATTACTGTTGGGAACAATTGGATAGTGCAGAGATCACATCCCGTAATTTTGGACCTAACAATCAAACTGGAGCACTAGTGAGGTCTGTTCTTCCTAAATCTAACCCTAAAAGAATAATACCCAATTTAGATCGGGTTCTAAAAAGTGAGTTAACCGAGGAAAACCCGAGCATGTTTGATGATTGGGAGACAGTACCAATGGTAAGTAGAACTATAAATTGGGGACTTACAGTTCGAAAGCAAACTGCCTCTTTTAGTCAAATAGCACAAGATAAAATTGAGGTTACTTCAATTGCTAACGCAGGTCCGTTCACTATGGATTCACAAAACCAATTTGGTAAAATCATAAAAGGGGGATCGTTTGAGGAAATTCTATGGAGTGTTAAGGGAACCGATCAAAGTCCGATTAATGCATCAAGTGTAAATATTTTATTATCTACCGATGGAGGAAGTACATTTCCAATTGTATTAGCTGAAACAGTCCCTAATAACGGCTCTGCTCAGGTAATTATTCCCAATGGTATTGACACTACAAATGCAAGGATAAAGATTAAACCGGTAAGTAATATCTTTTTTGCAATCAACTCTATTCCTTTTACAATTCAATCTAGAGATTTAGTATTAAATCTAAATCCATTTGCTAAAGAAAATTGTGGTGAAAATTCACTGCAATTTGACTTTAATATTGAAAAAGATGAAAATTTTGATGGCATTTTTAACCTTCAAATAAGCTCTTTACCCAATGGTGTAGAGGTAGAATATTCAAAATCAACTTATAGTTCACCAGATACTTCAGGATCATTCACTTTAAGTGGACTCTCTTCTTTAACTTCAGGGGATTACAATTTTATTTTAGATGCTAGGTACAATAATATAGTAGAGTCATTCCCATTTATTTTGAAACAGCGAAGTGATACTTATGATGATTTAAAATTATTAGAGCCTTTTAATGAGCAAACTAATGTAAGTTTAAGTCCTGTTTTGTCCTGGGAAAAAGGATCGAATGTAGATCGAACTAGAGTTCAACTTTCTAAAAACCCAAGCTTTGAATCTTTGATTTTAGATTCTTTAGTTGCAACTTCTGAAATTCAAATTCAAAAATTATCTCCTTCAACAGGTTATTATTGGCGAATTCAAAATCAAAATAATTGCGGAAGCACTGATTTTTCAGAGATTTATTCTTTTATTACTAATTCAACTTTCTGTGATAGCTACAGATCAATTGATCTTCCCAAAGATTTAGTTGACGCAACAGATAATGATGAAGGAGAAACTTACTCAATAATTAATATAAATTTCGACGCTCCTATATTAGATATAAATGTTCTTGTAGATTTAACTCATACATGGTTAGAGGATCTTTCATTGTACCTTATCGCTCCAAATGGAGATCGCTATTTATTGTCTTCTAAACAAGGAGGATCAAGTGATAATTATACGCAAACTATTTTTGATCAAGAAGCAACCTTGAGTATAAATGAGGGTTTGTCTCCATTTACAGGAACCTACAGGCCTACTGAAGATCCTGAAGATCCTACTCAGGATTTTAGTCTTTTATATGGAACTTCTTCACGAGGTGAGTGGAGACTATTGGTATTGGATCAGACTAAAAATGATATTGGTAGGTTATTAGAATTTCGTATTGACCTATGTGTGGAGGGTGGTATTGAATTTAATAGTGATAACGATTCTTTTGTTGATAGTGAGGATAATTGTCCACTTATAACAAATGAGGATCAATCAGACATTGACAATAATAAAATAGGGGATGTGTGTGATATTTTTTCAGAGCAAAACATAAGTATAGCAAAAAAAGACACAAGTTGTCCTGATAATCAAAATGGATCGTTGAGATTTGATGCACTTGCTAACTTCACTTATAGAGCTGAAATTTATGGTCCCTCGGGATATCAAAGGGACTTAATTTTTACTGAAAATGGAAAAACTCTTGAAAATCTTGCTTCAGGTGAATATGATATATGTGTTTATTCTAATCGTTTTCCTGACTTTCAGTACTGCTTCTTTACCGAAATAAGCTCCCCTGAGGAGCTAGGAGTTGTATCAAAATACAACCCTTCAAAACAAACAATTTCACTTAATTTATCTGGGAGTAGCGAATATGAAATATTAATAAATGAAAGGACTTACCTGGTTACAGATAAAAATACAGTTGAGTTACCTTTAAATAAAAAACTAAATAGAATTAAGATTAAAACAAATAAAATATGCCAAGGGATTTTTGAGGATTGGATTAATTTGGAACCCCAAGCGAAAGTATTCCCAAATCCATTTATTGAAAAAATTAATTTGATACTGCCAAAGGATAAGGCTGCTGACCTCTATTTATTTTCTGCATCAGGTGAACTTTTAATTAAAAGAGAAAAAGTTTCAGACATCGATGGGATTCATAATATTTCTATGGGATCATTCCCTAGGGGTTGGTATGTTTTACAAATTGATTATGGCAGCCATAGTGAAACCCATAAATTATTAAAGCAATGAAAAAAGTTTTTTTGTTTATGATTTTAATTATCAGTTGTGGTCCCGATCCAATTCCTGACCCTGAATCTGTTAATTTAGTTGCTCCAAATGATTTAGAATCTTGTACAACTGCCTCAAGAGTAAATGATCTAGAAAGACAAGTTCGCTTTCAATGGACGGCTGCACTAAACGCTGATCAGTATGAATTGATAATTGAAAACACTCTTACAAACCAACAATTTAGATCCAGTACCTACCTTTTAAATATTTCAGTAATTTTACCAGCTGGTTTTCCCTATCAATGGTTTGTGAGATCTAAATCAAGTCTCACAACGGCTTCTGCCGATAGCCAGACTTGGAGTTTTTATCTTGAAGATTTACCTGAAGAGAGTCATTTTCCTTTTCCTGCCAAATTATTGCAACCTGAAAATAATTCTATAGTTAGTTTGACAAATTCTCGTGAAGTTCTCTTTAGTTGGCAGGCAAAAGATTTAGACGAAGATATTACGTCTTATCATCTTTATATAGGAAGTAGTGAGGATCAGCTTTCATTAAAAAGAGAAGGGATTCTTCAAACACAAACTACTGAAATTTTAGATGAAAAATCAGAATATTTCTGGCAGGTAATAACTATAGATGAAAATACAAATCAATCCCGCTCAAAAGTTTTTAGTTTTCAAACAGATTGATAATTATCGTTAAATTTATTCATAGCAGTATTTATTCCCTCTAACCCAAAACAAATAATTGCCTCAGCACATTTTTCGATTATTTTAGGTAAGGTATCTTCTTCTTTTCTATTCCATGGATCAAGAACAAATTTAACTTGGTCATAAGTTTTTTGCTCTTGACCAATTCCAAAGCGAAGTCTACAATAATGGGGAGTATTAAGCTGATTTTCAATATCTTTTAGACCATTGTGTCCAGCAGGGCTTCCTTTAGATCTTAATCTTATTGATCCAAAGGGAAGATGCAGTTCATCAGTAGCAATTAAAATATTTTCTAAAGGAATTTTTTCTCGTAATGCCCAATAACGTACTGATTTTCCACTTCTATTCATATAGGTATTGGGTTTAATAAGTATAAACTGTCTTCCTTTAACCTTTAAGCTAGAATAGTTACCAAGTTTTTTTACCTCCCAGCCAAGATCATGTTTTTCAGCTAGGTGATCAAGGATTTGAAAACCTATATTATGGCGAGTATTTTGATATTCTTCACCAATATTTCCAAGTCCTACAATTAAATATTTTTTCATCTCTACAGTAGGGGTCCTCTTTTTAAAAAATCTTTCTAAGAGTCTCATGCTCTAAAATAAAAAAAGCATGTGACTATAGAATCACATGCTCTAAACTTTATTAAAATAAAGTTTATCCCTTAAGCTTAAGATTCTTTTTCACCACCGCCTTCTTTAGGCGCTTCTGATCCTTCTTTAGCTGTTGGAGCTCCTTCCTTAGGTGCTTCCGCAGATGCCCCAGTACCTTCTGTTTCTTCTACAGCTTCTTCTTCTTTTATAGAAGCTCTAGAAGTTCTTACTTGACAAACAACGGTGTTGTCTGGATGTAGAATTGTGTAATTCTCTGATTGCAATTCAGATGTATAAAGTTTATTTCCTAACTCTAATTTAGAAATATCTGCGATCATAAAATCAGGCAGGTTTGCGGGAAGTGCTTTAACTCTTAACTT
This sequence comes from uncultured Bacteroidota bacterium, assembly GCA_902616905.1. Taxonomy (GTDB): domain Bacteria; phylum Bacteroidota; class Bacteroidia; order Flavobacteriales; family Flavobacteriaceae; genus MS024-2A. The sequence goes on from CACMUP010000011.1 coordinate 47,990, forward strand.
TCTTTTATTTCTACTTAACACTCCACCGCTGTTTAAAACACCGGGTGCAGCTCCCTCAATTTTAACAGGAATATTCATTGATACTTCTTTATCATCAAATAGCTGATAAAAGTCTACATGCAATATTTTATCTGTCAAAGGGTGGAATTGTATGTCTTGCATGATGGCTGAAGTTTTGCTTCCATCTTTAAGAATAATTTCTACTGTGTGAGCGTTAGGTGTATAGACGAGTTTACTGAAATCGAGTTCAGGTGCAGAAAAATGGAGGGGCTCACCACCACCATAAAGTACACACGGAACTCTGCCAGCATTACGTAAGGCTTTGGTAGCAACCTTGCCCACGCT